>NZ_AP026695.1:710020-1065031 GCF_025998175.1 Nitrosopumilus zosterae
CTGTTCCGCTTCCTGTAACAAGGGCAATTTTATTTTGGAATTTTGGCATTAGCTAAAATCCCAAAACTTTTGTGATATTTAATTCGATTGATCTCTGACTTTTTTCTTGATATCTTTATTTGTGGGTATGATTCATGATTTTTAATGCATGATACAGAGCCAGATACATTTGTTTATCAAACATGGCCTGAGAAATTTAGTGGAATGTTAAAAGCGATTGGAATTGATTCAGAACCTAAAGAAATTGGTACTGATGATATTGAAAAAGGAGATTACTATAGCAGATATTTTGCTCATACAGCTAGAATGATAACTAATAGGGGATGTCTTGATGTCAAAAACTCAAACATTGACACAATACAAATAATTCAAAAGGGATAAAAAAATGCAAGATCCAGATCCACTTCCTTGGGGCGCATTAGATAGATTCCAAGCACATTTTATTGTAAAAAGAGACTCTGGGACTTCTGTTGGTAACTTTGTGGCAAAAACAAAACTAACCACAAAAGGTCATTTCGCTTCAAAGACTGTCGAAAAAGTTGAATGGGATGGGCCTGGAAGTTTGGCATCAAAACTCAATGCAGATGCTGAGCTAAATGAAATGATTGCAAAGCAATCTGTTAAAGACGCAACAATCTATGTTGAACCCACTGACGGTGCTATCAGAATTAGAAATAAGTGGAATAATCATTTATCTTTTGGAATCACGAAAGATCTTTTTGAAATTTACGACAGAATAGCTGGCCACATAAAATCTGTCTAAGCTTTCCACCAGTCTAACGCAAGAAAATCCACTTTGTTCTTTCCTTTTGGAATGGCTAAAATGAATTGCTTTCTAACGGTTGTAGCAAGTCGTCCTGCAAGAACAATTCCTGTTGCTGAAATTGATTCGTTTCTAGTGTACACTTGAATTAAAAAAGGCGCGTGATCAATTCCTGGACCTTTTTCATAAACTGCAAAGTCACAACCGAATTTTATTCCAGGATTGATGATGTATCCTTTGTCTCGAAAATTTTTGTAAACTAGATATTTTTTATCAAACTCATGAACTTCGTTTCTGCAAATGTCTGTCAATTGTTCTACGGTGATTTTTTGTTTTGATTTTCTAATGGTTATTTTTTTGTTTTCTAAAAGGTATAATCCTTCGATAAGATCCAAAATCAACGGTGCATCAATTTCATCAATTTTTGGTTTTGGTATCCCTATTGGTTTGCCATAATATCCTTGACTGAAAAGTTTGCGTGAATCTTTGATATTCCACACAATGATTCTGTTTTCAATTAACTCACTTTTCATTATTGTTCTGAAACGTTCTGTGTATATGAATTCTCTAGTTGTTTATGGAATTTTTAAAATATTAAAAATAAAGTAAAAATTTAGAGTGAATTGTTTATAGGCTCAATGCTAATAATATGAAAGAGTCAGATACTCTTTGACATTTGTCTGACATTTCTTCAATTCCTTCTATGACGTCTTTGATTAACATCAGTTCTTTTGTTGATGTAACCTCGTTTAGAAGTTTAATTGTTGCATCCCTATATTTTATGTCTATTTCTCTTTCTATTGTTTGTGTTTCTTGAGCCAATTCAATTGCATTTGCAGTGTTTGTGTTTAGGCTTCTAATGATTTCATTTAACTTGTAGACTTCATCGACAACAAGCTCGATTAATTTGGTGATGTCTTGATCAAGTTTTGAACTTTTTAGCGTAGCTGGCTTTACATTTGATAGTTTGAATGAAATTCCTGTGATGTAACCTGCGATCTCATCCATTGTATATGCTGTGTTTAGGAGATTTTCTCTATTCATGATTAATCCTCCTACATCTGCAACTTCTCTGGTGATCTTTCGTCTTAGGCTTTCTACTTCTTCTTCAATTGTAGAAATTTGCTCTAATGCGTTTTTAATTCCTGTCTTGTCTTTTTTCATCATAAGCTCAGGGAGTGTTGCTAGTTCTCTTGCAGCATTTAGAATTCTGTTTATTTCGTCTTGTAAAACTGCTATAGCCTTTCTTTTTGCTTGAACTTCAAGCTCTCCGCTATACATAACAGAATGTAAAAAATCTTCAGGTAATTTAAATCCTCTATGATTTTTGATGTTTTTTGAGCATGTTAAATCAAATTCTTATCATGTGCCACTTTTTTTTGCCCTCTGTACAGTGTGATGACTTCTTCATTAGTTGATGCGTCTTCTGCTGCTTTTTCTACTCTTATTTTTCCGGTAAATTTTGGAAATCTTAATGCAAGTCCTGCGCCTTTTCTAATTTTGTCTTCTGCTGCTTTGTGAATTGGACTAAGTGTAATTTCTGATGCCACTACTTCTACTACTAGCTCTGGTTCAAACCATACGTCTGCTTCCATCTCGCTAATGATGCGGGGATTTTTTTTGATTGTAACTTTTGGATGTAATATTTGATACAGCTGATCTAAGGATTCATCAGAAAATCCTGTTCCCACTTTACAAATACTTGGAAATGTATCATTGTCTTCATCATATGTTGCAAGCAACAACGTTCCATAACTTCCCGTTCTTCTTCCTTTTCCAAAAAACCCGCCTATTACAACTAGATCCAAACTGTCTCCTAATTCGTTTTGATACTCTCGTTTTAACTTCAACCAGTAATTTCCTCTGGAACCTGCTTGGTATGGTTTATCCATCATCTTTAGCATCAATCCTTCGCTACCTGCATTGATGCCATTTTCCATAAAGTCTTCAATTTCGTTTTTGTTTTTGATTGTGGTCATTGGTATGTATTTTACAAATTCATCTTCTTTTACGACTTTTTCTAATTTCTCTCTTCTGTCTTTGTATGGTAATTCTAAACAGCTTTTGCCATTGCAATATAGAACATCAAATAAATTCACTGAAATTGGGTATTGTGTTACAGCTTTTTCTATCTTGTATTTTCTTCTCCTGTGCATTAGCTCTTGAAACGGCAAAAATTCTCCGGTGTTTTCGTTCATTGCTACTGCTTCTGCTTCCAATATGATGTTGTCAGCTTGAACTGCTTTAGGAATTCTTTCTATGATGTCGGGATAATAACTTGATATGTTTTCTAAACTTCTTGAAAACAATACCACTTTTTCTCCTTCAATGTGAAGTTGTACTCTTTCTCCGTCTAGTTTGTATTCTGCGGCAAACTCAATTCCCATTTTCTCCATTGCTTCTTCTTCACTTTTTACTCTGTCTGCAAGCATGGGTCTAATTGGATTAAATAAAATAATTTCAAATTTTTCTACTCCTTCAATTCCTTTTGTTGCAATTATTTCTGCAACCTTTCCCAAGTCGCTTGAAACATTGTATGCGTGCTCTAAACTTTTTCTATTTTCTTTACTTCCAGAAAACGCTATTGCCAATGCATCCATCACTGTGTTTTCCGCAATTCCTAATCGTAGCGTTCCTAACAAAATTTTCAAAATGTAACTTGCTTCTAATGGGGTTGCATCATTTAGCAAACTTGAGATGTATTTCATTTTCATGTCTTGAGAACGAGAGCCTTCTAATTTTGCAATTTTGAATAGCGTTTCATAGACTCTTTCTATTGTGATGTCTTCGACAAGAAATGTTGTTTGTGTTTTTTGTTCCAGTATTATGGATGCTGCTTGCCCCAAGTCTCCTCCTTTTCTATATTCGTCCTCGATTTTTTTGATTGGTATTCCTGAGGATTTTGAGATTGCCCTTATTGCAAGTTTTTCTGCAACGCCTAACTCAATGCCTTCAAAATCAGGTCTTAGTTTTCCTTGTAACAGATACACAATTTTTGAAATTATGTCGTGTGGTGTGTTCTCAAATAATTCCACTAAGAATTGTGTTAACTCTAATCTTTTTCTGGTTGATTCCATTTTGTAAAATGATTCAGCTAAAATAGAAAACTCCACTCTAACTCTCTACCAATCCTGAATAAAAGTTTGAATCTAGATGTATCTGAAAATTGTCGGCTTGTCTGATTTTGGAAGTTCAGAAACTAGTGCAAAATTGTATAACGGATACGCTTCTTTGTATTGTTTCATAAAACTCCATGCAACATCGTGTGTTTTGAATTCTGTTCTAATTCCATCAATATGGCTTATCTTTCCAAACACATCAAATACTACAACAGAATATTGTTTTGGGCGATTGTGTGGCTTTGCTTTGAGCAACCATGCAAGGGCAAAAATAAAAACTGCCCCTAAAATCACATACTCTCCTGCTACTTTGAAAAATGCTAAAACTACTCCTGGTATGGTTTGTCCAAATAACACCGCCACAAAATTTGAAAATGATATCACTGCTAACGCTGTGAAAATATACGTTTTCCAATCAAAGAGCTTCTGAAAAGAATTCAAAGATACAAAGAATACACTTCATTTTGATTTAACTATTTCCCATGATTTGCAAGATTTGAAATCCCTAATCTGGATCTTCGTAGTTCTCTTTTTTCTCGCCACTGGAGGATGCCTCTTCCATTGGTTTCATCTTTGCTTCAAGAACATCCATTCTTGCTCTGTATCCTTCAGCATATTCTAGTTCTGATGGGACAAGTGTCGCTGGGTGGATAAATCCTTGGCTTCTAATCGCAATTGCTTTCTTTGTTGCAATTTCTCTAATGTAATCCCAATCTGGAGTAGAGAATCCATCAAATGGTCCCGTTAACTTTCCATTGTGCATGCTGAACACTAGTGCCTGTACAATTGGAATGCAAAAGTTGATTGTTGCAGCTGAATTTAGTTTTACAGGCATTAATGGCATATTGTGACTTCCTCTTGTGTTTCCTGCAACATAATGTGGATTGTTAAACACACTTCCTACTTCTTCTGTTGCTGGAAAATTTTTTTGTGTTCTTACTAGACAAATTGGATCGTCTTTTCCAACATACGTTCCTGCAATGTTGTGTAATCTGTCAGTTGATGCATCTAAAATTGGTTCCCCATCTTTTGTGTATACTGAATCTACAACATATCTGCCTGGATACATCAATGCAGCTTCAATTGTAGGCTTGTCTTGCCATAATTCAAGTTCTGCAATCTGTGCTTTTTCAACATCCATAATGTGCATCTTTACTCCTGCTGCAAGACTCTTGTTTACAATTAACCCTGTGTTACTTAGTGCATCTACAAACATTCTGTAAATTGGATAGTTGAATGCACCAGGTTCTGTTTTGTCTGCCGCAAACACAGTAAATGCTTCGTTTGGTCTTTCTTCGAATTCCATCTCTGCAACTCCAGGACCCATACCTTTTACATTGCCTGAAAAAGAATCTTTAAGCAAATCTTGTCCTGCGCCATACAGTCCCTCTTCTTTTGCAACTTGAGTTCCCGCCATGAATGCATCCCATGCTAATTTGTGAATTTTTTCATTATCCACACCATGAGTATGTGTCATGACAATGTGGGTATCATCTCCACAATAACCAATATAGTGATCAATTAGTAAATCCCCTGAATTCTTGACTGTGTTTCTAATTGCTTCAATTAGTCCATCACTGGGTTTTGTGTGGCCGCCTACTCCACCTACGTCTGCTTTGATAACGGAAACTGTAATTTTCATATTTTTTTATTTTTAATCCTTTGATTTATGTGCTTTTGACAAAGTTTCGTGATCTGAAATTAATTGAATTTTTTTAAATTTTTGTTCAAAAATTCATAACAGTAATAAATGCCCTCAGTTAGGCATTTCATATGGCAGATAAACCACACTTGAACCTGATTGTTACAGGACATATTGATAATGGAAAATCAACTACTATGGGTCATTTTTTGATGGATCTTGGGGTTGTAGATGAAAGAACTATTGCAGCTCACGGTGCAGAATCAGAAAAGACCGGAAAAGGTGATACTTTCAAGTATGCTTGGGTTATGGATAACATTAAAGATGAAAGAGAGAGAGGTATTACAATCGATCTAGCTTTCCAAAAATTTGAGTCACCAAAGTACTTCTTTACTTTGATTGACGCTCCTGGTCACAGGGACTTTATTAAAAACATGATTACTGGTGCTTCTGAAGCAGATGCAGCCATTTTAGTACTTTCAGCAAAAGAAGGCGAAACTGATACTGCAATTGCAGCTGGTGGACAAGCAAGAGAACACGCATTCTTGCTTAAGACACTTGGTGTAAGCCAACTAATTGTTGCAATCAACAAAATGGATGCAGTAGAATACAAAGAAGACGCTTTTAATGCAGCCAAAGAGAAAGGTGAAAAATTAGTAAGATCTGTAGGTTACAAACTAGAGAACGTACCATTCATTCCAGTTTCTGGATGGAAAGGTGACAATCTCGTTAAAAGATCCGAGAACATGGCTTGGTATAAAGGTAAAACTTTGCTTGAAGCATTTGATGACTTTACTATTGCTGAAAAGCCAGTAGGTAAACCATTACGTGTTCCAATACAGGACGTTTACACCATTACCGGTGTAGGTACAGTCCCAGTAGGTAGAGTTGAAACCGGTATTATGAAAGCAGGACAAAAAATTATTGTCATGCCATCTGGTGCTCAAGGTGAAATCAAATCTATTGAGACTCACCACACAGAAATGCCATCTGCAGAAGCAGGTGACAACATTGGTTTCAACCTTAGAGGTATTGAAAAGAAAGATATCAAGAGAGGCGATGTACTTGGAACTCCTGATGCACCACCAATGGTTGCAAAAGAATTCAAGGCACAAATTATCGTTATTCACCACCCAACAGCAATTGCTCCTGGTTATACGCCAGTAATGCATGCACACACAGCACAAGTAGCAGCAACAGTTACTGAGTTCCTCCAAAAGATCAACCCAGCATCTGGCGCAGTTGAAGAAGAAAATCCAAAATTCCTCAAAGTTGGTGACTCTGCAATTGTTAAAATCAGACCGGTGAGACCAACTTGTATTGAAACATTCCAAGAATTCCCTGAAATGGGTAGATTCGCACTTAGAGACATGGGTGCAACTATCGCAGCAGGAATTGTAAAGGAAATTACCGAAGAGTACAAACCATAGGCGGATCTTTTATGACTCAAACCGCCCGTGTTAAACTCACTTCAACCAGTCTGCCAAAATTAGATGGCGTCTGCGGTGAAATCATGGGTATTGGTAAAAAGACAGGCGTTAAGGTAAAAGGTCCAACACCACTTCCTGTAAAAAGATTGCATGTGGCAACTAGAAAATCTCCTTGCGGTAGCGGAACAGAAACTTATGAAAAATGGGAGATGAAAATGCATCGAAGAATTATCAATATCAACGCTGATGATAAAGCTATCCGACAACTAATGAGGCTAAAGATCCCTGACGATGTTTACATTGAATTGTCCTTGACATAATCTGGTAGCCTTAAATTATAGAAATTTTGATGATAAACATGGTTGAAAATTTTGATGATGATGAAATTGAGGAAACTCCTGTTGAAACATTTGATGTAAACTATTCTTGTCTGCGATGCGGAACCATAGTTTCAAACACTGAACTATCAAGATTGCCTGAAATCAAATGTATCTGTGGATTTCGAGTATTTACCAAAGTAAGACCACCAGTAGTTAAAACAGTTAAAGCAATTTAATTTATCTGTCTTTTTTGTAGCTGTGCTCTCTTTGTAAATGGGTTCTCATATCTTCCATGTTTGAGAAAAATTTGTTACACTCTTTACAATCATACTGCAAATCTTTGCCGTGAACAATCTGTTTGTGGTTCATTAACTCTTCTTCTTTTGAGAATTTTTTATCGCACAAATCACATTTTGTTTTTTTAAAAAATCCCACGTTTATCCCAACTCTGATTTCTTTTCATCCCAACATCTTCTGCATAACTGTCCTTCAATCTTCCAATGTCCCTTTGGATTGTATCTGATTAAACCCATCTTTCCGCCACATAATGAGCAAAAGTTTTTCTTTTTACCGTGACTTTCCTCTTTGTTGTCAAAACATTTCTTGCATAACAAACCCTCCATGTCCCATTGCCATCTTGGTTCCCACAAGTCTGTAATTTTCTGCGTCTCTCCGCATTCTACACATGGTTGTCTGACCTTGCCTTCATAGTATTCCTTTGATTTTTCAAAATGACAATCACCGCACAGCACCCCTTTGATGTTCCACTCTCTTTTCGGTTTGTGTTTGTGTGACAACTCTTTGTTGCAAATTGCACAGTATGATGGTTTTTTACTAAAAAATCCCATTTTGATCCTTCTGATATGACTTAATCTATAAATGTAAACAAAATAAAAATAACAAAAAAATTGTTTATTGGCTAAGGATTTTCTCAAGAGCTTGACTTGCATTAAGCATGCCGTTTCTCTTGGCAAATTCTTCGATCATTTTGTACTGTTTTTCTGTAAAACATACTGGCATTGAACGTCTTTCCATAAAGTGATGTTGAATTTTTTACTAATATCTTTTTCTCTCGGAAAGGTATTTCAAACCATTTTTTCTATTCTGGCTGTGGTCAAGAAAAGGCAGATCTTAGTAATAGGACACAATACAAGTGGGTGCACTCCGGAACATGAAAAAATTGCATATGATGTGGGAATGGAGGTTGCAAAATCCGGCTCTGTGTTGATTTGTGGAGGATTAGGCGGGGTGATGACTGCGGCAGCTCATGGCGCTAAGGATGGCAATGGTTTAACAGTTGGCATCATTCCTCAAAATGATCCTGCCATGGCCAATGAATTCTGTGATGTGGTCATTCCAACTGGAATGGGGCTTGCTCGTGATTTCCTAAATGCACTGTCTGCTGATGGCGTAATAATTATTGGAGGGGGTTCTGGAACTCTGTCTGAAACTACTGCTGCATATATGTACAAAAAACCAATGGTTGCAATTAGAAATTTGGGCGGTTCAGTTGAGAAGTTCATTGATGGTTTTATTGATCAAAGAGAGAATGTCAAGATAGTTGGCGTTGATACCCCCAAGGAAGCAGTAGAGAAAATTCTGGAGCTAATTGCTGCATAGGCATACAAAATTTGCTTGGAATGGAATCTGTTTCTAATTTAGAAATTAGGAAGTTTAGGTTTTACTTTAACAGAAGACAATAACTCGCAAATCATTCGTGATGCTAAATGCGATGTGTTGTCTTGAATATCAAATTTAGGACAAACTTCCATCATGTCCATTCCCAATATCCCATCCTGTGTGATACTTTTTAGAAGAATTGATGCAGTGATTGGATTTAATCCCATAGGTACGGGAACTGAAACACCTGGTGCAAAGGCAGGATCTATACAATCCATGTCAAAAGACACGTAGATGTTTTTTCCTATCTTTGAGAGAATATCCTCGATTACCTGTTTGAAACCATAGTATTGAATATCGGCAGGTGAAAATACCGTGATTCCATATTTTTGTATGTTTTCGATCTCTTCTAATTCAGGACTACGGATACCAATCATCACACTTGACTTGGGATCAATATACGGAAGACAGTCATACACAACTGAACCGTAAAAATTTCTGGTGGATGAAAGAAAATCTGGATGTGCATCAAAGTAGACAAGAGAAATAGGTCCGCGTTTATTTCCCAATCCCTGTATGATGGATGCCGTAAGAGAGTGGTCTCCTCCAATAGTTATTGGCACTTTTCCATCATAAGTTATTCTTTCATAGACTAGCGGGATATTTTCTCTAGATATATTTCCCAAGTCAAAGATTTTTGATTGAGCTTTTCCAGAATTTGTATATGCCAAAGATTCCTTGTTGTTTTCTACGTATACGTCCCTTGTTCTTGAGATTTTCCTTATTCTGTCAGGCGCTTCTGAAGTCCCTTTTCGTAATGAATGTGAATGAGATTCGTCGGAAATTCCAATAATCACATACTCTGACTCTTTGTAAGAATTGCAATTTGACCAGCATAATGTCTCCATTATTTTTTCACCAAAATCCTGGTGTCTTGCCAAGTGTTATGATTTAGACGCAACTGTATCACGAAATACTCAGTGTTAATTCGTGTAATTAAGGAATAAAGTAGTTGATTTCATTTAGCCCAAAGTCAATTGCAGATGATCATTCGTTTGAGAATCCAATGTATGGATTCACGATAACTCGACTAATTGCCTAGGGGGCAGATCCGCCTTTGTGCAATTTTTAGATTCATAAGAAATTACAATAACAATTTTTAACGAACATTTGGATTTCATGCTGATTTCACTATACATGTAGGAATCATTTTGAGAACATAAATAAAAAAGAAAAAAGATTACACTAGAAATAAATTATTTAGTTTTATCTTTTTCAGATTTCTTTGCTTCTTTTTTTGCTTTGTTTGAGGTTTTACTCATGACGTGCCATCTGGAAACAAGTAAATGAAGTAAAGCATAATTGACTTTATTCAGAACTAGGACAACCAAATTAATCTTGAATTTACAAATTCTTGTTTGCAGTTGGTTGCAGGTAATACAGATTGTGATAGTAAAACTTTGAGAACAAATCATTCATCTTGTTTAAATTCAAGAATTCCAACCCACATCTACTATGAGTTATCAATATGATGACGACAATGATGACGTAGATTACGACTCTGACTATGATGAGGATTAACCGTCCTCTCATTTTCTTTTTTTAGGATCTTAACTTTCTTGTAGTTTGGTTTTCTGATTCTCTATTCATGAGTGTGATCCTTGTTTTGCTAAAAGAGATATTCCTAGGTTTGGAGTCTTTACGGTTTCCCTAAAATCTTGGGTAACTTGCCCTGATGGTTATAGCATCTATCCTAGCAATTTACTAGATTATGGCACATTGCCTATAATTTGAGGAATAAATGTAAAAATCTCCATTTATTTTTCAAAAGCCAGGCATGAATTAAATGGAGATAAATGGAGATGAATTTTTTTAAAAAAATACGTGAAAATATGATTTTCGTACAAAATAGCATTTTCATACAGGACAAAATTTGGAAAAAGTGTGATATTGGGAATTTAGGGAATAAACCGATTGAACATCTTACACAACTGAGAAAAATGGACATCTGTATCAAGTCATGAAAGTGTTGAGGGTTAATCGGTTAAGGGCTGCCATCCTTTCTGATGCAATTGATCAGATTGGAAAATTCAAGACAGTTGAAAGGTTGGTGAATTTGAATGCGGATAGAAAGCGACTTTGGTTAGATCAGATTCAATCTGTTGAGTCTAAAACAAAAAATGATTCTATGCCTATCTTATTAAGTCATTTTTATAAAGAGACAATTTAGTAGATGTTCATAAAGTATGATCGAAATTCCTGATGATGTTGAGCAATGGACTTATGGAAAGATTGTTGATTTGGTTAATGAAGGGTATGATGAAAATGATATTTTAGAAATTAAGCAAGACGTAAATGAAGATAGTGATAGATTTGCAAGATCAGTTTGTGCTTTTGCAAATACAAATGGTGGCACAATAATTTTTGGTATAGATAATAACAGAAAAAAACCATTACATCTTAATGACAGAATTTGTGGATTAGATGATTCTGATCAATTAAAGCGAAACATAATAGATAAAATTAAACATATTCAACCCAGCATCCCGATAAAAAATTTGATTTTTCGAAAAACTAATATCAAATTACCAAACAAACGTGTAATTGTAATTTTAAAAGTAACTCCCTCCTCAAGAAAACCTCACGAATGGAATCATGTTTTTTTGAAGAGATTGTCTGATGGAAATGAGCCAATGGATGTTACGGAAGTTAAACAGACAATATTGGAATCTCAAAAGAATGAGAGATTACTAACTCTTCTTAGACAAGAAGCAGGTCTATTGCGTTATTTGTTCGAAAAATCAAAAAAACTTCTAGAAGAGGATAAAATTCGTTTAACAACAATGTTTCTTAATACGATTCCTGTCGATACTGTAAAATATTTCATGCTTAACCAGTCTTTTCTTTATCCGGTACAATCGACACAATCTCTGATGAGGATTCTTGAAGTTGTTGAAAAAATGGAAAGCATTTCAAAAAAACATAGTACAACAAATATACTAAATGGTGATTTAAAAAAATCACTGGAGAATCATATTGCTCTGGGATTACAAATTTTAATCCCTCAGGGACTGAAACATCTTTCGGAATTGGAAAACCATTTGGATGTAAAACTTATTCCTACTATTGAAACCGAGGAATATGATCCCTTGTTTGATAAATTAGAAAATCCAAATGATAATTTGAATGATCAAACATCCAACAAATCATAACTAACATCATTACCTAGTCATTACCAAAAACAGCACAACTCACGTACGAATTGGGGGGCATTCTATTTTTACTCTTTGTCGATAAACTCGTTAGCACTTTGAAAACAAATTAAAAATTTATTCATGATGGATTTTTCAGTGTTTTTTACAGTCACAGATTAGTCAGTCTGCATAGACACCAGTAATGGATCTGGCTTGTAAAACTCTCCATGCTCTGTTGCAAGTTTGTTTAATTCATCTACAATGTTTTTGATGCCGATCTCTTTTGCAGTTTCAAACAATGGTTTTTTCAGACCCAGTCCCAACTGTGCCGCTTTTTCGATCTCTTCAATATCACTTGCACCGTTAGTCACAAGCCATGCGGCATTGTTAATAATATTTGCAACAAGTTGAATGGGATTGCATTTTTGTGCAAGTTCTTCTGAAAGCGCAACTCTCTCATATTTGTCATCAGAATACTTGTAAAACCCCTCCCCTGATTTTTGTCCGAGTTTTTTCTCATCAAACATTTTTTCAACTAGATGGTGTGGATTGATCACTTTTTTGTCTCGTAGATGCATCTCGACTGTTGCTTTGTGAATTACGTCCATTCCCGTAAAATCTGCCAGCTCAAAAATCCCCATTGGAAATCTCAGTTTGAATTTAACAGCAGAATCTATCTCCTCAAGGGTTGCACCTGTTCTGTCTTTGACAAAACATGCTTCATGAACCATTGGGATGAACAATCTATTTATGATAAATCCTGGAACGTCTTTTCTACATAGTACGGCGATTTTGTTAACCGATTTGACATATTCTTGAGTTAAATCCGTGATTTTTTGCGATGTTTTTTCTCCCGGGATTATTTCTACCAGCTTCATTAACTGTGGTGGGTTGAAGAAATGGATTCCTATGAATTTGTCTGGGCGTGATGTTGTGTTTGCAATTTCGGTGATTGGCAACGTACTTGTGTTTGATGCAAAGATTACCTCTGGGGCTGCAACTTTGTCCAGTTCTGCATAAACTGTTTTCTTCAAGTCCATTATTTCGGGAACTACCTCAATTACTAGTTCTGCATCTTTTACTGCTTCTGCCAAATCCACAATTGGCTTTATTCTTGCAAAAATTGAATCTCCCTCATCCTTTGAAATTTTTTCTTTTGATACCAGTTTGTCCAAGCTCCATCTTATCTTCTCCATGGCTTTGTCCAAAAATTCCTGTTTGATGTCTCGTAAAACTACATTATATCCTGCTGTTGCAGAAACTTGGGCTATGCCGTGACCCATTACACCAGATCCTAAAACTGTGATATTTTTTATTGACACTGATTCTAAAAAATTGAGATCCTTTATAATGTATTTGACTATTGTTGTTCGATTTTGTAACTCAAAATTTTTTGAATCAAAATTGATCCTCAAAACGGTTTATGCCTCATAGTTTCAAATTTTAGATTATCTGTTAACATAATATGCTGTTCTTAGCTTGGTTGATTCAATAACACACATTGTTAGATGCTCTTTTTTTAAAAAAATCATGTGCCTCAAAAAATAAATTCATTTAATGATGCAAATAATTTAGATATTTATCGTGAATTATACGAAAATTCTCTTATACTTTTTAGAACCATTAATCTGAAAGGCGAGATTATAAACTGTAATAAGGCATATTCTCAAGCCATAGGATATTCTAAAAATGAGATTATTGGACAAAATATTTTTGCCCATACAGCTATAGAAAGTCTTGACGAAATGACTGAAATGTTTAACACATGGAAGTCTGGAAAATGCTATTCTAATAAAGAAGTATGGCTGAGAAAAAGAAATGGCGAAAAATTTCTAGGATTATTTAGCGCAAATAATCTTTATGATAATGGAGTGCTTGTTGGAAGCAACACTGCAATTCAAGACATTACTGAAATCACATTGTTAAAACAAGAATTCAAACACATTAAGAGAAAAAGACAGGAAATAATGGGAGAATTGTCTGTCAGAATTGCACATGACTTGAAAAACCCTTTAAGTGTGATTAAAAACTCCATTGAAATATTACAAACAAAAAATAAATCTTTGAATGAACAACATTTGAATTTGTTCCAAGCAATTAATCGTTCTATACTCCGAATGGATCATCAGATTAACCAGGTGTTTGATTTTGTAAATCCAAAACCTCTGGATCTAGAAGAGTGTTCAATTGGAAAAATCATTGAATCTGTAATTTCAGAAATAATTGATACTGCGAATGTAATAGTACAATTACCAGAAAATGACTGCATGATTAAATGTGATAAAACTAAAATGGAAAATGTCTTTGCCAATTTACTATTAAATGCAATTCAAGCAATGGAAGGAAATGGCACACTTGCTATAACTCTGAATGAAAGTGACTCTCATACAAAAATACGAATTAAAGATTCTGGGCCTGGAATTCCTGACGAATTAATCTCTAAAATTTTTGATCCTCTGTTCACAACTAGACAAATTGGAACTGGATTGGGATTGTCAAGTTGTAAAACCATTATTGAGCAACATGGCGGGAGTGTATCATTTGAAAGTAAAATAGGACAAGGTACTGTTTTTGAGATAGAATTGCCTAAATCTAAATTATCTCTCACAACAAATAACGCTAACTTTGTTTTAGAATCTGAAAAATTATATGAATAAAATTTTGCTTATCTGTGCCCTTTTTCTCCAAAATAAGGGTATTTTCATGAAGTTGATCGTTATATAAAATCTCGAGGATTATACAGGATGTCTTGTATCGTTTTTAATGTATTTCCTTCCTTTAGAATTTCAATAAATGCTGAATCAAAATTAACCTCATAAATGGTTCAATTTTTTATGAGTTCAAACCAATACTTGTAAATTGACTATTTGGTCTGTGAACTTTCCTAGTTTAACTGACATCGCATACATCAAATTAAATAGATTGAAATGATATGACTTTCAGTGTTTCACTTTGTTCTTTTTGGTCTTTTAACTCTTGGAGGCATAACATTTGATGATAATCTAATTTCTACGCTTACTGATCTTGAAAATATTACAAGTCAATTTGGAACTGATGTGCCAGTTACAGATTTGATTGGCTATTCTATTGGGATGGTGATTTATGGAATTTTCATCTGGAATTTCTATAGATTTCTTGCAAGACGTGAAATGATTCCTTTAAGATTAAAAAAATATCAAACAGATGGGAAAAAGATTACCTCGATCATAGCATATGTTTTCAAATACGTCATCATATTTCCATTAGTTATTTTAGTCTGGTTTGTTGTTTATTCCACCTTTTTGTTTTTCATGGCACCTGACTTACCTACAGAACATGTGTTTTTGATTGTCATCTCTTTGGTAGTTACAGTAAGAATATCTGCATATTACAAAGAAGATCTTGCAAAAGATTTTGCTAAATTAATTCCCTTTGCTTTATTGGGTATTTTTCTCACCAGTAACATTTTCTTTACTCCAAATGATATATTAGATAGGGCATATGGATTTGTTCCATTTTTAGGTAAAATCCTCGGCTTTGTAATTTATGCAATACTAGTTGAGTCTATTTTACGAATTTTATTTTTAACAAAACGAAAGATTTTGCCTGTTGCTGAAGAGAAATTAGCAGAACAAATTGAAGAACAAATTGACGAGAAGATAAAAGTCCATGTAGAAAAAATTGAAGAAAAACAGAAAAACTTAGAACAAAAGATAGAAAAAGAAACAGATGAAATTGAAAAGAAGATGGAAAAAGAATCTAATGAAATAAAGAAAAAACTTGATAAAGAAAACACTACTTCAAATAAGGATTCTATAGAAAAATAACCTTGGCATCTGGGTCTACTAGAGCAGTTTATGCTGCCCTTTTTGGAAATTTGGGAATTGCAGTTACAAAGTTTATTGCAGCTGCAATGACGGGCAGTGCTTCAATGTGGGCAGAATCTTATCACTCTACTTCAGATACTGTTAATCAAATTTTATTGTTATTGGGCATCAAAATAAGTAAAAAACCTGCTACTGATTTGCATCAATTCGGTTTTGGAAAATCCCAATTTTTCTGGTCATTTATTGTCGCTACTATGATTTTTGGAATATCTGGCATATTGTCACTTGAACAGGGATTCTCATCTTTGTTGGGAACGGGACATCATTTTGAAAATCCTGTAATAAATTACATTGTACTTGCAATTGCATTTGGTTTTGAGGCAAATGCATTAAGAATTGCGCTAATTCAATTTAAAAAACCAATTAAAGAGCGAGGTGAAAGTATACTACCTTCAACTTTGTATAATGAATTTAAAAATAGTAAAGATACTTCAATTCTAACTGTGGTGGTGGAGGATACTGCTGCATTGTTAGGAATTGGAATTGCAGCTGTGGGGATATTTCTTACAGACATAACTGAAAATACTGTATATGATTCTATAAGCTCAATTATTATTGGAATACTGCTAATGTCGTTTGCTTTTTTCTTGGCCAAAGAAAACAGAGGACTGTTAATCGGAGAATCCATCTCTCCAGAACAAAGAAAACAGATTGTGGATATTGTTACTGCAATACCTGAAGTTAACAAAGTTGTCACCATAAAAACAATGCATCTTAGTCCTACTGTCATCATAGTTGGAATTGAAGTAAATTTGATTGATGGGCTGGATACCGATAAAATTGAGATAATAACTGATGTGATTGAACACAAAATTATGAAGATCCTACCAAATTCCAACAAAGAGTATGTTTTTGTAGAAATTGAACGATAGTTATGTACAAAATCTATCTTTCATACATGACCAATATCTGGTAAGTATTTGTAATTTATGCTATGATTCTAAGAAGATTATAAATGATATTTCGTATCATTTTTAATGTATTTCAAAATTTTATTATTTTATGGGTTTGTTCAAACGTAAGAAAGACGATAAAAACAAGACAAAATGTGATGTCTGTGGAACTGATTTGTATGATCCTGAACGATTGAAAAAACACCTGAAAAAAGCACATGGAAACGTACCTGCAAAGAAATTGGATCCGAATGCGGGTGACGGTGGAACTTGGTAGCATGGAACTAAGTTCTGGTCGGAAAGCTAGCCTTGTTTTTGTTGGCGCATTTGTTGCCGCAGGAATTGTTCTATCCACTATGGTTTTTCCCTTTTGGAATCTAATTCGTGAGGATGTGTTTGAAGAAGTGGTGATTTTAACAAATGATAACGGAGTATGCTATGTTGAAACTTCTGATAACATTCCAAAAACCATTGAAAATTGCACCCTTGACTCTGGTGATAAAGCTACTATCAAGTTTGGTAACGGTCTTGCTTGGGCTACGATAGTTGCCCCGTAATCGATGATTTAATATTTTGAAAATATACTAAAAACACATGGACTGTATTTTCTGTAAAATCATCTCTGGTGATATCCCTGCAAAAATCATTAAAGAAACAAGTTATTCGATATCGTTTTTAGACGCATTTCCACTTGCAAAGGGCCATGTACTTGTAATTCCAAAAAATCATCATCAAAAAATTCAGGATATGAGCGAAAAAGAAAACTCTGATTTGTTTTCTCTTGTACATTCTATGATTTCAAAGGTTGACTCTATTACCGGTTCCACTTTACTTGCTATACATAACGGTAAAGATGCAGGACAGGAAGTACCACATGTTCATGTACATCTAGTTCCAAGAAGCAAAGATGATTCTGCAGGAGCAATTCATTCCATGTTTAGTCATTCACTGAAACTATCTGACTCTGAAATAGATGAGATATATGAAAAATTAAAAGTCTAATACGGGTACAATCTTTCATTTGAATCTATATTTTCAACGATGATTGCTTTTGTTGGGCATGTCTCAGCAGCATTCATAATTTTGTTTACTCCGGCACCCTTTTGATTAATCACTGAGGATTTTGGATTTGACCTGCTTTCTTTATTGATTTCAAACACGTCTGGAGCTATCATTTCACAACTACAACATCCAATACATCGACTTTTGTCTACATCTACGAAAAGATTTGGCTGTTTTTTGGGTTCTTGTGCTTTTTCATATTCCCCGTTTCTCCCGTCCGGACGAACCCGTGCATTATATTCCTCCCAAAATTTTCGCTCATACTCTTTCCAAAAATCAGGATCTCCTTCTTCGAACTCACGAGTGTATTTACTCCAATCCTGTTCTGGAATGCCTCCGTCATCTGGTGCTCCCCATTGTGGCTTTTTCTTGTATCGTGTTTTGGTGTTTGGTTTTTCAGCATGTTTTTTCTGTGATGAACTGTTTTGATGATTGTGATTTTTCTTCAAAAAATTATAGGCCTCTGTAATTTTTTTAAATTCCGTGTCACTTACTGCATTTTTATTTTTGTCAGGATGCCATTCTAGTGCCAGCTTTCTGTATGCTGCCTTGATCTCGTCTTGTGATGAATCCTGATTCACATTCAATACCTTGATTGCCTGATATGTGTTCACTGAAGATAGAGATTTGTCATATGATAAAAATAATTGCAATGATGTTGGCTTTTATTCCAGTATTTCCTCATTTTCTGCTTTCCATGCAGGTTCAACAATGCACAAAAATCTCAAATTCTCTGATCCCGTGTTTTTGATGCATTGCTTGGAATTTGGCGCAACATACGCTGAATCATCTTTTTCAAGCTCATATGCCTCCTCGTCCACATTCAGTCTTGCATTCCCGTCTAAAATGTAATAAATTTCAGATGATGCAAGTTTGTGGAGTTTGGAACTTTTTCCAGGCTTTAATGTGAACTGTGCCACACTGTAATTAATTCCACTTAGCGTGTTATGTGGATGAAAATACTGCTTGATTTTGGTTCCCTCATTTCCGTCAATAGGTTGAATCTCGGAATTTTTTCGTAATGACATTGTCTATATTATTTCTGAAACTTTGGATTTGAAATCTGATTCATACCATGTTGTTTTGTATGGTGCATTTTTTTTAGGCAATATGTTTATTGCAATGTGGGAGAATGTCTTTTTCTTGTCAACTGAGCCATGAGTATGGAGTACATTTGCAGGTATGTGCACTACATCTCCTTCATTAAGTGATATCTTCTCTGTTCGTTTAATCTTGAAATTGGTTTTAGACGTGCCGTATTTTTTAAAAATCTCGAGACTTCCATTCCCTTTAACTGCAATTAATACTTGATTTCCATCATGCTGATGGAGTTTGGTTCTGGAACCTTTTTCAAAATGAACATGATAAATGTCTTGATCCTTTGATTTGATTTTCTCAGATATTACTTTCATCCATGTTTTACCTGTAAACCAATCTGGATTTACCTTTCTTTGGTCCCCTGTTCCAAAAATATTCGTTTTTTTCATTTTAAATTCTACTCAAAATCTTCTTTTTCTTTTCTTGGAACTCTTTTTCAGTAAGGACTCCTGATTTTCTTAATTTTCCAAGTTTTTCAAGCAATCTCAAATCTTCTTCTGAACTTGATGTCATTTTTTTTGCAGACAAAATCCCTTCGTTTATTCTTTCAATACTCTTCTTTTGTAAAATCTCGCTTTCTTTTCGTGCTTTCTCGCTGAATTCTTTGCTTGCTTTAGAAGCTTGTTTTGCAGTTATTTCTCCTAATTCTACTGCTTCATCTAAAACATCGTCCGCCTTTTTGATTCCTTCTTGGATTGCCTTGTCTGCTCTTCTGAGAAATTTATCGATATATCCGCCTTTTTTTGATGTTTTTGATTTCTTTGAGGTTCCCATGAGTTTTTAATAATTTCAAATCTATTATTTCTTTCTTAGTCGAATTGGTTTAATAGCCTGGATTTGTTAGAAAGAGTGATTTTGACAAACGACTATGATGTAAAGACTGTTGTGATAAGAAAAAACCTTGAAGAGGAGGATGCGCTGAAACTAGTGGAGCAAAAGAAAACAGACCCTTTCAAATCATTATTGTCCAGACCAAAAAAAGAGGACATTCATATCGATTCTCTAAAGTTGTGCTACGAGTCTTCCTTGATAGTATCAGGCAAGTATACTGCAAATTATTTTAGAAAAGCCATCCATTCAATCGATGTTGACTCAAATGTACATGGCGTGGTTTTAGGAGATGCCATCTTTCCAGTTCGCTCAAAATCTGGCCTGGAAAAGGCATTTGTTGGAAAAAAAGGAAAAAACAAAGTTGACTTGAGTTTAGAGGAACATGTTTTTGTTGAAGAAGAAGATGAGTTGACATTTGATCATCATGGACTTGAAATAGAATTACCATTTAAAATTGATTCAAAAACTATAGAGAATTATCCTAAAAAAATTCTGGAAGGCGGCTCGTCTGTAATACGAAAGCCTGAATTCTCTTATGATTCTGTGATAGACAAACTACAGTTTCATCTAAAAAAACCAATGGAGGAAGATGTCCGTGATCTGAAAGATGAATTCGTCTTGCATGATATTACAGAGGTGTACATTCCAATTTTTGAGGCAAGACTATCTGATCTTAAAAAGAAAGTTGAGATTATTCGAATTGACGCAGTAAGAAAAAAAATTCTATAATAGAACTCTAGATTTACTTGATGAATTACAGTTTCACAATTTTTCTAAACTCGTCATTGGTGTGAAATTTCTCAAAAGCTTTTTCCTCTTTTGCCCATGAGCGAATAATTTTTGGATTCTTTGCAATTGCCTGTTTTAATAGTTTTAATGCTTCAGGATCCATCCCAAGTTCAGCTTTGCTTCTTGATTTTGCATAAATGATGTTGACGTTGTCTTTGTGTTTTGATAAAATTTTGTCAAATATTTCAATTGCATTTTCATGTTTGCCTAACTCTGCTAGCTCTATCCCTTTGTGGAAAAATGCATCCATGTGACTAGGATTGTTTTTGTAAACTTTGTCAAAACAATTTAGTGCCTCTTCATGTCTTTTTATTTTCCCTAGAATGATTCCCTTGTAGAATAATGCATTTGGTTTTCTTGGCTCAATTGTGATTGCTTTGTCTAACACTTGCAATGCCTCCTCATGTTCCTTTAGTTTGTCGAGTAGCACCCCTTTGTTGAAATAAGATGCAGCATGCTTTGGGTCTGCTTCTATTGCTTTGTCGTAACATTCTGCTGCATCTTGAATGTTGTCCATCTCGGCCATTGCTATTCCCTTGTTGTTGTATGCTTGAGCGTCTTTTGGATTGATCTCTAGTAATTTGTCAAAACACGTGATTGCATCACTATATTTTTTTATCTGGTTCAGTGCCAGTCCTTTGTTAAATATTGCTGAGGTGTTTTCTGGTTCTTGCTTTATCACTTTGTTAAACAACGAGATGGCTCCCTTTGGTTGGTTTTTCTCAATTAGGGACATTGCATTGTACATCAGATCCTCTGAATTCTCTTTTCCGCCAAACAATCCCATGATTTTTACAAAATGATACTGCTAATTACTTTTTTCAATAACCTTCTTCGCTTGAATCTGACTCCGCATCAATTTTCTCAAATGTCATGTCCTTTTTTTGACAGGATTCGCACTTCTCCATGATGCCAAATTCATTCCTGTATTGACCTTTCCCATCACATCTGAAACAGACCAACCTATTCTGTTGGGTTTAGATGCGAATTAAGGTTTACTGATAATGTGTGATTGATTCAGTTTCTATGCTGATTGGATCTAAATTAAGAGAAATAAAAAAAGACTCTACAGATGAGAACTTTTCATGTTAAGAAACACTTTCTGCTTGAGTTCTTTGAGTTGGTCATGGATAGTTTTCACTGCATCAGAATCTCCGTTATTGTATGCATCTCTAAGTTGTTGCATCAAATCTAGAAATTGTGCCCTTGCAGCATCAACATCTGCATCTCCAGTTGGTTCAGAGAATTTCTGTTGGAATTTCTCAAACTTCTTTACAGTTTTCTCACCTTTCATTTCTTTCATTTTTGAATGATCAAATGTTTTGGTGACTGTGGTGAAGTTTGTACTGTCACCTGCATCTACAACAAAGATATTTTTGGTCATTGTTTCAGACTCATCTTTGTTCATACTGGTAATGGTCCATACAAGATATTTGTTACCTTCACCATCTTTTGCAATTCCAATGCTTGCCTTCATTGCATCCGTAACACCATTACTTTCAGCAACGGATACTGCTTGACCTAGAGAAACTGTTACTTGATTTTTTAGCTCAGAGTGAGTCTCTTTTGTCATTTCTGCAGGAATTGCAATTGATCCTGTAAATCCTTCAACTTGGATAGCCTTATTTCCATGATGTCCTTTTTTGTGGTCTTTTTCCCCACTCCATTTTGCATAATCTCCCCCTTCTGCCATTACACTTGGTAATGCCACAGTGAACATCAGGGCAAAGACTGCTGCAAACGCAGGAATCATGTACTTTGTTTTACTATTCATGGATGATTTCATATAATTTTGCATAAAAGGCGTTGTTATCAAGTGATACGTAACAATGTTACCTGATCTTTATCTTACTTGCTTCGTCGTTGGTTTTGTTGGTACAGATTTGCAAGGGTATTTGTGAGCACAAAAAGGCATTTTCGATGCCAAATAATTTACGTTATAACTCAGGACAGAAGAGGTGTGGTTTATGTGATTGTTATTTCTATACCGAAGACATTTCTTGTCCATGTTGCACTACCCGACTTAGGACAAAACCGCGAAACAAAAGATTACGGAATAAATGATGATGTGTTATGGAATCCATTTTTAGAGGCGACTTTATCTGGCACGTGAATATAGAGATCGAATTTACATTAGGAAGGATATTCTCTTGAAACTTTACGAATATGGTGAAATGAATCAAAGTAGATTGATGAGTATATGTGGATTAAACAATGTAAAACACAAGGAAATTTTGGATAGCATGGTAAACAAACAGATGATTGAAAGAAAAGAAGAGCCGTGGGGGAACAAAACCATCTACAAATACAAAATTTCTGAAAAAGGAAAGACGTTACTTGAAGAAGTTTTGCAGAGATATGAGGACCTGTTCCCAAGAGATAACGGAGATGAATAAAAATGTCTAAAGATAATTCCAATAAAGACCGTGAAAATATTTTTGAAATATTGGATGGAATAATGTTTCAACTTAGCAGAACAAAAAAGATGTTTTTAATTATGATAATTACCACCTTAATAATTCCACCACTCTCCATAATTGCAATTACCAGTGTCTATGATTCTCCATATCAAGATAAATTCAGAGAAGATTTTGACACCCGTCTGCAATCAAAACTTGATAATGATGAAATAACCGAAGACGAATACAATCTAATGAAGGAGAAATTCTCCAAGAAAACAAAACTAAATCCATTGCTTCGCCCTCCTCAGCTTGTGATATTCGTAATCTCAGTTGTTTGGTTGGGAATAGGAATAAGACAATGGTTTGTTATCTCAAAATGGGACAAGCGATACCAACAATTCAAGGAAAAACAAAAAGAGATTGATAAGAAATTCGAAGATGACTCTGATGATGAAAAATAAATTGGTTGTAAATTTAAAATGAATAAACTCAATATTTTATTTTTTGCAGCGGCCGTTACTACTGCCATTGCAGGAATAATTCATGTTGTTTTGGGAATTCCTTCAAACAATCTCAATAGTCAGGTATTGTTTGTTGTGGGAGGCGCTACGCAGATCTTTTGGGCTGTCCCAATGATTAGAAAGTGGGGGACTGTCTGGTATGGGATAGGTCTTGGTGGAACATTGATGTTTATTGCAATATGGGTGATTACTAGAATTCCTGATAACTTCATTACTGGACGTGGGGGAAGAATTAGTGATAATGGAATTCTAGTTGAAGCATTTCAGATTGCTTTTGTTGGCATTGTAATTGCAATTCTTGTGTTGGACAGAAAATCATTTTCTAAAAAAGAAGGAAATGCGAATTAAAATATGAGTTCTATGTCCCAGACCGTTAAACAAGTGCATGGCATACTTGATGTTCAAAATGTTTCCAAAGTTTACCAAACTGCTGCAGGAAAAGTTGTAGCTCTAAAAAATGTCAGTTTCTCCATTCCAAAAAATCAGTTTGTATCCATTGTTGGTCCTTCAGGTAGCGGAAAATCCACTTTGCTGAATATGATTGGGGCTTTGGATAAGCCATCTAGAGGTACTGTGTTGATGGATGGGATTGATATATTCAAGCTACCTGACAATAAACTAGCAAAGATTCGAAATACCAAAATTGGATTTGTATTTCAATCGTTTAATTTGATTAACAGATCGACTGTTCAAAAAAATATTGAAATGCCTGGAATTATTTCTGGAATGGATAATGCAACTAGAACTAAACGTGCCCAAAGCATTCTAAAAAAACTCGGTATTTTAAAAAAAGCAAACCATAAACCAAATAATCTCAGTGGTGGGGAACAACAAAGAGTTGCAATAGGTAGAGCCTTGATAAACAACCCTGCAATTATTCTTGCAGATGAGCCAACTGGAAATCTGGATACTGCTACTGGTGAAGACATTTTCCAGCTTTTAACAGAGCTGACAAAAAAATATTCCAGAACAGTTGTGATGATTACACATAATGTCGATTTGGCAAAAAGGACAGATCGATCAATATACATGAAAGATGGAGAAATTGAAAAAGATGTCTGCAACTAAATCAAAAAATATATTTCTAAAGTTGTTGTCTGTTTCCTTGTTTGCAATACTGGTGATTTCTGTTTCGCCAACCTTTGCAAATGCTCAAACTTTTAGAAGCGATTGTTCTTCATCTACTACTACCCGGGTTGATGCAGATTACAACGGACCTGTTTTCCTTGATGCTTATTGGACTGACAGAAGTAGTTCTAGTACGAATTCACTTAATCCCAATGAATTAGAAGTAGGGCCTGGGGAGGGACCATCAACTCTTGCCGCTGTATTTGTAAATCGTTCACCACTTGAACTGTATGCTGTTACAGGATATTTGCGTCTACCAGACGGATTCAAGCCAGGTGGCACTAGTGCAGATCCTCAGGCAAAATCCTACTTTGCATCCACTTTCAGCAAAAGTATTGGAGACGTATCACAAGCGAGTTATTTTGCTAAACTAGTTGAAGGAGAAGTGTTTACCCTGTACTTTGATGTGGATATTACAGATGATGCCAAAGTTGGCTCGTATCTTAGTTCTGCAATCCTGGATTATTCTACTCCAGATCATGTGAGAAGCTGTAAATCTGCCTTGCTAAATGTGCCATTTATTTTACCTGGAAAAGTTGTTTTGGATCTAGGTACTGATAATAAACCACTGACCCCAAAGGTGCCAAATCCTATTGATTTTATAATTTCCAACACGGGAAGTTCTCCTGCAACTGGTGCAATTTTGACAATATTGAGTATTGGAGATGATAGCAATCGCTCATCAAGGGACAGTTCAAGCTCTACTGTTACCTTGCAATCATCTGAAACGGAATTGGTCAATCTTGGAGCTAATACGTTCAACATTGGAACTATTCCTGCAAATGGTTCTACGAGAATCTCAACAACAATATTTCCAGAAGCCACATCAGGCTCATCAGTTCAGAACATAAGTATCCAAATAACATATGGCAATGCCTATGGATACAAGCAGACTGAATTGTTAACTACCGGACTTGTAGTTTCGCCAAAACCATCCGAATCGCCAATCATCGTATCAGTTGATACACAACATGATGAACCAGTAGTGACTGCAGGAATTGTTGAAAACATTATGTTCCAAGTTACCAACAATGGTGACGATGAGATTACGGATCTGCTGCTTACTCTATCTGGGGAAACTACAGAAATGAAAATTATGGGAAAGTCAAAGTGGATGATAAGTTCTCTTCCTGTGGGTGAAACTTTTGAGTTTACCACTGATGTCTTTGCGTCAACTAACCTGATCAATACTCCTAGTTCCTTTAACATGAATCTGGATTACATCTCTGATGGAGAGTCTAGCTTGGATGCTGCAAATGTAGGAGTGTTTGTTTCTGGGAGCATAGAATTGACACTATATGATGTACAGGTTAGCAGTATTGGTGGTAAGTTGCATCTTGTTGGAAATGTGCTCAATCAGGGAAGCACTACTGGCAAATTTGCCAACATAGAACTGCTGTCCCTTGCGGATATCCCAGATGTTTCAGATATTTCTCCACAGTATATGGGAGATTTAACAGATGATTCATCAATTCCATTTAGTATTCCATTGCCAGTATCTTCGCTTTCACAAGGCAAACACCCTTTCTCAGTTAAGGTGACTTATGCTGATGATCTTAGAAATTTTCATGAAATTGTTTTTGATGACATAGTTAATGTTTCTCAAATCAAACAGCAATCATCAAATGAACGCGGTGAAAGTTCCACACTGATGTCTACTGAAGTTTTATTGGGAATTGCAGCAGCAGTAATTGTTGTTATAGTAATAGTAATTAAAATCAGAAAAAAGAAAAGCGAAATAGATTCCAGTGCTGATGATCTGGATTTCCTCTTGGATAACTCAAAGAGCTCAAAGAATTGAATCCTAAAGAAATTCTGTTACTGTCTTTTTCTGCATTAAACGAACGTAAGATCCGAACATTATTGACCGTATTGATGGTTGTTGTAGGAAGCAGTTTGATGATTGTTCTTAATGGACTCAGTGCCGGACAAACTCAATTCATTGAGGATCAACTAAATCAACTTGCGGACAATGTATTAACAGTGACACCTGGACAACGCTCTTTTCGAAGTGTGGATACAACTCCCTCAATTGTATTTAATTCTGCAGTTGTAAATAAAATAAATTCCCTGTCTTCTGTAGTTGATGTGATCCCGAGATATTCCGGTACAGTTGATCTTAATTCACAAGCAAGAGTGTTGCGTACCTCTGTCTTGGCAATGAATCCTGATGATGTTTATGTTAGCGTACCTGGTCTTGAAATGGAAGCGGGTTCTGTAATAAAGCGAAATGACCCTTCGGCAATACTTGTTGGACAAAGTGTAGCGTATCCTGATGGGGCATCATTTCCAATAGTTACATTGGGTCAATCACTGAAACTCACTTTTAGATATGTTGATACGGAAGGCGAGCAGCAAGAAGACTCTAGAACATTTGTGGTGTCTGGAATTTTAAAAGAATCAGGTGATCGTACTTTGGATCGTTCTGTAATAATTAACGAAAATGTTGGAAATACATTTTTAAAAAAATCAGGCAAATTTGATAGCCTCTTAGTTTCTTTACAATCATCTGAATTAATTTCACAAACCGAAGAGGATCTGAAAGAACTCTTTGGCACGTCTATAGGAATCTCTAGCCTTCAATCCCGATTGCAATTTAGACAACAGTTTACTGAAGGTAATAATGCATTTATTCAAAGCATCGGCGTAATTGCTTTGGTTGTTGGTGCCGTAGGTATTATCACTACATTGTACACATCAGTTACTGAAAGAATTAAAGAGATTGGTACGATGAAAGCTATAGGCGCTCAGAATAGATCCATACTTTTGCTTTTTTTAATGGAGGCATTACTTATTGGTCTGTTAGGTGGAACAGCTGGAATCTTGGTAGGTATGATGTCTGGACATGCTCTAAGTTCTATTCTATCTCCTCCTGGTTTTGGAAATACTTCAAACATTGTACCTATTTTTCATTTTGTAGATACACTATACGTATGGCTGTTATCTGTAATACTTAGCATATCTGCAGGAATACTTCCTGCATGGAAAGCTTCCACATTATCGCCCCTTGTTGCATTACGTAGAGAGTAAATTGAAATAATTTCATTCGTTGAACAGTGATGAGGAAAAGTATTGACACCAATGTGTCATGTTGTAGCAATTTTTTAAAAGAAGCAAGATGGACTTCAAGTGTGTCTGATTTTCAATTAAAATATCTTGCAGACAAGGTACACGTGCACAGATGGCCTAAAGATTCCCCTGATTGGGATGAATCAACCATTGTACAACTAGATAAAACAATTAACAAAAATCCTGAAAAAAAACAGATTGTGGTAGGCGAAAGTATAATTCAAATTCAAACAATCAAATTTTACTCAATTAAAAAAGTTGGAGTAACTGTGCCTCTCTTCAAGGATGAATGCACCATGATATTTGAAGCAAAATTTGGAGAATTATTTGCACACGTTCATGTTACTATCAAAAATGAAAATTACTTGGACATTTTTAACCAATTAATTTCTTGGCGAAAAAAGTACTTTCCCTCTAATGAAGATAATCACTAGTTGCCAAGACCATCTTTTTGATGTCTTGCTTTGTGTGAGTGTATGATATGGCGCCTAATTTTCCCGGTAAAAAGAATATTCCATCATGTGCTATCATCTTGAAATGGTAATCGTGAAGTGCTCTAGTATCGCATTTTGCTGCTTGAGCTGCATTGGTGATTTCCACAGTTCCGTTATTCACAAAATGGGTCATAAACAAAGAACCTTTTCCAGTTACTACTCCTTTACCATCAAATGCTTTGGTTAGTTCTTTTCTGGCATAATCTCCTATGGAATTAATTGTTGAATAGATGGACTTGTTGTTTTTCAAAATAGAAAGTGTTGCAAATCCTGCAGTCATCGATGTGGGGTTTGCAGAAAATGTTCCGCCCCCTACATAACTTCGCTCTGATTTTTTCTTTCCCGTGGTATCTGCATATTCCATAATTTCTTTTTTACCACACATTACCCCGATTGCCATTCCGCCCCCTGTGATTTTTCCCAAAGTTACAATGTCTGGATCTAGTTTCATTGTTGGATAGATGCATCCATATCTAAATCTAAATCCTGTGACTATCTCATCTAAAATAAATAATGAATTATTTTTCTTACAAAATTCTTGTATTCCTTTCAAGTAATCTGATTCAGCTGGAATGCATCCGCCACCTCCTAACACTGGTTCTATAATTACGCCAGCTAAATCATTAGAATGTTTTTTCAAAATGAAAAGTGATGCTTCCAAGTCATTGTAAGGAATTGAAACAATTTTTTCCTCATTAACAACACCTGAACTTTCTGATTCAGTAAATGGCCAATTCACTGATTTTAGCAAATCTGAAGTATAACCGTGCCATCCGCCATCAATCTTTGCAATTATTTTTTTTCCAGTAACAGAGCGAGCAAGTCTTACTGCATACATTGTAGCTTCAGTTCCTGACGTGACGTAACGAATTTTCTCAGCTACTGGAACAGCTTTTGAAATTAATTCTGACAGTAAAATTGTCTGCATGTTGACTGTTCCATACATCCAGCTTTTTTCAATCTGTTTTTTCAGAGCATCTTTGACATTTTTTTGTCTATGTCCTAAAATGAGACTCCAGTGACCCATCCAGTAATCTGTATATTTGTTGGAATCAACGTCGACAAGGTTTTTTCCTGTGGATGATTTTACAACAAATGGATATGGTTCATAAAATCTTATGTTGTGACTTACACCATTTACGTGAAGTTTAGCAGATTTTGCAAATAATTTTGCAGACTGCGGTGTTTTCTTTTTGTACTCTCTTGTATAATCCAAAACCAAATTCATCAATTATTACTGTCATTTTAACCCTCAAAAATAGCGTAAAACAGCTCAATTTTGCGTGTGATTCATACTGAAAAAATCTGTAAAAATAAAACATGTAATTTTTTCAATTTTTAGCCCCGATCAGGCACAATTTCACGTATAGTTTATATGGATTCCGTATACTTCACCTTCTGCATACGTAACGCAATAGGCGGCGCTTGTGATGAAGTTTGGCAATATGCCATTTTGTGATTCATGGGCCTCCAGTTACGCATACAAGAATGAGGATTTGATTGAAAGATCAATATCTGAGATGTGAAGATTATGTGCATCCGTCAATTCCAATTAAAGTACAAATGTACTTCAATAATCAAAATACAAAATATAATTCAGAATCCGGTTGATCCTGCCGGACCTGACTGCTATCGGATTGATACTAAGCCATGCGAGTCATTGTAGTAATACAAGGCAGACGGCTCAGTAACGCGTAGTCAACCTACCCTATGGACGAGAATAACCTCGGGAAACTGAGAATAATACTCGATAGAACATTATGCCTGGAATGGTTTATGTTTCAAATGATTTATCGCCGTAGGATGGGACTGCGGCCTATCAGTTTGTTGGTGAGGTAATGGCCCACCAAGACTATTACAGGTACGGGCTCTGAGAGGAGTAGCCCGGAGATGGGTACTGAGACACGGACCCAGGCCCTATGGGGCGCAGCAGGCGAGAAAACTTTGCAATGTGCGAAAGCACGACAAGGTTAATCCGAGTGGTTTCTGCTAAAGGAACCTTTTGTCAGTCCTAGAAACACTGATGAATAAGGGGTGGGCAAGTTCTGGTGTCAGCCGCCGCGGTAAAACCAGCACCTCAAGTGGTCAGGATGATTATTGGGCCTAAAGCATCCGTAGCCGGCTCTGTAAGTTTTCGGTTAAATCTGTACGCTCAACGTACAGGCTGCCGGGAATACTGCAGAGCTAGGGAGTGGGAGAGGTAGACGGTACTCGGTAGGAAGGGGTAAAATCCTTTGATCTATTGATGACCACCTGTGGCGAAGGCGGTCTACCAGAACACGTCCGACGGTGAGGGATGAAAGCTGGGGGAGCAAACCGGATTAGATACCCGGGTAGTCCCAGCTGTAAACTATGCAAACTCAGTGATGCATTGGCTTGTGGCCAATGCAGTGCTGCAGGGAAGCCGTTAAGTTTGCCGCCTGGGAAGTACGTACGCAAGTATGAAACTTAAAGGAATTGGCGGGGGAGCACCACAAGGGGTGAAGCCTGCGGTTCAATTGGAGTCAACGCCAGAAATCTTACCCGGAGAGACAGCAGAATGAAGGTCAAGCTGAAGACTTTACCAGACAAGCTGAGAGGTGGTGCATGGCCGTCGCCAGCTCGTGCCGTGAGATGTCCTGTTAAGTCAGGTAACGAGCGAGATCCCTGCCTCTAGTTGCCACCATTACTCTCAGGAGTAGTGGGGCGAATTAGCGGGACCGCCGCAGTTAATGCGGAGGAAGGAAGGGGCCACGGCAGGTCAGTATGCCCCGAAACTCTGGGGCCACACGCGGGCTGCAATGGTAATGACAATGGGTTCCAAATCCGAAAGGAGGAGGTAATCCCCAAACATTACCACAGTTATGACTGAGGGCTGCAACTCGCCCTCACGAATATGGAATCCCTAGTAACTGCGTGTCATTATCGCGCGGTGAATACGTCCCTGCTCCTTGCACACACCGCCCGTCGTTTCATTGAAGTGAGCTTTTAGCGAGGTGACGTCTGATTGGCGTTATCGAACTCGAGGTTCGTGACAAGGGAAAAGTCGTAACAAGGTGACCGTAGGGGAACCTGCGGTCGGATCACCTCCTTAGACAAGGAAAGTGTACGGATGCACTAATCTTCACATCAAATCATCGATGCAATGCATCACGAAAGTGATGTATGAAGGATGTAGCAGGTCTCTGCCAGGAGCTTGCAATGATCGTCGTGCATAGTCGTGTAATATGTGGCTGAATTTGCCGATGTAAAGACGGCAATAGGTGGATTGCTAGGCTTGAGGAGAGAAGAAGGACGTGGCAAGCTGCGATAAGCTCGGGGTAGGCGCACGCATCCTATGATCCCGAGATGTCCGAATGAGAATCTTACACATTTGTGTATTCCAGTACACTAGTATTGGAAGTCGAACCGTGGGAATTGAAGCATCTTAGTACCACGTGGAAAAGAAATCAATTGAGATTTCCCAAGTAGAGGCGATCGAAAAGGAAATAGCCCAAACTGAATCCTTCGGGAGATGTGGTGTTTTGGTATGATAATATGGAATCTTGGAGCACAGCTGAAATGATCTGAAAAGTTCTGGCATAGAGGGTGATACCCCCTTAAGCGAAGTGTGAATAGTCCTATTCATACCCGAGTAGTTGTCCTTGGTAGTGGGCAATGAATATGGGTGAAAGTAGCATCCGAGGCTAAATATCTCTCAAGACCGATAGTGGACTAGTACCGTGAGGGAAAGCTGAAAAGTACCCCGGAAGGGGGGCGAAAAGTGCATGAAACCTATTGCTTACAGACGTGCGTGGCATGAAAGGTGATTTTTTCAGATTGGAGATTCTAGCAATAGAGTTGAAGATTTGATGTTCAAATCATCAGTGTCACGCGTTCCGTCTCGAAACACGGGCCAAGGAGCTAACCGTTATGGCAAGCTTAAACCTGTAAAGGTGTATGCGAAGGGAAACCGAGTTCTCGCAGCTTCGCAAGAAGTCAGGAGAAGCGTGTGAAAGTGCGTAGAGTCATAGCGGCTAGGCTAGAAGCCAGTCGATCTATTCCTGAGCTAGATGAAGGCGGGCGAAAGCCCGCTGGAGGTCTTAAGACGTTCTGACGTGCAAATCGTTGTTGTGACTTGGGAATAGGGGTCAAAAACCAATCTAGACTGGCGCTCGCTAGTTCCAACCGAAGCGTCTCGCAGGGCGTGCTTTGTGGAGATAGTGTTTCCGGTAGAGCACTGATAGAGAGGCGCGGGGGAGAAATCCCTCACCTCTCATTCAAACTCCGAACGGATACACATCGTAGAAGCAAGGACACGGGTTCATGTGGCGTAAGGCTCATGACCGAAAGGGGTTTAACCCAGACTGAAGTTAAGGTCCCCAAATCTTTGCTAAGTGTCAAGCTAAAGAGCGTATTCTCGCCAAGACAGCAGGGAGGTAAGCTCAGAAGCAGCTATCCTTTAAAAAGTGTGTAACAACTTACCTGCCGAGGGGGGATGCCTCAAAAACGGACGGGGCTAAAGCAAAGTACCGATACTTTAGATAATCATCAGTGGATGATTCGTGGTAGGTTGGCGTAGTGATTGGGTCGAAGCAGGGCGGTGACGTCCTGTGGACCGGTTTCTATTGCAGATCTTGGCGGCAGTAACAGCATAGTATAGTGAGAATCTATACCACCGCAAGCGTAAGGGTTTCCAGGCAATGCGTTATCAGCCTGGAGGTAGTCGATCCTAAGGTTTGCCTCAAAAGAGTAAATCGAATGGGAAACTAGTTAATATTCTAGTACCTTACATGGAGCGTTTGAGCTATATGGTTAGCTTCCGGATAGGGGTTGTACAATCATCGTTGTATCTAACTATTCAAGGATTGGGGAGTGTCGTAATGACGAGAACTAGTCCGAGGTAGGAATGGCTTCGCGTTAGCGAAGTTTTCTCGAGTCCAGGAGACCATGAAAGACTGTGTAGTTAGCAAAATGTAAGTTCGTACCCAGAACCGACACAGGTGCGCTGGCTTAGAAAGCTAAGGTGCTACGGGTATACCGTATGGCGAGGGAATTCGGCAAATTAGTCCTGTAGCTTAGGTATAAGGGATGCCTGCAGTCTTCATGAGGAATGGGGACTGCAGGTTGCAATGACAAGGGGGTTTCGACTGTTTAATAAAAACACAGGCGACTGCTAGTCCGAAAGGATTTGTATAGTCGCTGAATCCTGGCCGGTGCCGGTACCTAAAACTTGGGTTCAACCGAGCTAAGGGCCGGTTAACGCCGGGAGTAACTCTGACTCTCTTAAGGTAGCCAAATGCCTTGTCGGGTAAGTTCCGACGCGCATGAATGGAACAACGAGAGCCCCACTGTCCCCGCCTACAACCCGGTGAAGCCACATAAGGTGGACGAACAGTCCATCAACTTCCATCGGGGAGAGAAGACCCCGTGGAGTTTTACTGCAGCTTGTGCTTGTGGTATAGTAAGAATTGCACAGGGTATCTGGGAGCCATGCTTAACATTCCCCGGGATGTTAAGAAGCAACGATGTAACACCAGACTCTTTTTGCAGTACCACTTATCCAGTGAAGACCGGAGACACGTGCAGGTGGGCAGTTCGGCTGGGGCGGCACCCCTTTGAAAAGATATCAAAGGGGCCCAAAGTTGAGTTCAAACGGGGCAGAAATCCGTTGAAGAGGGCAAAGCCAAAAACTCGACTGAATGGATTTCCAAACGCACGGAATTCATAGACGAAAGTCTGGCTTAGCGATCCTTCGTGTGCCCACTATTGGGGCCCGGAGGTGACAGAAAAATTACCCCAGGGATAACAGGCTCGTCGCGGGCGAGAGCTCCTATCGACCCCGCGGTTTGGTACCTCGATGTCGGCTTTTCCTATCCTGGTCCTGCAGCAGGGGCCAAGGGTGAGGCTGCTCGCCTATTAAAAGGGAACATGAGCTGGGTTTAGACCGTCGTGAGACAGGTCGGTCTCTGCCTGATGGAAGCGCGAATAACTGAGGGGAAGTTGCTCCGAGTACGAGAGGAACAGAGCAGCGTGGCCACTGGTTTACCGGTTGTCTGATAAGGCAGGCCGGGCAGCTAAGCCATTTAGGCTAAGTGCTGAAAGCATCTAAGCACGAATCCTATCCCGAGACAAGTTATTCTTTCGTAAGATGAAGGTCGGCAGCAGAATACTGCGTTGATAGGAAGGTGGTGTGGATCACAAGCTTCGGCGAGTGGTGAGCCAGCCTTTACTAATAGACCAACACATCGGTTCAGCCACTTACATAGAGACTATGCGCGATGAATCATTTCATTCATCAAGTGGAAAAATATACACGACTTGTACGATGATTTTATTTTTAATCATTCTTTAGCTAATGCTATAGATTTTTTTTATGATTCTAAATCTCCTAGTGGATACTATACACGACAAAAAATTATTTCCTGGCAACCTCAATTTTAATTCAGATTCTAAAATTCCTTATTTGTTATGGGTGATTACATTTTGAATAAATTTTATTCCTAAAAAATTGAAAATAAAATTTACAAATAATGCTTTGTTGGAAAGATACTGGGATTGATTGATTCTTCAGTTTCTATTATTTCAAATATTTTTTACAATTCCTTTCTGAGTTGATTTTTTCTCCTCCTTTCACACCATACAAGTATGTTAAAAATAACTCATCGATGTTAAATGGAATTTTTTCAATAACTGCATGTTACTTCTTTTTTGATATAATTTGTTTTTCTATAGTTTTAATGCAATCATGACAAATTACAAGTTTGTCTGATAAATTCCGTATAATGTCATTGTCTTGAAATTCCGAATCATATGTGGAATCAATGACTCTTTTGTTTGTTCATGCCTGATAACCTTCTTTCTTTTTACCACAAACAAAACAATTCACAAATCTTTTACAAAAAGAATAAACTTGAGGATTTGCTAAAGTTTTGGCAAATTTCCTGATTTATCTAAATTTGATTTACAAACTTTGCAATACAATCTAACTTCGGTTGATGGAAATTCAACTCCACAATTTTTACAAATGTAAAATTTTCGCTCACTCATAAATTTCTAACAAAATGAATGAACTTAAGCTTATGGATAGTTTCAAAAAATATCTCTTGATTGTAATTTTTATCTTCTCTAATACCTCGTTTGTAGAATAGTTTCCTAACCTGAGGTGCTTCATGCTAATTCAATGTCTGTTTTTGCTATAATGTTTTTAAAAAGAATTGGACATTGGGCATGCTTATAACTACTATTTACTCTGTTATCGAAAATAACACACAAGCGCTTGTATTATATCAAATGATAAATCTGAATAGATATGGGTCTTACATCATCATTAAAAAAATTAAATTTGAATTTGTCTGATTTGGAAGCCATTCTTGCAGATCATTCTATTACTACAGTTACTGACAATGAAGGAATTATTGTGTATGCAAATAAAAAATTCTGTGAAATATCAAAATATTCTGAAGAAGAATTGTTGGGGCAAAACCACCGGTTATTGAAATCTGGTGAACACTCCGACCAATTTTACAATAAATTGTGGACTACGATATCTGGTGGGAGAAACTGGGATGGTGAAATAAAGAATCGTGCGAAAGATGGCTCATTTTATTGGGTTAAAACTACAATTATCCCAGTTATGGATTCTCAAAAAAATATAAAATACTATGTTGCGATCAGAACCGATATTACTAGAGAAAAACAAATGCAAGAAAAACTCTTGCATGCTGAAAAACAACTAGATCAACAAAATCTTTCACTTGCAGCTAAAGTTGCAATGAAAAGTTCTGACATCGTAAAGAATGAGCGACTAGCAACAATAGGAACTATGGCAAGCAGGATTGCACACGACCTGAAAAACCCATTGACAATATTGCATACATATGCTGATATGTTAACACCTGAGATTCTCTCAAAGCTGGATTCTAAAGATAAAGAAAAATGGTTTAGATTACAAAACTCTATCTTTGATATGCACAGAATAATAGATGATGTTTTAGATTTTGCCAGAACCAGTGAAATAAACAAGAAAAAAGTTTCATTTTTGAGTATTCTTAGATTGTCTATGAATCATGTACGTTCCTCTTATGGTATCATAATCAAATTGCCTGAGAATGATGTGACTTTGAATTGCGATCGTAGAAAGATTGAAGGCGTAATGTCTAATTTGATCAATAATGCGGTTCATGCATTAGACGGCCAGGGCGAAATTGATATTTCATTATCTTTGGATTCTGAATTTGTTACTATCAAAGTAAAAGATTCGGGTCCTGGAATTCCTGATGAAAACATGGAAAAAATCTTTGAACCAATGTTTACAACAAAAAATACTGGCACTGGCCTAGGATTAGTAATTTGTAAAAGTATAGTTGAACAACATGGTGGAAACATATCTGTTAGTAATAATCCTACAACTTTCACCATAAAATTGCCTCTTTAGAGAATTACTCTTCTAATTCTATGTCGTTTTGAAGTTCTTTTGGCAATCCTGTCCACCATTCTTTATGATTATCAGACATCAAGCAAAATATTTCAAAACTTGCTAATAGATCTGTTGGTTAAATCTTCAAAGTAATTATTCAAGAAAATCTGACAAAATCTAATCTTTCAAATATTTGATATCTGAAACATCATCCACATCTTTGATTTTTACAACTAATGTATCCCCTAGTTTATTGAAAATTCTTTGACGTTTTTCATTGGTCAAAAACCATCCCAAAACTACGTCTATTGGAAGCAAAAATGATTTACCAAAACTACTGATCAATATGCCTTTCAAACTTGGCCTTTCTCCAATAATATTGACTGTTTTTAAATTCATGATTTTTTTCCCAACTGTTTGACCTATTTTGTATTCTAACACAGTCCAATACACAAAAAACAAGATACTGGTTGGGATGTATTGTATATTTTCCATCCAAAATGAATTTTCTTCAAACTCATAATCTAATGAACCAAATGAAACAAAAATTAAAACTGTTGAAATACTTGAAACAATGATAAAATCAATTAACCAAGCAAAAAATCTGTCTGTCCATTTTGCAATAATTATCTTTGATCCTTCTGCATTTGATTCATCCATACTTTCAATATTCAACTCAAATTAATAAAATGTGTTAATCATTAGCTAATATCTATTCCAACATAGATGATTTATTCTGTATTGTTAATGGATATCCATGAAAGCAAAATTTGCTACATCGTGTAGCTCCTGCGGAGATAAAATTCAACCGGGAAAAGAGATCTCAAAAAACAAAGACGACATTTGGGTTCATAAACACTGTGCTGAGGATTCAGAAGGATTACCCTAGAAATTAATACTCCTCAATTTTAAATAAATCTGAAATTATTTTTGATATCGATTAATCCTTTTCATGCATTACTCTGGACATTTCGAAGAAATGAAAAAGATGTTGTAAATCTTTACAATACTCTTTCACCAGTTATGCAGCTTGCAACAGGTGGTTCTATGCTTAATTTTGGTTATTGGTCATCATGTAATGTAGATCCTATCTCAGCTCAAAATAACCTGTGTTTGATTTTTGGAGATTTAGCTGAATTGTCTTCTGCAAAACATGTAGTAGATGTTGGAAGCGGTTTGTCTGCTCCATCAAAATTATGGGGAGATGTTTTTCCAAATTTGGAGTTGTATGATGTAAACATTAATTTCAACCAACTAATTTCTTCTGGAACACAAAAAAACATCGATCTCTTAAACGCTACTTCTACAAAATTGCCATTTGCTAATAACTCCATTGATCGTGTGCTGGCATTGGAATCTGCACAACACTTCCGTCCTTTATCTGATTTTATCTGTGAATCAAAAAGAATATTGCGCACATCTGGATTACTTGTAATTGCAATTCCTATCACAACTGGAAATTCATCATTTGGAAAATTGGGAGTTTTGAAATTTACTTGGTCCTCTGAACACTATAGTTTGGATTACTTGAAAAATCTACTTAGAGACGCTGGATTTTCGATTTCTGATGAAAAATACATTGGTTCCGATGTTTATCCTCCTTTGACGAATTATTATCTGGAAAATAGAGAACGATTGAAAAAATTGATTTTAGAAAATTACCCCAAATATGTGGAACAAATTCTTTTCAAATCTCTTTTAAAAATGAAACAAGCATCTGAAGATAAAATAATTGATTATGTTTTATTAAAATGTCATCTGTGATTATACTTTGATGATGTTTCGAGAAATTAGATTTTCAATAGCTCGTAAATACTCTTCTTCTGGAATCCTTTTATCTAGTAGCCACGCTGTTGTTTTTTTCAACCAATCTGGAATTTTTATCTGATGTTCCTCTACGTTATATTTGGAATCAAAAAAGTTAGTATCAGTGATTTTTGTTTTCTCCCCTACTGATAACACAGTTGTTTCATGATGTTCATACAGAAATACCAACCCCGTATTTTTGTCAATCACTTTGGTATTCTGACCAGTTGTATCAGTTGCATACCATGATTGTTTCATCTGATTTTCAAAAATATGGGTGGTCTCACTCACAATTTTTAAATTATTTGAAATCTTGTCTCCTAAACTAATCTGAGTTGGGATGACAAATTCATAATATTTGCAACATTCATCATTTTTGATAAGCCCATTTTTCTCTAATGTGATTTCTTCTTTTATTTTTCCTTCATCCGAAGTTTTTTCTACAGTTAGTGTGATTTCCTCATTGATAATTGATTTCACTGTGTGTTTAATTGTTGAGATGTTTCCAAACTTATCAAAATGGGAATACTTGATAAAATCTCCTTCTTTCATACATATCTCGTCACCGTCACAATTTTTTTCAATAAAATCTAATTTTAAAATTCCTGCTTCTAACATTGTTCTAACAACGTATGCAAAACCAACATCTTGATTTTCTCCATTGACCCATAACCTTGCCTCTCTTTTTGCCCAATCAGGAATTATGTCTGAAATAACTATGTGTCTATCTTTAATGTAACTTGAATCTCCAAGATATTTTTCAATTTCAGCAATTAATACAACATTTCTTGCCTCGTGAGTACTATTCCATGCCACATGATTGTATAAAATTGCACATGCTCTCAGATTTGGAAACTGTGGGTGCTGTAATGTTAAATCGTAAATGCCAAGTAATTGATATTCTTCATAAAAAAACTCACAAAATTTTAGGATATCCTTTGTGGTGGTTATCTCAAAATCAGGTGTGTGAGCAAAAGCACTTTGAGCATTAAAACTAAAAATTATACAAATTCCTAAAATTCCCCAAATTACTGTTTTCAATAACGAACTATCTCTTACTTTTGCTTATTAATTTCGTGTAACAAATTCTTAAACATGAAGACCAATTTGGAATTTTGCTGTGGTCTGGTTTATGTTTCTTGGAATTGACTAGGTTTTTATTTTTGATGTCATAACTAATATTACAATGTTAAAACCTGATGTTGCTTTGAAATTATATGGTGAAAAGTGTGATGAATTGCTTCGTGAAGAGGAGATTCGATTTGCAGGCATTGTTGATAAAGATGGTCAACTAATAGCTGGTGGATTTAAGGAAGGACTTGTTCCTCATGAAGGTGATGAGACAAGATTGCAGTCTTTTCTGGAGTTCGTTTCAAAAGCATCTATTCGTAAAGAATATGATGAAAGTTTGGGACCAATTAATTATCTTGCGGCAAGACGTGACAAGGCAGTTTTGGTAAGCTTTCCATTCCCGATCACACAAATTCTTTTGTTGATTTCAGCTGAACCCACTACTAATATTGAAACTTTGGCAAAAAAAGTCGTTGAAATATTCACCGACGTTACTTAAAACTACCATCTATATCTGTAGAATTGTTTAATTATATCTGATCGAATTATCATTCAAATATGAAATATCTTTTTATGTTATTTTCACTACTGTTGCTTGCACCACTAAGTTTGACTTCCGCCCATGCAACTGTGAATAATTTCACTACTGATAAAACACTGTATCATCTGGGCGACTCTATGAAAATCTCTGGAAATGTTGATGTTGATCCTGCAATTCCAACAATTATAGTCCAAATTATCACTCCCAGCGGAAATGGCTTGGCTCATATTGACAGTATCATCCCAAAAGCTGATGGCACATTCACAAAAACTATTCACACGGGTGGTCCGACTTGGAACGAAAATGGGAAATATGTCATAAAAATCTCCTATGGTGGAAATCTTGAAAAATCGATTGATTATGAAAACACCTCAAGCAGTTCTCAATCAACCGTGTCTCAATCGAATCCTTCTCTTCCTTCACCTGAACAAAAACTCGATATTCCCTCTGATGATGTATCTGATGTTTCCTTTACAGAAAACCCCAAAATGAGAATTTTTGGATTTCCTGCTTTTGATAAATCTCCGCAATACTATATTGACAGGTATAACACTGAACCTCAATATCGCTCTTGGTTTGATTCCCAATTTCCATTTTACGAAATTGATGCCGTTGTAGGTTACAGCCCTACTCATATTGAAAATTTTCCCTCCTATGATGCATCTCCGCAATACTATATTGACAGGTATAACACTGAACCTCAATATCGCTCTTGGTTTGATTCCCAATTTCCTGAAAAAACAATTTATGATGTCTTGGGATTTTCTACACATATCCCAGACTGGATTAAGACATATGCTAAAAATTGGGCTACTGGCGAAATATCTGATTCAGAATTCATGACTGGATTAGATTTTATGTTACAAAATAAAATAATTGTAATTCCAAACATCGATTATGCCCATTCTACATTTGACAATGTACCTTCGTGGTTTAGAAATATTTCTCATTGGTGGGCAAATGATTTAATCTCTCAACAAGAGTTTATCAATTCAATCAAATTCCTTATTCAAAATGATATCATCTTACTTGAATAGTTTAGAATGGTTTTAATCCTGTGATGATTAAAAAATAATATGAAAGCAACATTTGGTGCTGGATGTTTTTGGCATGTTGAAGATTTGTTTAATAAAACTAAAGGGATCAAATCTACACATGTGGGGTATATTGGTGGTCAACTACCTAATCCAACTTATGAGGAAGTATGTACTGATCAAACAGGACATGCAGAAGCTGTTGAAGTAGAATTTGACCCAGATGAAATATCTTATGAAGAACTTTTAGATGTGTTTTGGAATAATCATAATCCTACTACTTTGAATCGTCAGGGACCTGATGTTGGACATCAATATCGTTCAGCAATTTTTGTTCATAATGAAGAACAAAAAAAAATTGCAGAAAAATCAAAACAAGATCTTGAAAAGTCAGGTAGGTTTGAAAACCCTGTTGTAACTGAAATTGTTCCGGCTCCCACATTTTACAAAGCTGAAGAATACCATCAAAAATATTTCAAAAAACACGGATTTTCTTAAAACTATTTTACTATCACAACTGGAATCTTGGACGTATGAATCACATAGTTTGATGTACTTCCAAAAAACATTTCTTTAGTTGAACTTCTTCCACGTGATCCAATGACTATTATGTCAAATTTCTCTTTCCCGTGCGCCAATTTTATGATGTTGTATCCTGTTTCTCCTCTCATTATTTTTTCTTTGAATACAATTCCGTTTTGTGCTGCTAAAACTTTGGCATCTTCCATGATTTTTTTCACTTCCCTATTTAGAGCCTTTTCGACTGAGCCTATTCCTCTGAATTCCGAATGAGGTGGCGCATAAATAGAATAAACTCCAGTAATAATCGCACCACTTTGTCTGGCCAAAGTAATCGCCATCTCCAATCCTCTAATTGAGTTTTTTGAACCGTCTAACGGCACTAAAATTTTTGAAATTTTCTTTTGTATCACATAGAATCAAATATTTTTGAACTTAAAAAAGCTAATCCATATCGTTTATTTCAAATTTAAATCCTAAAAAGCGCATGATCGCAATTTTCATTAAATTTATCTAGTGATTTTGATGAGCAACGGCAGTGGAAGAAAAATTTCTTCAAATTGATGAAAATAAGATTCGGTATCTGGAATCTGGAGATTCTCAAAAAACTCTTGTTCTTGTTCATGGTTTGGGAGCATCTGCTGAACGATGGAATAAAGTAATCCCAATTTTTGCAAAAAACTATCGTGTATTGGTTCCTGATCTAATTGGATTTGGTTACAGTGATAAGCCTTTAGTAGATTATACTCCTGATTTCTTTTCAGATTTTTTAAAAAAATTTTTTAATGCAACGCACATTGATCGCGCAAGTGTGGTGGGTTCTTCATTAGGAGGACAAATATCTGCAGAATTTACAATATCCAATCCTCATAATGTTGAGAAGCTAGTCCTTACATCTCCATCGGGAGTCATGGAGCATTCTACCCCCGCACTTGATGCATACATAATGGCTGCATTATATCCAAATGAAATAAACGCAAAAAAAGCATTTGAACTAATGGAAGGATCTGGAGAAGAGGTTCCTGAAGATGTTGTTCATGATTTTGTAGAACGAATGAAATTACCTAATGCAAAACTAGCTTTCATGTCTACTATTTTGGGATTGAAAAATTCCAAATTACCTGCTTCGAAACTTGAATCTATAACTAACCCGACTTTACTTATTTGGGGAGTTGATGATCCAGTTATTCCAATTGAAAATTCTGATGCTTTTGTTTCTAAAATTCAAGGATGCCGTCTTTTTAAAATCGATAAATGCGGTCACACTCCATACGTGCAAAAACCTAATATTTTTTCTAGCAAAGTTTTAGAATTCCTTGATGATCCTTAGATCATTTAAATATAAGTTGTTTCCAATAATTACCTATGAATGGTAATCAAAACCTATACGATCCTAGTGAGATGTTCAAATCTTGGATCCAAAAAAGTGGACGTGCTCAAGCAGAATTCATAAAAAATTTTGGTGCATTGATGACAAATCAACCTGGTCAAACATTCAATCCATTGGAAACTCTAAAGGGAGTTTCTGAAAGTACTAGAAAAGCTCAATCTGACATTATGGAAAATGTGGCCTCAATGCAAAACAAAAGCATGGATACCATGTTTAACATTGGACAAATGCTTCCATCCTTTATGAATTGGGGTGCATACAAAACCACCCTTAGTAGTAATGGACGAATTTCAATTCCTGAAGCTGAACGCAATGCACTTGGATTGAGTGACGGTGACTTGGTTCAAGTTATCATCCTACCAATTGCAAAAAAATCAAAAAATAAGGAGGTGAAACAATGAGTAAAAACGAAACAACCGGAAATTCAAAAGATCTATTTTCTGCATATCAAGAAAATATAGATAAAATCTTCAATGGTATCAAACAATCAGTACCACAGTATCATCAATCAATTACTAACGTACAACAGGAATACCTACAAGCATATGAAAACATAGTAGATTCAACCATCACACTACAAAAAGAATATGTAAAGAAAGCAGGTATTGCAGCAAACATTCCTGAAACAACACTAAAAGTGATTCATGATACCACTGAAGAATTTGTAAAGGCAACTTCTATACAGAATCAAGTAGCACTTGCAACTATCGATGCAACACAACAAAACATCAAAACATTCAACGATAACGCAAAGTCTTTTGCTGATCTGAACAGAAATATTCTACAATCATGGATTTCTGTATTCACTACAAAGAATAACTAGAAAGAATTTTTTTTCTTCTTTTTCCTTTTTATGATCTTTCAGCTAACCATTGTCCAAGCTCTGGTAATACCTTCTTTTGTGACAATGAACTGGCAATCATTCCTACATGACCTGTTGGATACATTCTAAGTGTTTTATCTTCACTTCCAATAGCATAATGCAAAGGCATGCTGCATTCAGGTGATACTAGATGATCTCCTACTGCAACTTGTGTAAATACAGGCATATTGATTTTTTTTAAATCAATTCTTTGTCCCTGTATGTACATCTTGTTTTGAATCAACAGGTTGTCTTGATAGATGTCTTTAATCCACTGTTTGAATAATTCTCCTGGAATTGGCGGTGTATCTCCTAACCATTTTTCAACCCTTAGAAAATTGTCTACAAATTGCTTGTTATCTATATTTTTAAAAAATTTGACATATTTTTCTATTCCCTGTTCAAATGGTTTAAGAACTGAAAAACAATAATACATGAATTCTGGAGGCATGTTCCCAATAATTTCAACCATTTTATCTACATCCATATGCTTTGCAAGATTACTGATTACGGTGGTATCTCGCCATCCGTCAATTACCGGTGCAGTAGCAATGTAGTTTCTTACACTCTCTGGATGCAATGATGTGTATGCCGTAGCAATTGTTGCTCCAGTACAATATCCTTGCAATGAAATTTTTTCATTTGATGACTCATTTTTGATATATTCTACATAGGAATCCAAGTATCCGTTCACATAATCATCAAAATCAAGATACTTGTCCATACTAGTTGGTGTTCCCCAATCTAACATGTATACGTCAAATCCTTGCTGAAGTAAATTTCTCACCCAACTTTTTTCTGGTTGAATATCTAGTATGTGATATCTGTTAATCAATGCATATGAAATCAATAATGGTGTTTTATGTTGTACATCCGTAATTGATCTATAATGAATCAATCTTGTTTTGTCCATCTCTTGTACAATATCGTGAGGAGTGACTTCTAAAACAATCTCGTCTGGGGCCGATACTAATTTTGGTGCATTTATCACATTCTTACTGAATTTTAAAATCTCTTCAATAATTTTTGGATCAATCTTTGACTCACTTTGCATTTTTCTTCATCTCTCTTTTCTTTAATTCTAATTCTAATCTTCCAACTCTCTTTTTTAATGAATGAATTTCTTTGTATACCTCGTCTATTTCTTCCTTACTTGGCAGATTGACTGATTGTAAAATTACATTTGATATGTTATTCCAATGCTTGGTTAATTCAAGTTCTTTTGATACGAGTTTACCGTAATTCTCTCCAAACTTTGCAGAATCAAATAATTCTGTAAAATCATTATCAAATATATCAATCCATATTCTTTTGAATGCTTCTATTTGTTCAATATCTTGAGGAACTTCTGGGGCTTTTAGATTTACTTTTTTTTGAGCAACTCCCCAAGCTTCTGATAACTGCTTATAGTATTCTGTAAGATATTTGTTAAATTCCATTAAATCTTCATTGATTTCGATTAACTCCGTTGAAATTTTCTTAGAGTTTGAAGCGAATGCTCGCATTGGACCAATTGATGTTAGAGCTTGAGGTTTACTTGCCATTAAGTGCATTATGTCTGTCCAGAATAATGAAAGGTGCTTGAATTGATCTGACATTTCTTTACTTATTTCCGCTTTGTCCTTAGTTTGTTCTGGCTGCATAGATATCCATAATCACAGATCGCAATAAATAGATCGATTATAAATTTAGACTAATGGATAATGCAGAAGAACTTGAAAAAATCTGCCAAAAAATCCTGAAATTAGATCCTATGATGCGTTCAGCCAGAATCATTAACAGCCGGGGTCATCTTGTGGCTGGTGGAATGAAAAAAGGCATATTTTCACTTGAGGCTCAAAAGCAAGACGAAATGATGTTTATGGAACTTGCACTTCGCGTTAGAATGAGGCGAGAGTTTGATCACGAATTTGGTGAAGTTCATTTCTCAATGTCTTACAGAGAAAAAGTAATTGTAATGAGTTTTCCCCTAAATAATGATGATGTGTTACTGCTATCATGTGAAAAAAATACTGATTTTGGAAAACTTCCCTTTAAAGTTCTTAAAATAATTAAACCACTAAAAAAATCTCCGACAAAAACCTTCTAGGCATAAGTTCTTAATTTGTTATTTTCTAATTATTATCATGACTTTAAAACAAAATGTAGATTGGAATGAAATTGAATCATTGGTAAACATACTCTCAAAAAAAATTACGAAACTATCACGTACTTTTTCTACTATCACCACTATTGGTAGGGGTGGCTTAGTTCCTTCCCGATTATTGGCAGATCGTCTTGGGATTGAAAAGATTCTAGTTGATAAAAATAAAATTTCGTCTGATTCTCTCTTTGTTGACGATATCTTTGATACTGGCGATACTTTTACCAATATTATCCCAAAGGTAGATAATCCATCAAAACTTGTTTTTGCAACATTATTTGCAAGGCGTGGAAAAAAATACCCATCACAGTTAATCTATGCTAAAAAGACAGACAATTCTGCATATGTTGTTTTTCCTTGGGATAGATTTGAGTTTAAACGATCACAGAATTAATTCATACACTGAGGGATATTTCCCTCATGTCTTTTTTTGTAATCTGTAATCAATTCTTTTCTTATTTCTTCAAAATTCTCTTCTTCTCTAAATCTAACTCTGGTTGCTTTTGAAACACATTTTTGTTCTAATGCTTCTGATATTGATTTTTTCATGTTGTGTGAGCCTCCAATTAATAATATTTTCATGGCTGCATGCATCATATAGACTCCTGGTTTTTCCGGAATTTCTAAAAGAACTTGTTGATTACAATCTAGCCAATCAGACCATTCATTCTCTAACATTTCAATCATTGAGCATTTTTCTTAATCCTGCACATCTGTTTCTTATGGTGACTTCTGTTACTCCTGATGCTACAGAGATATCTTTCTGGGATTTTACTTCCCCTGTACTAATACAAGCTAGATAAAGCGCTGCTGCTGCAATTCCCATTGGATCTTTTCCTGCAACCATGCCTATTTTTTTTGCTTGATTTAAAATTTCAATTGCCTTTCGTTTGCTTTTCTCACTTAATTCTGCAATGCTTGCAATTCTGGACACTCCTTTAACAGGATCCACTACCGGCATTTTCAATTCCAATTCTCTGAAAATTAATCTATAGCATCTGGCAACATCTTTTCTTCTTATGTTGATTCCTTTTGCAATATCATCTAATGTTCTAGGCGTTTCTGTGTTTCTACATGATGCATAAAGACATGCTGCAACTAATCCTTGAATTGAACGGCCTCGAACTAGTTTTCTCTCCATTGCTTTTCTGTAAATATAAGCCGCCTTTTCAACTACTGCATCAGTTAATGCAAGTTTGTCTTTTAATTTATCCATTTCATTGAGGGCTTGTCTTAGATTTCTGTCTGCAGATGAATGTGCTTGTGTTCTACTATCCCAAGTTCTGAGTCTTTCAATTGAACTCTTTACACTGGCAGATAATGGCTTTCCTGTAGAATCTTTGTTAGCTGCGCCAATTACTGTGGATAATCCCATATCGTGCATTGTTAATGATGTTCCTGCTCCCACTCTGGTTCTATTTGTCTCATCATTTGAAAATGAACGCCATTCTGCACCTGTATCTGCAATTTTGTCAGTAACTACAATTCCACATTTACTACAAAACAATTCACCTGTATCTTGATCAGTGACCATTTTTTTATTTCCGCAAGATGGGCATTTTGGTCCTGAGATCATTGTATTTTTAAGCATAATGGATTGATTTGAACAATTACCTTATTATTCATTTTACCTAATTTCTACGGGTTAATTGTGTGTAGGTTAAGCTAATACTTGTTCTAATATTTTAGAACATAATTGTATTTTTTCAAAATTAACTCAACAAACAATATGCATATGATGGTGAATAAGATGGATACATTATGTTTCCTTGATCTGTTGTATGCTTCAGACCTATTGAATGTCCCAATTCATGTGTCATTATAGTTTCAACACTTTTCACATCATACAATTGAAAACTTCCATCACAATTGTAATCTCCTAATGTTACCTCTACAACTCCCTTTCCAAGATGTGCGTGCCCTAAAACACCTTGTCCTATGTCTCTGACTACCCATGTTACCCATACATTTGCATTTTGTTTTTGGTTTGTTATTTCAAATTTTATTTTTGCTTTTTCATTGTTTGTATTTAATTCCTGTTTCTCCCAAAATGCTAAAGAATTTTGTAATGTGTTAACATGATCTAATGGCAATCCTGTTGGCTGTTCATTGACGAACACCTTGTACAAAATTATGTATGTGTCATCAATTATCTCATATGTGGGATCTGGGAAATTACTTGAGGCCTTTTTAACTTCTGCCTCAAAATTCCATTTGATGTAGTCTCTTAGAAATTTCTTAATTACATCTTTACTTGGATTTGGAAATTCTATGTATCTTTTTTCTTTGGAAATATTATTTGATATGTCTCTTAGATATTTCTCGAACAAATAATATTCATGCTCTATTTGTTCCTGTGATTTTTTATTTTCATCTTGCATGTTTACTATGATTATTCCTTGTTTAATCATATATTGAATTCCCAAAACAAATGCCTCATCATCTATTTCTCCATCTGCCCACCATCCTGCATTATTTTTCACCCATTCTGGAATTTCATCTGATACATTTTGTGTTTCTACTGGTGGAATTTGTATTATTTTATTGTCTATGAGATATAGTAATGCAGAAACAAACTCTGCATCATCAATATTTTCTTCAGACCACCATTTTGCTATTGGCTTTACCCATTCTGGAATTGATGTTATGTATTCTTTCTCTAAACCTTTTGGCTTTTCTGTTGGTGCGTAAGGATATTTTGAAATCACTTTGTCAATGAATTCTTTATAATTTTTAATCACAACACTATTTGGTTTTTCATTATATGCTCTATTGATATATGAAATAGATTCTTGATACTCTCCTAGGTTGCCAAATCCAACCCCCATACCTGTTAATGCAAGGGCATCGTCTGGAGAATGTTGCAAAACTCTGAAAAATTGTTTTAATGAATTTGTGTGATCCTCAAGATTGCTTTGTGCTATACCTTTCATCTTTAAGGTGGAAATATTGTTGGGGGCAATTTCCAAAACCTCATCATAGATTGTTATGGCTTGCTTATAGTTTCCTTTGACAAAAAGATCTGTTGCTTGATTAAACATTGCCTCTGCCTCTTTTCCTGTTTGAGCAAAAGCGTCTTCTGTGAGAATTATTGAACTTAATAAAATTATGACTAGGAAATATCTTGTTGTCATTGTATTGTTTTTCATGTGTGTCGTTTTAGATATAATCTATTTCTATCTTATACCCTGTAATCCCTATTTTAATAGTTAATTTAAGAAAATCTTTAATTTATTCACCGTGCCGAATTTTATATTGGCAAAAGTTGGAGCTGGCGAAATAATCTATGATTTACGAAAAAAAATACAGGACATCAGATCTGATTTGAATCAATTAGGTGTATCTCCCTCTGAAATTCCTGAACTGATTATGTCTGCAAACTTGTTACGCTCAAATGAATTTTTATCTAAAACAAATGAAAAGCAATCTGAATTAATCTCTGCTTATGAGCAATATTCTGAATCTTTAGAAGAGATGCTTTCATCTGTTTTTGAGATACAAAAAGATCTTAAAGATATACTCAAAGAGCAGTCTTTGATGATTTCTCAAAAAAAGACTCCAGCCAAAAAGACCTCTAAAACAAAAAAGACTAAAAAATAATCTTATTTTGATAAATGAATAATATCCCCTGCAATTATTTTACTTATTTTGTTTTTCTCTGATACGATTAATGCTCCATCGTCATCAATTTTTATTGCATCTCCTTTAATTTTGCCTTCAACTGTATTTAGTTCTACTTTTTTACCGATTGTTGATGATCTTTTTGTCCATTCTGCAATGATATTTTTTGTTTGTTTTGAATTAAGTAATTCATAAATTTTTTCTAATTCTACCAAAAATGTCTGAATCAGTACTTTTGGCTTTACTTTCATTTTTTGCTCGTTTAATGACGCTACTCCGTAAAAATTGGATGTCCCTTTTAGAGTTTTTTCAATTTGTTTTGTATCTACGTCAAAATTTATCCCAACTCCTAAAACTAAGCTTTCGATTTTGTTTGATTCCAAAGACACATCAACTAGCATACCTGCAACTTTCTTCCCTTTAATTGTCAAATCATTAGGCCATTTTAATTCAGGTGAAATTTTGAATGTTTTTTCAATGGCATAAGATAATGCAAGTGATGATGCTATTGGAAATAATGTTGTGATAGAAATATCAAATTTTGGTTGTAATATTATTGAAAACCAAATACCTCCTTTTGGTGAAATCCACTTTCTACCTAATCTACCTTTTCCTCCTGTTTGTTTTGCTGCAATAATTATTGTGCCGTCATTTACAGACTCTTCTGACATTTTTAATGCTTGATTTTGAGTAGAGTCTATTGAATCAAAATAATATGCTTTCTTCCCTATCTTTTTTGTTTTTAATCCTGCAGTAATTTCCCATGGTAAAAGAGCGTCTGAATTTGATGTAAGCTTGTAGCCTAACTTTTGTTTTGATTCTACCGTATATCCTAACTCTTGAATTTTTTTGATGTGCTTCCATACTGCTACTCTGCTGATTCTTAGAACATCACTCAAATCTTGACCTGATAAATATTCTGTATTATGTGTCTGCAAAAATGTGAGTACCTTTACTAATCCTGGACTGTCAAACGAATTGTAAATCAATTAACGTCTTTTTTTAATATCGAGTATAAAATATGAACTAGAATCCAATATCGATGTCGAATCCACCATCATCGGCCCCTCCGTCCATACTTCCATCATCCATTCCTGTGTCAGCCCCTTCTGGCATACTTTCTGCTGGAACATAATCTGACATTGCCATTCCCATCATACTGAACATCATTGAAAACATCACCATGTCCATTACTCCAAAGAACATCATTGTTGGTAAAAACGACTTGTTTTCTTCCATACACTCCTTCATTTTTTCTTTGTCTCCTGTTTTGTAAATTTGAGACATTTGATTCCATTTTGTTTGTAATTCATGCACGCGCTCATCTACCTCTCTTGAACCTTTATCGGTGACATCTATCTCTATTTTTTTCCCTAACCACCCCTTTTTCTCAACTACTTTGATAAACCCTCTATTTTCTAATCGCTCTAAAATTTTATTGAGTTCTTCAGCTTCAATTTGGGTTGTTTTCTGGATTTTATCAAATTTCTTAATTCCATGTTTAATTGCTCCTAAAACTATGAGATCTTTTGGTTCTGTCTCCATCCATGCTTTTCCTTTCTTATGACTAAAAATACTTTGTTTTTCTTAAACTTTCAAAAATTATATTCTGCAACTTTGTGCTATTTTTATGGAACAAGATAAACACACTGATGAGCAAATCCATAATTTTCTCTCCATGAGAAGAGTTGCAGTAATTGGCATGTCTAAAGATTCTTCAAAAGCTGCACACTATGTCCCAAAATATCTCTTGGAAAATGGATATGATATAACACCTGTAAATCCCACTTCTGTTGAAATATTGGGTAAAAAATGCTATGATTCTGTTTCAAAAATCGATGGTGATATTGACATTGTAGATATATTCAGACCATCAGATCAGGTTTTGCCTGTGATTCAAGATGCGATAAAGAAAAAACCCAAAGTAATTTGGTTACAAGAAGGAATCCATAATTCTGAAGCGGAAAACATGGCAAGAAAAGAAGGAATAGATGTTGTATTCAATAGATGCATGTTGGCAGAACATCAGAGACTAATGAAATGACTTTTGAGAATTTCTATCATGATTTACTTGATTTGGCAAAAAAATATGAAAAACAAAACATTCCTTTAAAGATAGAACCAGATCTTGAAAATAACATCGTCAAAATATTTGGTGAAAAAATTACATCTCTAACAAGAGCACAAAACGGCCTACATGACGTAGCTGAGCTTGCATATGCAACAGCTGAACATCATCCCTACTGGAACATTCTTTACAATTCCTCTGAAATCGCAAACAGTGTATTGGACAAGTGGCAAAGCTCCCTATCTGAAGATGATTTATCTGATATTGATTGGGCGTTAAAAGAAATGGAGAAAACTTTAGAAAAAATCAAAAATCAAAAACACTCTCATTCCTAGGCAAAGATAAATATTCTCAACTGTGAATTATGTCATGCCTATTAAGCTTGGATTGATTGGAAAAACCAATACTGGAAAAACCACTTTCTTTAATTCTGCAACATTGTCCTCTGAAGAAATTTCATCATATCCTTTCACTACTAAATCACCTGTCTCGGGAATTGCACATGCCATTACGTTATGTGTTCATCCGGAATTTAAAATTCAGGATAATCCAAATAACTCAAAATGTCTTGATGGTTGGAGATACATTCCTATTGAATTGATTGATTTACCTGGATTAATCAAAGACGCGTGGAAAGGCAAGGGGCTTGGAAATCAGTTCTTATCAATTGCTGCTCAATCTGATGCTCTTCTTCATGTAGTTGATGCATCTGGAGGGATTGACTCTACAGGAAAAATCTCTGAAGTTGGTACTGGAGATCCAATCTCCGATTTTGCCGATATTGAAGAAGAATTAATCATGTGGTATCATAAAATTTTGGAAGGAAACAGAGAAAAAATATCAAAACTCATTAGAACTGGAACTGACATCTCTGATGCTATCACTGATTTGTACCGTGGAATTGGTGTAAACAAGAATCATGTTAAAGAAACATTTTTGGCAACAGGATTAGAAGAAAAAAACTTTGATAATTTTGATATGGTTGATAGCAAGAAATTTGTGTCTCATCTGAGAAAAATATCCAAACCCACTTTGATAGTTGCCAACAAAGTTGATGTTGAAGGTGCTGACAAAAACTTTGCAAGATTACGAGAACGTTACAATGATTCTATAGTTATTCCAGTAAGTGGGGATAGTGAGTTTAGTCTAAGAAGAGCAGAACAAAAAGGATTGATAAAATACTCTCCTGGTTCTGAACAATTTGAAATCATCAAATCTGAGGATCTTAATGAGAAACAAGTCAATGCACTTAATTTTATCAAAAAAGGAATAATGGGAGAATATATGAGAACTGGAGTTCAATTTGCAATTAATGTTGCAGTATTCAAACTACTGAAAATGAACTCCATTTATCCTGTAGCTGACGAAACGAATCTAACTGACAAAAAGGGTAGAATTCTACCTGATTTAATTTTACTAAAAGATGGGGCCACCATAGGTGATCTTGCAAAGGAAATCCATACTGATCTCACCAAGGGACTACTTTATGGGAAAGATTTGAGATACAATCTGAGATTACCTGTTGACTATCAACTAAGAGATAGGGATGTTGTATCCCTAGTAAGTGCAGCAAAAAACAACTAGTTTTTTACTTGGTTTTGCTCTCAATGCTACCTCAACAAATACATCTTGATTATTGGTTTGAATGAAAACCTATTTGATCTTTGATTTTAACTCTCATTTTTTATTCTAAAAAATGATTCATCAGATACTTTGAGATTTTTGAATTTTTTTGGCTGAATTACTTTGGCTAGAATTTCCAATCCTTCAATTGTTCTAATACTGGGTTTGCTAAAAAATGAATTTGCATCTACTGCAAATACTTTATTTTCCTTTACTGCTCTAAGTGAATTCCATTTTTGGTCTTTTTTCAGAATATTGTTGTATTCTAAAATTGTACGTTTTGTGTCAAAACCGCATGGCATCATGATGATGATGTCTGGATCTGCTTTAACTATCTCAGAAAACTCTAAACGATGTGAATGCTCTCCCATTTTGCTAATAGTGTTGACTCCTCCTGCAATCTCTATCATCTCTGGAATCCAATGACCTGCAGTAAAAAATGGTTCAATCCATTCTATTGCAAGAACTTTGGGTTTTTTATTTTTGGGACTATTTCTAATACCGTCTATTCTTTTTTCAAGGGATTCTGTAATTTCACGGGCTTTGGACTCTTTACCTAAAATTTTTCCTAATTCTATTACCGATTGAATAATCTCTTGCAAATTATGGGGATCCATTGAGTAAAGAATTGGTTTCGTTTGAAGAATTTGTAGTGCTTTGTTAACTTGATTAGTATGTGCTGCACAGACTTCACATGTCTCTTGAGCTATAATCAGATCTGGATCTGCTTCTCTAATTTTCTCTTCATCTACTGTGAAAATGTCTTTCCCATCATTTAGTAATCTACATGTCATTGTGTTGATTTGATCACTAGTCAATTCATCTGAATTGATAACGGAATTGATTATTCGTGGTTTTGTTGTTGCATCTTGAGGAAATTTACATTCATGTGTAACTCCAAAAAGATCATTTTGTACCCCAAATTCATATAGTAATTCTGTTGCACTAGGCAAAAATGAGACTATTCTTTTTGGCAATAATGATACATTATTTTACAAGTTCTTAAATCCAATCTAATCTTACACATATTATGAAACCCCAATCTTGTAGAAATTGCGGTAAGGAACTATGGCAAAATCAAACAATATGTCCTCACTGTGGATGTGAAAGAGAACATGAAGATCCAGAATAGTTGTCATAAACTAACCGTCAATTTTCATTATCAGGCAGATTAATAGACTCATTTCAGACACAAACTGCAATGTACTCAGATTCTCAGGAGATTAGACGATCAATTTTGGCAAAATGGCATGAAACGCTTTCAAAACACGGTAATCTGTTTTCATCTGATTCGATAAGTGGCACTAGTCCCCCTTCTGTTTTTGTTGGCTCCTATAATTATCCTAAAGTCTTTGTTGGACCAATGGTTCCTCCAGCACATGGCGATACCAGCATACTTGACAGTCCTGAAAGATGGAAAGGAAAATCTTTAGAAGATATCGTAAATTTCAGATTAAATCTAGTGCGCGGAATACAAAAGATCTCTGTTAATAAAACTGAAGGAAGATACATTGAAAATCTTCAAGAAGTTGTAATGTCTTCACAACCAATTGACTCTGATTTGATATTTGAAAAATCCACATCGTCTCATATTTCACTTGATGGAGAAAGTGCACCGTTTGGCCCAACTGGTATTATCCACTCAGCAAAATTTTCAGGAACAACATCTGAAAAATCAATAGAAAAAACATTCTATGATAAGGATATGAAAGCACAGGATGCAGTTTTGAATTTATATAATTCTGGAATTGAAATTTCAAAGATTCAAAAATGTTTTAGTATTGGAATGTTGGGTCAAAAAAGAAAACTAGTTCCAACTAAATGGAGTATCACTGCCACTGATGACATTATTTCTAAATCCCTGGTTGATGAAATTCTAGATTATTCGATAATTGATTCCTGCAAAATTTTTTCTTATGAACATCTGGGAAATGTTTTCGTCATTGTATTGTTTCCTCATAGGTGGATCTATGAAATGATTGAGGCATGGTATTCTAATGGGATATTGGGGTTTGGTTCTGATTACGAAGATGCACGTGGAATTGATCATCCTCCTGCAGTTGCTGGTGCCTATTTTGCAGCTAAATTAGGCGTTTTGGAGTATTTGGCCAAAAATAAAATTCAATCCGGAGTTGTTATTTTGAGAGAAATACGTCCTGAATACGCCATTCCTGTGGGTGTGTGGCAGGTTCGTGAAGGAGTCCGAGAGGCAATGAAACAAAAATCTGTGCTTGCAGATAATTTTGATGATGCAATATTATTAGCATCAAATAAAATGAGCATTAGTAAATCTGAATGGCTGGCCAATGGAAATATTTTGAAATTAATTCATCAGAAAACTTTATCTGACTTTTTTTAAATTTTTTAAATAAAATTTATTCCAAAATCACATAGGTTAAATCATGGATTTGGAATAAAACAAATGATCTTATGAGTCAAATACAACCCGAATCAGTTTTTTCCGATTACGGTATTTACAAAGTAATTGATAATCTTGAATTGTCTCTTCCTGATATAACTATTAAAATCGATAAAATTGGTGATCATGTTTTTTCATATGTTCGAAAAGACGCTGAAGACAATATTGTTAAAAAAATAATTCCTACAAAATCTGACGATCTAATCATTGAACTGTCTCCGATTAGACCCTTGAATTATCCTGCTAAAAGAACTAGCTATGTCTATTTGGATTTTGAAACTCCTCTTTTTCTGTCTGAAGGTTCTGCTGTTACTGTTTTTGTAAGATGTCCAATAGAGATAGGTGTATTTTTAGTTCATGATGAGCATAAGGATTCCTTAGACTGCTTTACATGTGATCCTAACAATTCAAGATTTTGTTTGTATGGTGATCCTGAATCTGGAAATCTTTGTAAATATGCTCTCTCTGAAATTGTGGAATCCTATGATGATTCCATACCTTTTCTAAACGGTGTTTTAAAAATTGATATTAAAAATGATTTAGATAAAGGATTGACACTTTCAAAAATTGTTTTTCCTATAACTGGAAACTCAATTTATTATAAAAACTCAAAGGCTATAATTGATTCTTTAAGTGCAATAATGAAGAAAAAACTTACTCTCGAAATAATTGATGTGACTTCAGATAAAATACAAACTGATTGGATAATGTCTCCAACATTTGAACAAATTGAAAGCATAAAACACATGGACATGGGTGTTGATTAATGGCATTTGAATTTCTACAAAGTTTAGCCGATGTTGAACTTGTTGGAGGTTTAACCCTTCTGTCATTGTTAGTTGGCGGGATAATTATGGGTGTGGGAGTGATAATTGCAAGAACTGTTAAATTATTATTTATGAAATACTATGCACCAAAACTTCCTCAAGATTCTGCAAAAAACTTTGCAAAGCTAATCTATTTTGGAATAATTCTGTTGTCCTTCTTAGTTTTTACATCTAACACGGGCTTAGATCTTTCTGGTTTGCTTGTTGCAGGTGGAATATTTGGAATAGTGATTGGTTTTGCTACTCAATCTGTAGTTTCCAATTTAATTTCAGGTGTTTTCTTGATGATCGAAAAGCCAGTAAAACAAGGTGATAACATTGAGATTCCGGGTTCAGATGTTTCTGGAACTTTGTTGGATATCAGTACTTTTTCGGTTCGTGTGAGAAAATTTGATGGCACTATAATTAGAGTCCCAAATGAATCATTCTTTACATCAAACATCCGCTCCCTTTCTTCTTCCCCTGTAAGAAGAACTGAGGCCGTAGTTGGAATTGCCTATAAAGAAGATATTGCTGGCGCTATATCCGTACTTGAGAAGCAAATTCGCAAATCTATGCCATTTGTTTTGATGCTTCCAAAACCTGAATTTCGAATTAAAGAATTGGCAGATTCAAGCGTGAATATCGAAATTCTAGTTTGGCATCCTCGTAATGATTGGAATGCAGTAGGGCCACATTTACTCAAATTTGCTAAATCTGCATTAGATGATGCTGGAATTGAAATACCATTCCCTCAGCGTGTAATATGGCAAGCAAAAGAATAGGAAATTTATCTCTCTATGATTTTTGGTTGATTTTTACTTGCTCTTCTTTTCTTAATTAAAGCAAACATGATCATTCCGACATTAATTATGGAAATTATTTCAATTAAATCTACTCCATACAAGAACCAATCAATCACTGGGTGTATTCTTGACACTAATCCAGCTTCAAGCATGATGTCTGCATTCCATACCATATGTGGAACTTGAATGAATTGAATTATTGCAATTATTATGATACTTCCTAATATTTTATCTTCATACCACTTCCAAAATTTATTCCACACATTCATGATTTTTTTTAATTTTTAATTCTAATAAATAATGTGAAAATTAGATAGAACTAATTAGACTGGACTAATGATTTCAGGCATATTTTTTCAGATTATCTGAATCATGTTTTAATTGTCATTCAGAATTAGTTCTTTTTTCATCCAAACTGTTTTTCCTTTATGATCAATTAATTCTATGTTCATATCATTTAGTTTATCGCGAATTTTATCTGCTTCTTCAAATTGTTTGTCTTTTCTGAATTTCTCTCTATTTGAAATCAAATTATTGATTTCTTGTTTTTCACTTTCGGTCATTTCTGGAATTGATAGCCCTAAAATTTTCATCATCCTTTCAAGTTCTTTTTTTATGATTTGTGCATCTTTGCTTCCTAGTTTTTCCTCGGCTGCTAGTCTATTGGTCTCTTTTACTAGTTGAAAAAATGCAGATAATGCAAGATGTGTATTCAAATCATCATTTAATGCATCGTCAAAATCTGTGGTTGTTTTATAGATAATCGAATCTATTTTTTCGTCACTTTCACCATGAGCATGAATTAATTCATAGTAGCTTGTCTCTACTTGTCTCCATTTTGTTACATTCTCTTTAAGCAGTTCTTCAGAATAATCGATAGGTTTTGAATAATGTCCTGACAGACAGAATAATCTGATGATATTTGAACCCCAGTTCTCTAAAACATGCTTGATTGATTTTATATTCCCTAATGATTTTGACATCTTTTCTCCATTGATGGTGACCATGCCTACATGCATCCAAATTTTTGCAAATGGTAAACCTGTACATGATTCAGATTGTGCAATCTCATTTTCATGATGCGGAAATATTAGATCACGTCCTCCACCGTGAATATCGAAATTTTCTCCTAGATACTTGATGCTCATAGCAGAACATTCGATATGCCAACCTGGTCTCCCTTTCCCCCATGGGCTATCCCATACGGGTTCTGTGCTTGAGAATTTCCATACTGCAAAATCTAAAGGATCGTTTTTTGCATCATCAACTTCTATTCTGGAACCTGATTGTAACTCATCAATTTTTTTCTTTGATAATTTTCCATACTCTGGAAATTTTGAGACTGAAAAATATACTCCGTTTTTTGTAGTATATGCAATTTTCTTTTCAATTAGTTTTTCAATAAATTTTATAATGTCGTCAATATGTTCTGTGGCTTTTGGATAGTTTGTTGCACGCTTTACATTTAATCCATCAAAATCTTTGAAATAGTTTTCAATGTATTTTGTGCTTATTGCCTCAGCAGTTGTGTTTTCTGAATTTGCACGATTAATTATTTTATCATCTACATCTGTAAAATTCTGGACAAATTCAATTTCTACATTTTTGCTCTCTAAGAATTTTCTTAGTACATCAAAAATTATGATCGTTCTAGCATGACCGATATGTGATTCATCATATACTGTCACTCCGCATAGGTAAATTTTTACTTTTTTTGAAATATCTAACTCCTGTTCCGAATTTAACAATGTATTGTGAATCTTCATTTTTAATCTCTGTCTGGCTTTGGTGCAGGCAATCTTTTATGTTCACTGTTTTTATTTTGTGAATATATTTTTTCAACTAAGGATTTATCAATTTGAGTCAATTCAGCAGTTTCTCCAATTGATTTCTTTTTATCAAATAAACAGTACAGGATAGAATCTATCTCCTCATATGATGCTCCTAATTCTTCTTCTGCTTCATGCTCTTTCCACAAATGAGGACTGCTTCTTTTTGCAATTACATTCTCAGGAACCCCTAGATATTTTGCAATTTCTCTTACCTGTAATTTGTATAATGAGATGATTGGTGTAATATCGGACGCACCGTCTCCGTATTTTGTAAAATATCCTAACAAGTACTCGCTTTTATCACTAGACCCTAAAACTAGATAGTTTTTGGAATTTGCATAGTAGTACAAAATATTCGCTCTGACTCTTGCGCGTAGATTTCCTTTTGCCAAGTTATTTGGCTCAACGTACATTGAATATTCATTTACAATTGGTTTTATGTCAATAAGCTTGTATTCTATACCTGTCAGTGCAATCATTTTGAGTGCATCCTCTGTTTCAGATTTTGGTGTGATTAATGTGTCTGGCATAATTAGTGCAATTGTTTTCTCTTTGAGTTGTCGTTTACAGAGATAAGCTAAAACTGCTGAATCGATTCCCCCGCTTAATCCTAAAATTAATCCATTGACATGATTTTTTTCTATTTGATCCGATAGAAATTTCTCTAATGTCTGTGTAATTAATGCATAATCTTTATTTTTGATTTCGTTAATTATCTCTTGATTCAATAATCAGTGTTGATTATTTCTGAGGATAAAAATTCTACTTAATTTGAGTGAAAATCAGTTCATTTTGCACACACATTATGCCTTATGCTGAATCATTATTTGTAAATTATAGGAAAATTCATGCAATCCATAATGCATACCTGACACAAAGGGAGAACTCTTCCCTCTTTATTCATTTACAGATTAAAAATGACCTGAAATTTTTTGGGATTTGATTTATTGATTTTCTAAAATCTCAAATAATGTTGATGCTATTTCTTCATCTTGATATTTCAAAATTAATTGATGAATACCTATTTGTGAATCACCTGTTATGTGAATTGGGGTATAAATATCTCCATTTCTTGCTGCGTATGTTGTAATTTCTATCTGTGATTTATCTGGTGCAATTATGACAAATGTGATCTGTGAACCTCTGCTGTAATCTTCGATGTATCCAAAAATCACCACTTGTTGATAACTGTGCCTTGATTGAGGCTGCTCAAATTTCTCTTCATTTACTGCAATGAATGTCGCACTCTCTAATTCTTCTGCAAATGAAAGTTGCGCAAATCCTATCACTATGATTCCAAACAATACTGGAAGAATTACATTGCCTGACAATACTCTTGTATAATTTATTGGCATTAAACACTGAGGGAATAATTTGAAGAAACGTTGTTCCGTTGTGGAATATTTGTTTGATTTTGAGTGAACAGACTGTGCCTGATTTTTAAAATTTATTGATTGAAAATTGGCATTTTAGATATCGACATAAATACCGTCATCTCTTGCTTCAACTTTGTATGTCTCTAGTTTGACATCTTTGAGATAGTCTGTTAGTTCTCCTGTTTTGATATTATAATGCCAAAAATGCAATGGACATTCTACAATGTCTCCCTCTAATTTACCTGGGGCAATTGAACCATCCTGATGAACGCAAAGATCATCTATTGCATGATACCCGTCTTGATTAAAAACTGCAATTTGTTTTCCTTCGATTTTGAATGCTTTACCTTTTCCTGCCCCAACTTCGCCTTTTTCAGCAATCTTTTTCCAAGTCAATGGTTTTCTGACATTTTTGTCATTTATTTAGATTCGCATGATAGAATTTTATAGTCCCATTCAAGGATTTTATTATTGAGCAAAGTAAAGTCCAATCCTAAATTGATCAAAGAAGGTAAGCTATCATACGAGTGGGCCAGATCACACATGCAAATTCTTGATAATACTATTAATCGATTCAAAAAATCAAAACCTCTGAAAGGTGTAACTCTTGGATTCTGCTTACATATTACAAAGGAGACTTCGGTTTTATTAATGGGCGCAAAAGAACTTGGTGCTACTGTGGCATGTTGTGGTGGGAATCCATTGACTACACAAGATGATATTGCCGCCTTTTTAGCATCACAGGGAATTCATGTTTATGCATGGCATGGTCAATCTGTCAAAGAATATGATTGGTGTATTGATCAAGTGTTAAAACACAAACCTACAATTTTGACTGATGATGGGGCTGATATGAACATCAAAGCTCACTTTGATAAGAGATTCAACACCATGAAGATTCTTGGTGCTACTGAAGAAACCACTGCAGGTGTTACTCGAATCAGAGCTGTAGAAAATCAGGGAAAGCTTCGTTATCCTGTAATTTTAGTAAATGAAGCTTATACAAAACACATGTTTGATAATAGGTATGGCACTGGACAAAGTACCATTGATGGTTATCTTAGGGCAATGAATTTACTTATGGCGTCAAAACGTGTTGTGGTAATTGGATATGGTTGGGTTGGACGCGGTGTCGCATCACGATTCCAAGGAATGGGTTCCAAGGTAATTGTAACTGAAATTGATCCTGTAAAAGCACTTGAGGCTCATATGGATGGCTTTGAAGTCATGCCGATGTCTCAGGCCGCAAAAATCGGTGACATGTTTGTCACATGTACTGGTATGACTAGTGTAATTAGAAAAGAGCATATCTTGCAAATGAAAAACGGTGCAATCATGGGTAATGTGGGCCACTTTGATGTGGAAATTGACAGTAAATTCTTGTTAAAGCAGTCAAAATCAGTTAAAGAAGTAAGGCCTAATCTTGATGAATGTACTTTGAAAAATGGTAAAGTTGTCTATCTGATTGGACAAGGTAGACTTGCAAATCTGGTTGCAGCAGAAGGACATCCGCCAGAGGTTATGGCACAATCATTTTCAAACCAAATTTTGTCTGTTTTGTATATTCTTAAGAATCACAACAAAATGGAAAATAAAATTATCAATGTTCCTGAAGAAATTGATAAACAAGTAGCAATTGATGCACTAGCTGCAATGAATGTTAAAATTGATAAACTCACCCCAGAGCAAGTAAAGTATGCAAATAGCTGGTAAAACTTCTTAACCTCAATACAGTTCTTGACAGTATCTGATGAATAACAAAGCCATAGTTACAAGTGCATTACCGTATGCCAATGGAGAAATTCATTTGGGTCATGTTGCATCCACTTATCTCCCAGCAGATGTCACAACTAGATTCCTAAAACTAAATGGGGTTGAGGCATATTATGTCTGCGCATCCGATGATTTTGGAACTCCTATTCTGATTCAATCTGAGAAAGAGGGTAAGACTCCTGCAGAATACGTTGCTTATTGGAATAAACGTGATTATGATGATTTTTCAGCGTTTAACATACAATTTGATTATTTCTACAAGACTAGTTCTACAGAAAATATTGCATTTGTTCAAGATGTTTTTAAAAAATTAAATGATGCAGGACATATCTATGAGCAAGAAATCATTCAATTCTATTGTAATAATGATCAAAAATTCTTGCCTGACAGATATGTAAAAGGCACATGTCCTTATTGTAAAGCAGAGGATCAATATTCTGATCTTTGTGAAAGTTGTGGTCGCGTGCCTGAGGAAATTACGGATCCTAAATGCTCTCTTTGTGGTCAATTGCCAACCAAAGAAAAAACAAAACACTATTTTTTCAAACTCAAAAATTTTGGAGATTCTCTAACTAAATGGCTTGAAGAAAATGAACATCTGCAAAAAGATGTTAAAAAATACGTCCAAAATTGGATTAAATCTGGATTGATTGACTGGGATATCACTCGTGATATTTCTTGGGGTGTTCCAGTTCCACTTGACGATGCAAAGGGCAAAGTCTTCTATGGTTGGTTTGATAATCATCTTGCATACATTTCTACTGCATTGAAATTCCTAAACGATAAAGGAATTAATGGAAAAGAGTTTTGGAATTCTGCAGACATTTATCATTTTATTGGAAAAGACATTGTGTATCATCATTATCTTTTCTTACCTGCCATGAGGTTGGGGATAGGCAGTGAATACAAATTGCCTGATTACATCCCTACACGAGGACATCTTACTCTTCAAGGAAAGAAAATTTCTAAAAGCAGAAACTGGTATATTGGTTTAAAACAATTTTTGGAATTTTATCCTGCAGATTATCTGAGATATTATCTTGTATCAATTAATCCGTATTCTCAGGACGATTTGAATTTTGATTGGGATGATTTTACAACACGAATTAATTCTGAACTAATTGGAAATCTTGGAAATTTTGTTAATCGTGCATTAGGATTCACCAAAAAAGCATTTGATGGAAAAGTTCCCGAAATCGACTCCTTTGATGAAAAAGATTTAGAGGCTGAAGACAAGATAAAAAATCTTGCAGCAGATGTTGGTGGTCTTTTGGAGCAGAATCATCTTGATAGGGCATTAAAGCGAATAATGGAATTCTCATCCTTCTTTAACACATATTTTCAGCACAAAGAACCTTGGAAAAAAGGACCAGGAACTGCAAACTGTGTATTTCTTTCAGTAAATGCTGCAAGAAGTATTGCTATTGCTCTTTTCCCATTTCTGCCTGAATCTTCCCAAAAAATCTGGGTACAGTTGGGACTAGATGGTAACGTTATTGATTTCTCCTGGAATGATCTCTCTAAATTTGCCGTTGCTCCTGGACATGTTCTAGGTGACGCATCTCCGTTGTTTGTAAAAGTTGAAGAATCTGATATTGAAAAGCACAAAAAGCAACTTGGATCCTTTGAGAAATAATGACTCCTATCCCACGAATATCTACTAGGGGATACTATGATCTTTCTAATGGCAAAACTCTCAAAACCAATCCATACTATTTGTATCCAAAAAAAGATTTTAAAAAATTAACAAATTCTAAAGAACTCACAATTATGATTCACGGGTTGAGAAATGACCGTGCAGGAGCTGTTGCCAAGGTATTGTTAGCAAAAAATAGATTACGAAAATTGGGATATTCTCACCCTGTAGTTGGTTTTAGTTATGATTCCAACACAACAGGGGCTCATCTGGTAAAACATGCAAAACATGCCCTTGCAGTAGGGCAAAGCATCGCAAAGAAAAATGGGCGTAATCTTGGGTTGTTTATTGAAGATTTCAAAAGTTCTAGTCCTGACACAAGAATTAGACTAATGGGCCACTCTTTAGGATCTCAGGTGATATTAAGTACGCTAGAGTATCTCTCAAAAAAGAAACAAAATATTGGGATAATCGAAGCTGTTTATTTTTTTGGCGCATCCATTACTGAAGACATACCATCCTCTAAAAAATTTGGAAAAATTCTTCAAAGCATTGTGAATAAAAAAATTATTAATCATTTTGCTCCTTCTGATGAGGTTTTAATTTGGGCTGATAATGAGAAATATGTTAAAGGATGTTTGGGTCTAAATGGTGCAATTGGAAACCCTGTAAGTAAATATCATCAAAAATTAGTAAAGCCCAAGAATCATAGATTTGCAAGTTATGCTGAAGTGCTTAAATCATTTCCGTAATTTTGTAAACATGTTGGTATAGGATGATTCGTACGTCACTCTTTTATACAAAAAATGAATTTCACAACATATTATGAAATCTCATGTATCTTGTTCTGAAAACAATAAATCTATTTTGTATCATTTGCATATTTTAGATGAATTTTGTGACGATTTTGATGATCTTTTAGAGTATCCTTGTTAAACAAGACGTTAATTGTAAACCATCAAGTTTTTCTCTTCGAGCAAACTGTGGATTTGATTGACAGATCGATGAATGTCTTTTTCAATTCTTGCACCCACACAAACTAATTTGCCTGACGCGAAAATCAAAATTACTGTTTTTGGATCAAGCATTCTATGAATCAGTCCTGGGAATTGCTCTGGTTCATACATGCTTCTTGGAAGGGTTCTAGCTGCTTGTTCCAAGTTTACTTTTCCTCCAAGGTTAATTGATGATACAATATTTTGAATTGTAACTATGGGTTCGTTTTTAATTTTGATTTTTCCTTTTCTTAAATTTTGAACAACAATATTTACTGCTTTTATTGCCATCTCTTCTGATTTGGCACCTGTGCAAACCATTTTCCCTGAACCAAAAAGCAATGTGGCAGTTCGAGGAGTTTTAAGTCTGAAAACTGCTCCAGGAAATTGCTCTGGATGATATTCCACATCTGGGAATTTTTTTGTTATGTCTACAAGATCTAATTTCTGTTCAATTGTTGCAGATGCTACAACGTTAACAATTGCTATTACTGGCTTGGTTTCTGTCATGTCTTTTTGATTATTTCTTGACTATATCTCCGTATCTTGGTCTAATCTGAGACCTTTGTATCTATTTCTAATGGTCACTTCTGTCACATTTGAGGCTTCTGCAATGTCTCTTTGAGTCCTGTCCTCACCATTTTTTACACATGAGAGGTACAACGCAGCTGCTGCTAATCCCATAGGGTCTTTCCCTGCAGATTCCTCATGATCCCGAGCAATCTGAAGAACTTTAGCTGCATAACGTTTAGTTTTCTCAGAAATATCCAGTTTGCTTGAAATTCTTGCAATGCATTGAACCGGGTTTACCACAGGCATTTTTAGCTCTAACTCTTGATGTAATATTCTGTAACACCGTGAAATATCTTTTTTCTTTATGTTTCCTGCATCTGCAACATCTTTCAGAGTTCTAGGGGTTTCAGTGTCTCTACAAGCTGCATAAAGTGCCGCTGCAATTAAAGCTGAAATTGAACGACCTCTAACTAGTCCTTTTTCTAATGCTTTTCTGTAAATGTAAGATGCTTTTTCAATTACTGAATCTGAAAGTGATAATTTGTCTTTTAATGTTGATAACTGACTTAGCGCTTGTCTGAGATTCTTATCTGCAGATGCATTTACCTTGCTTCTACTATCCCAAGTTCTCAGCCTTTCAATGGTGCTCTTCATGGATGTAGAAAGAGGTTTCCCAGATGCATCCTTGTTCATTGGACTAATAATTGTGGCGAGTCCTCTATCATGCATTGCAAGTGATGTCGGAGCCCCTGTTCTTGTTGGATCTGTTCCACCATCTTTTGAAAATGACCTCCATTCAGGTCCAGAATCTTGAAGTGTCTCTGAAATTACAAATCCACATTTGCCACAAAATCTTTCTCCTGTAACATCATCTGATAACATGGATTTCTTTCCACAACGTCTGCAGACACTATCTACATTGATAATCTCTAAAACCAAAAATATGACCAATATTGTTTACTTTGTTTCCTATAATAACCGACTTATTTTGCAATTTTTCTTAAAAATCTCTTTTTTGATTCTAAAATAGTATTGAAATTGGACTGATTTTTTATGAGTAATGCGCCTGGGGTTTGGATTATATCGCTATATTCTAATTATGATCATTTTCATCCCTAGTTTTATAATTTATAGAATTCATGTTGTGTATGTATTACAATAACCTACATTAACCCAAATTTTTTACTCAAAACTTATGGTATTATCTGTAAATTTTGTGGTGCTAGGCAAACAAGATATTGCAGCAGAATTTGGGAAAAAAGGAACTGTCACTGATCTGTCATTGTATGATAGAAAAGAATCCGATGTTATCAAAACTTGGGTAACTCCAAATGGATTTCCAGAAAAAATTCAGCCACTATTTCAGGCAATCAATTTGGCCGAATATGTAATCTTTCATGTGGATAAATTAGACAAATTCACTGGAGAGCAAATAATTGCATTAGATTCCTTGAAAAAAGAAAAAGGAATCTTATCTCATACGTTTGATGTTGATGAATCCAAATTGAATGCAATGATCAAAGGAACTGTTGTTGAAAATTATGCTAAAATTGATCCAGAAAAAATCAAAGAAGAAATGGACAAACTGGAACCTGTTTCAAATGACGATCCATCTGAAATGGTGATTGATCATTGTTTTGATGTCAAGGGTGTTGGAACTGTAATTTTAGGCAAAGTAACACATGGAAAAATAAAACAATATGCCAACTTGAAATTATATCCTGCTGGAATAAACGTACTGATAAAATCTATTCAAATGCACGATGACCCTGTAGAAGAATCTGTCTGTCCTGCTAGGGTAGGGCTTGCAGTAAAGGGCGTAAAACCTGATGAAGTTGGACGAGGAGACGTAATCACTAATGAAGGAGCAGTAGATGTAAAAACTGAGATTGAACTTAATTTCAAAAAAAATCCCTTTTACAAAAATGATATTTCAGAAAATCAAGGATGTTTAGTAAATGTTGGTTTGCAAATTAAAGCTGCAAAATTCATGTCTCTTTCCCCTCTAAAATTAACATTTGAAAAACCAATTGCCTGTAAAAAAGGCCAAATCGCAGTAATTCTAAAACCCGAATCTCCTACGATTAGAATTCTTGGAAGCGGAATTATCCAATAGACTGATTTAATTAAATCAAAAACAATTATTCGTTATGCGCGGATTGATGATGGGTAGGTTTCAACCTTTTCATTTGGGACATTTGGATTTAGCAACACGAATTCTTGATGAGTGTGATGAAGTAATTATTGCAATCACTAGTTCTCAGTTTAATTATTTGGAAAAAGATCCTTTTACTGCAGGTGAACGAATTGAGATGATTCATAATTCCCTAAAAGAGGCATCTTTGGATTTATCCAGATGTTTTGTTGTATCTATAGAAAACCAATTCAATGTGGCAACTTGGGCATCATATCTGAAATCTGCATTGCCACATTTTGATAAAGTGTTTAGTGGGAACAATTATGTTTCAATGATCCTTGCAGATTCTGGTATTGAGGTTATGGAACCTATGTTTTTAGATAGAACTCTGTACAATGCAACAAAAATTCGCTCAATGATTGTTTCTGGTGAAAATTGGAAAGATTCTGTCCCAAACGCTGTTTATGAATTACTTACAAAAATTAATGCTAAAAATAGACTGACAGTAATTTCTAAATCGGACACAAATCCTACTAAACATTAATGGAACCTATACGTGCCTGTCCTATTTGTCCTAAATGTGGTTCAAAGAGATTTGTCAGGTTGATTGCTGAAAAAGTCACTGTGAAGTGTCGCTCCTGTAACAAAATAATTGAAATCTAAATTTCATAGTTAATTAAATTGAGTTTGCTAATTTTAGACTACGATCAGATATTGACACTACAGAATCAAATTTTTATTAATTATGACCTCTACAACGAAAAATGTCATCTGTTTTTATTCTAATTCTTAATCGATTTTTTGAATATCATGAATTTTGGATGAACTTAAACACCTTCTAAAGAATCTAAAAATATCATAAAATCCCCATCTGTACTTTTTAAAAAATAAAAATAAAAATAAACGATTATTCTAGATTAGACTCAATCTCTTCTTTTTTCATGAATGTTGTCTGTTGATGATGAGTCATAAGAAATCCCTGTTTGCTCATATGAGAAATGGTTTCTCTGATTAGTTCTCTCTTCTAATATCTCAGAACTATTTGAATCATAGTAATCTGTGATTTGATTAGAAGTAACTGGACTGCCTGTAACAAAATGAATCTTTACTAGAGATTCTTTGTCTATGTATTCTGGATTTTCATGACCGTCTATCCCATAAGCAAAAGTGTTTTCCAGCATTATTGGGACGTTTAGCAGTAAAATGCTTAACAAAGAAAACATTCCAAAAAGAGCCACTTTCTTCATGGTGTAAAGTTTTGGTCTTTCTACTTCATACTCAATACCAACACATGTTTTTTGTTTTTTGGTTTTGTTCTGATTTTGGTAATTATACATTATTGAGACAACAAAAATAATTCACTTAAATTTCTGTTTGTTTTGTAATTACAAACAATAATCATAGATACAAAAATCATAATAATTTCAAATCCATTTGAAAAACATACAATATGCAACTGTAAATTATTATTTTTTAATTTTTTTATAATATCTTGTACTGATTATTGAAATTCATTCTTCAATAATTTCTCATGTTGCTTTGCACAGTATCTAATGTCTCATATAATGTGTGTAATTTTACTACACACAACTAGTTATACTCATACCTTAATAAAAAAGAATTATCATGCATAGTGAGAAAATTCTCGAACATTTAGGATTGGAAAACGACTCAGACCTTGATGAATTTGATTGTTAGTCGATTCTACTATGTCTCATTTTCTAATATATTCGATCCAAATTCATAAATCTTATAATTTTGGTATAATAATACTATGATTTGATTTAGTTAATATTTGCAGTATTCTTGAAAAAATCATGGCAAAAACATGGAAGGATAACGAAATCAGCCTTGATCCAATAAAAGATCAAACGATCGCTGTAATTGGTTATGGAATCCAAGGTGACGCACAAGCTAACAACATGAAAGACTCTGGTCTGAATGTAATTATTGGTCTTAAGGAAGGTGGTAACAGCTGGAAAAAGGCAGAAGCTGATGGTCATAAAGTAATGTCTGTTGCAGAAGCAACAAAACAAGGTGACATTATTCACATATTGATTCCAGATATGATTCAAGGTCAGGTATACAAGGATGAAATCGGTCCAAATCTTTCTGAAGGAAAAGCATTGTCATTTTCTCATGCAGCTGCAATCTATTGGAAATGGATTGAAGCACCAAATAATGTTGATCTAATTATGGTCGCTCCAAAAGGACCTGGTTCTAAAGTTAGAGAAACCTATCTTGATAATTTTGGAACTCCTGCAATTGTTGCAGTTGAACAAGATTTTACAGGAAAAGCTTGGGATAGAACATTAGGAATTGCAAAGGCAATAGGTAGTGCAAGAGCTGGATTAATCAAAACTGCTTTCAAAGAGGAAGTAGAAACTGATTGGTTTGGTGAACAAGCAGACCTTTGTGGTGGTGCAGCTTCTATGGTGACAAATGCATTTGAGACTCTTGTTGAAGCAGGATATCAACCTGAAATTGCATACTTTGAAGTTTTACATGAACTCAAACTCATTGTAGATATGATTCAGAGATATGGAATCAATGGCATGTGGAGACGTGTAAGTGAAACCGCTAGATATGGCGGTTTAACACGTGGACCAATGGTGATGGATTCTGCAAATAAATCCAACATGAAAAAAGTTCTTACCATGATTCAAGATGGAACATTCAACAACGAGTGGATTTCTGAGTACCAGAAAAATGGTAAAGATGCATTTGACAAATACATGAAACAATATGACGAACACCAAATTGAAAAAGTTGGTAAAGAAATGCGTAAAATGATGTGGCCTGATTCCACAGAATAATCTTTTTTCTTATATTTTTCTTAATTTAGACACGCCTGTTGTGATGTGATTGATAATTGTCGGTAATGGTGTACCTGGACCAAAAACGTGGTCGACTCCTGCTTTGATCAAATCTTTATGGTCTATGTCTGGTATGACTCCGCCACCTACTATGAGAACATCGTTAATTCCTTTCTTTTTTAATGCCTTGACAACTCTTGGAAAAAGAGTTCCATGTGCACCATTTAACAAACTCATTGCTACGGCATCCACATCTTCATCTTCTGCAATTTGTGCAATTCTTTCTGGTGTTGCAAAAAGCCCTGAATAGATAACTTCCATCCCTGCATCTCTGAATGCCCTACAAAGTACTAGCGCACCTCTATCGTGACCGTCAAGCCCTAATTTGGCAACTAATATCTTGATACTTCGTGTTGCAACTTTTTGCTTCATGATTATTGCTATATTTTGTGTGTTTTAAAGGGTTTATTTGATTTTCGTAAATCTATTTTTTTGCTATAGCGCTCTAATCTCTTCAAATATATTGATTCAAAACTTAGAATGTTCCAGTAATAATAGATATGACTGAAGACGTATGTGATTTTTGTAAGGGAATTGGCTCTTCTGGACCAAATGTTTGTGTCTATTGCAATGGGACTGGAGAATGGAATAATGCAGCACAAGCATATGTGAAAAATCATATTTGTCAATGCATTGTACTTGATAGAAAATTCTGCCCTGTATGTAACAAAGCATGTCATCATGATACCTCGTTGAATCCTAAACAAAAAATTGATCCTGGTTATGGCGGCATGTCAAGTCGTGAAATTACAGTAATTGCCTAATTGGTATCTTTTTTAGATAAATTCCTTTTTTGGAAAAATAGTCACGGTTCTTATAGTTGAGAAAATTCAGTATAATATGTCCGAAGATAGAAAGATGTACAAATGTACATGTTCTGACTGTGGCAAAGATTCTGAAGTTCCTTTTGAACCAAAAGCGGACAGACCAGTTTATTGCCGAGAATGTTTACCCAAACATCGCAATTGATGATTTTAGGCTAGTTTTGTTTAATTAATTTTGAACTAAATTATTTCCAAAATATACTCAAAATCTTTTTTCTTTTTTTGATGATTTCCTAGCATATACTCAGTTTAAATTATGCGTCAATACGATTGCAATATGTCAAACAACTCTAAAGATACAATTTTCATTGGGAAAAAACCCTTGATGACTTATGTTACATCAGCAATTATTCAATTAGCTACCATGCCTTTAATTACAATTAAAGCCAGAGGAATGACTATTGCACATGCAGTAGATGTTGCACAAATAGTGTTGAAAAAAACAAAGCCTGCTTTTGTAATCGGGAACATAAAAATTGGTTCAGAATCACTTGTTTCTCAAGATGGCAGACACCGTGATGTTTCTTCAATTGAGATTTCTCTAAAAAGGGCAGAAGCATCAAGGTAGTTTCAATGGTAACAGCAAATCAAAATTCTCTTTGTTTACGTTGTGGAAAGAAATCTATGTTATCAGATGATGTTACAGGAGAAAGATTTTGTGGCAAATGTGGATTTGTAATTTCAGAGACACTTCAAGATTCTGGACCTGAATGGAGGTCATTTTCAAAAGATGGCGGAACAGATCCAACAAGAACAGGGGCTCCGTCTTCACTGATGATTCATGATATGGGATTGTCCACAGTTATTAATCCGATAAACAAGGATGCATCTGGGAAACCTCTTTCTACATCCATGAAGAGCACCATTGAAAGGCTGAGAACTTGGGATAGTAGAAGTCAAGTTCACGAGCCTATTGATAGAAATTTGAGACAAGCTCTTAGTGATTTAAATAAATTAAAAGACAAGGTTGCCATTCCTGCAAATGTTCTTGAAAAAGCATCATATATTTACAGAAAGGCTTTGGAGAAGAAACTTGTCCGCGGAAGATCTATTGCCGCAATGATTGCAGCGGCACTTTATGCAGCTTGTAGAGACACTGAAACCCCTAGAACTCTGAAAGATATAGCAGATGCTGCAAATGTCAAACGTAAAGATATTGCGCGCTGCTATCGATTACTACATCATGAGTTAGAGCTAAAAATGCCCGTGGTGGATTCAATCCAGTGCATCGCAAGAATTTCAAGCAAACTGGATATTTCTGAGAAAACTAAACGTTATGCAGTTAAAGTGCTAAAGGATGCACAAGAACGCAAAGAATCTGCAGGGAAAGACCCTATGGGATTGGCTGCAACTGCATTATACCTATCCTGTGTACATAATGGGGTGTCTATCACTCAACGGGATCTTGCAGAAGCTGCTGGCGTCACAGAGGTTACAATAAGAAATCGATACAAGGGTCTAAAAGCAGACCAAACAACAAAATCTGAAATTTAATTATCTTATATTCCTATTTTCATAAATTTTGTCTTGCAGTGCACATAACTGTCTACTCACTGATTATATTCAAAAATCACCTATAGTATATATGCAAATCATAAATCAATTAAAAATCGAGGAACCAGAAAGAAAAGAAGTTTTTCTTGAAATACTTTCTGACAAATATTGTAGATTGATTCTGGATTCAATAATGAATATTTCAAAATCTGCTATTGAGATATCTCGTGAAAAAAAGATTCCGCTTAGTACTGTTTATAGAAGAATCCAACAACTTCATGATTCACATATGATTCGTACTTCTGGAATTATCACTGATGAAGGCAAACGACTCTTTTTGTATAAGAGTAAAATCAAAGAAGTCAATACACGATTCTCTGATGGAGAGATTGCCATGGATGTCGTTTTTAACAAAAACTAGAGTTTCTAATAATCATGTTCCATGAAATCTTCGCCTAGTTTGATAGTTGCAACAACAGTAGATTCGGTTGTTTGTGATTTCATTCTTGTGTCAGGTAAAAATTCATGAAATATTTCTCCCAATAACTGCTCTGTGAATCTTGACCAGTTACTACCTAGTTCATGTTGAATTACAAAATGATGTGATGCTCCCTCTATTCTGTGATCTGATTTCATTCCAGACGCACGCATATAGTCTTCTAATGTCTCAATACATCGTTTCAAATCATACCCTCCTTTGATAAATAAAACCGTGTCTTTAATTACAGGTTTTATTACATTGATAATTTCATTAATGTCCTTTGAACTCATTTCAGTTCCCAGAATGTCCAGAATTTTTTTCGGTACTGGTATAATGCCTATTTTTTCTGTAAATCTGTCCCATCGAATGTATTTCTCTAAAATTTGTCTTGCCATTACATTGTGTGATATATTGCGGTTCATTGCTTCTGCCTCTATCTCTTCAACTAATTTTACAGGTAAGCGATAAGTCACACTCCGTGTTTTTTCTTTCTTTGTTGGATGCTGCTGTGACTTTATTGTGTTTGAATCCAATTAACAAAAAACAAGTATTAAGATCATATAAGTTGGATCTATTGTGCTCAAAACATTTGTTCTCAGCACTGATAATTTAGAATTATCTTATAATCTAATTTGACTTTTGGATGCTGGGAGATAACACAAAAAAACTATTTGGTGATTTAAGACATGGGAAAATACTGTGAAAACTGTGGAAAATATATGAAAATTTCAGAACTTACTCATTGCTCCGATGAATGCCTACTTTCAGGAATTAAGGACAGTACTTCGCTTTCTGAAAATGGGTTTAATGCTATTTCATGGGATGAAAAATCCGATCCATGGACATAATACCTGAAAATTAAAAATGGAAAATCTACTTAAAGCGTAAATAAATTACCTCAGACGTGGACATCACTCCAATTAATTACGCCCTAACTTTTGAGCCTGATCTTAAAAAATTTACTTTTAATGGTGCTGAATCAATTACTGCAAATTGCACAAAAGCAACAAATTCAATTTCTATGAACTGTGCTGAACTGAAAATTACTTCGTGTACAGTAAAATCTGGAGAAAAAATAATCAAATCTACACCGATCACCAATGAGAAAAAAGAAGAATTACAAATCAAACTAGGGGAAAAAATCAAAGGCAAGGTGATCATTAATCTTGAATTTCAGGGGATTTTAAACGACAGGTTACTTGGGTTTTATCGAAGTCAATACCAACAAAATGGACAAACAAAATATCTTGCTACTACACAATTTGAGGCAGCAGACGCTAGAAGGGCATTTCCATGTTGGGATGAACCTGAAGCAAAAGCAACCTTTGAGATTTCAATAATTGCAGACAATAAATTCACTGCCATATCTAACATGCCAGTAAAATCAAAGAAAAAGATTGGAAATAAAACAATTTATAATTTTGAAAAAACTCCAATTGTTTCAACATATTTGATTTATCTTGGTGTCGGAGAATTTGAGTATCTTGTAGGGAAGATTGGTAAAATCCAGATTAGAGTTGTTACTACAAAGGGAAATAAATCAAAAGGAAAATTCTCCTTGGAACTAGGCAAAAAACTTCTAACATCCTATGAAAAATATTTTGGAATAAAATATCCTTTGCCCAAACTTGATCTTATTGCAGTGCCTGATTTTGCAGCAGGTGCCATGGAAAATTGGGGTGCAATAACATTTAGAGAAACAATCTTGCTTTATGATCCTAAAACATCTTCAACTAGAACAAAACAATACATTGCAGAAGTAATATCTCACGAGATTGCTCACCAATGGTTTGGAAACTTGGTTACTATGAAATGGTGGAATGATTTGTGGCTCAATGAAAGCTTTGCAACGTTTATGGCCACAAAATTTGTTGATAAGTTTTATCCTGAATGGGATTTATGGAATCAATTCGTTGAAGATGCAATGAACGTTGCAATGGGACTTGATTCCCTAAAAACAACACATCCAATCGATGTTAAAGTAAACTCTCCTGCTGAAATTAGAGAGATATTTGATGCTATTTCATATGATAAAGGTGGATGTGTATTGCGAATGCTTGAGCATTATGTTGGAGAACCAAACTTCCAAAAGGGTCTCAAAAAGTATCTGTCTGATTTCAAATACACAAACGCTGAAGGGCAAGACTTGTGGAACGCAATTGGAAAAGCATCTGGCATGCCTGTATCTTCTATGGTAAATACGTGGCTTAAACAGCCAGGATTCCCATTAATTGAAATTAATCAGGATGGAAATACTCTCAAACTCAAGCAAAAAAGATACTTACTTGAGCCTGATAAAAAATTCAGCAAAGGATTGTGGCACATACCATTATCTTTGGGATTGGAAGATGAGATCTCTAAAAAATTATTTACACAAAAATCAATGTCAGTAAAACTACCTCAGAACACTATAGGTTTTGTTGCAAACTATGGAAGAAAAGGATTCTACCGTGTAAAATATGATGAGGGAATTTTACTTGATCTAAAAATGTTAGTTGATGAAAAACGTGTTCCTGGAATTGACAGATGGGCAATTCAAAATGATTTGTTTTCACTTTGTGTTTCTGGAGATGAGCAGGTACGAAATTATTTGGATTTTTCAGATGCATACTTTGATGAGGACAGCTATCTGGCATCAGTAAATGTTGCTCATAATCTAGCTTCCCTATATTTCCGAGCATTTGATGAAGAATTTGCTGAAGAGATTAGAAGTTATGCCGTTAATTATTTTCGAAAGATTTTATTTAATTTGGGATGGGAGCCAAAAAAATCAGACAAGCATACTGACGCATTGCTCCGTTCGTTTGTGATTTCTGCACTGGGGAAAATGAATGATGATGAAGTCACAGAAGAGGCACTCAAGAGATACAAAAAATTCTTAATATCTCCTAACTCCATTTCTCCTGATTTAGTTGAACCTATTTGTTCTATTGCTGCATGGAATGGCAATTCAAAAACACATGTGGAATTAACCAAACTATACAAGAATGCAAAAACTATGGAAGAAAAACTTCGTTTCCTTGGTGCCATGTGTAGTTTCAAAGACAAAAAACTATTGCTAAAATCTCTGGACTTTTCTCAAACTCCGAATGTACGTTCCCAAAACATGCAATTACCAATTATGAAAGTAGCAGCAAACCCATATGGTGACAAAGTCCTGTGGCCATGGTTGAAGAAAAACTGGAAAAAACTAAACAAAAAAGTGGGGTATGGGAATCCACTGTTTAATAGAATTGTGGCCAGCATTTCATCTGTGGCAGATGACTCTATGGAAAAAGAAATCAAAAAATTCTTCAGAGATAATCCTACTCCTGGTACTGAGAGAACTCAAACTCAAACATTAGAAAGAATTAGAATAAACTCAAAACTACTTAGACGAATGAGACAAGAATTCAAAGATGGCTAGGAAATTAGGCCCTCCAATCTTTCTTGGAATCTTTACAATTTTAGCAATAGTTTTTCTTGTTGGTGGAGGTACTGATGACAAAGATGTTCTTCGTCAAACATTTCAGATAGATGCTGTTTACTATGATACTGGTCATGTTGAAATTTCATATCATGACAAGTCTGACAAGACAAATTCTGTTGTAATGGAAATTTTGGGAATGGATGAATCATTCCAAAAAACATTTTCTGATTCTGAATTTATTGAAATTGTACCATTCCCAAATATTCCAAAATATGGATGGAGTGTTCATCCAATAGTATTGGAAATTGATCATGAAGAATTGGGCCATGTTCAATTAAAAACTGAGATTCATTTGATTGATGAAACTGCTCCACCTGTAATTTATTCTAGACCCTAAACAATATACAAGATTTTATTGCACCTCTGAAACGTTATTGTATATTGGATATGCTTGCTGATTTAAAGAAAGGAAAACGCGGAGCAATTGCCAAGGCAATTACTATTGTAGAAAATGATCAAAAGGAAGCAAAAAAACTCATAAAGAAAATTTTCAAAGATACTGGTGATTCCATTATAATTGGTATTACTGGACCTGCAGGTGCCGGAAAAAGTTCTTTGATAAACAAAACAACTGTGGAGATGAAAAAATTAGGTACAAAACCAGCTGTTCTTGCAATAGATCCAACTAGTCATGTTACTGGCGGTGCAATTTTGGGAGATAGAGTTAGAATGAGTGAGTCCACTGATTCAGGAACTTATATCCGAAGCATAGCATCTAGAGGTGCAACTGGTGCTGTTTCTCGTTCTTTACGAAATAGTATTCGAATTTTAGAATATGCTGGATTTAATCCAATTATTATTGAAAGCGTTGGTGCTGGACAAACAGAAGTTGAAATTTCAAACATTGCAGATATTACAGTTGTAGTCTTTAATCCAAATACTGGGGATAGTATACAAACAATCAAAGCTGGATTGACTGAAATTGGAGATATCTACCTTATTAACAAAAGTGATCTTGCAGGAACCAATCAACTATTTGACGCCGTAAGGGATTTTATTGGTGATTCAGTGCGAAATCCTATAATTCTTAAAACATCTGTTAAGAAAAATTCTGGAATTACAGATTTTGCAAAAACTCTCAAAGAAATGATGTCGACTAAAAAGAAATTCAAGAAAGAAAAACAACAAGAACAATTAGAATCTGAGCTGACGGATATTGTTTTAAATAACATTAAAGAAAAGATTGATCATATGCTGGAATCAGATAAATCGTTCTCGAAATATCTTAAACAATTACAATCAAAAAGTATAGATCCGTTTGATGCCGGAGACAAAATTACAAAATCTTTGTTAAAGTGAATACTATGGCAACAAAAAAATCCACAAAATCAAAAAATCCTGAAAAGAAAATCTTCACTGATTCTTCATTTCCAGTAAAACGAATTTATCAAAAATCCTCTAAAAAGAGACCTATAGAAGATGCTGGGAAATATCCTTTCACTAGGGGCATTCATCCTGAAATGTTCCGTGAAAGATTCTGGACAATGAGACAATATTCTGGATTTGGAGATGCTAAACTCACTAATGAGCGATTCAAATTCATGTTGGAAAAGGGTCAAACAGGTCTAAGTATGGCTTTTGATCTGCCTACTCAAATCGGCTATGATTCTGATTCTCCTCAAGCAGAGGGTGAGGTGGGAAAAGTAGGTGTTTCAATTACTTCTATTAAAGATATGATGACTGCCTTTGATGGAATCCCTCTTGGCAAAGTTAGTTCTTCAATGACAATTAATTCAACTGCCTCCACATTACTAGCATATTACATTGCAGTTGGAGAAGCACAGGGATTCAAAAGTCATGAACTTCGTGGTACCACTCAAAATGATATTTTAAAAGAATACATTGCAAGAAACACCTACATCTATCCTCCTCAACCCTCAATGCGATTAATCGGTGATATGATTGGATATTGCGCAGAAAAAGTTCCATCTTGGTATCCTGTATCAATTTCAGGATATCATATGAGAGAAGCAGGATGTACTGCTACACAAGAAGTTGCGTTTACTCTGGCCAATGCAATTGCATATATTCAAACTTGTTTGGATAAAGGCTTGAAAATTGATGATTTTGCGCCTCGTCTTTCATTCTTCTTTTGTTGTACTATTGAATTCTTTGAGGAAGTTGCAAAGTTCAGGGTCGCAAGAAAAGTTTATGCCAAAATTCTCAAAGAAATGTTCCACGCAAAAAACCCACGTTCACTACAATTAAAATTCCATACTCAAACAAGTGGCGAATCATTAACTGCACAACAACCTGATAATAACATAATTCGTGTTGCAATTCAAACCATGGCAGCCGTTGCTGGTGGTACTCAGTCTCTTCACACAAATTCTAGAGATGAAGCACTAGCTCTTCCTACTCAAGAGTCTGCAAAAATTGCACTGAGGACACAACAAATTGTTGCGCATGAAAGTGGGATTACAAAGACTGCAGACCCATTGGCTGGCTCATACTACCTTGAAGAACTATGTGATCAAATTGAGGATGGCGTATGGAAATATCTCAAAAAAATCCAAAAAATGGGCGGTTCTGTTAAAGCAATCGAAAAGGGATTCTTTCAATCTGAAATCAGAGCAAATGCGTATCGGCTGAAAAAAGAAATTGATGATGGTGAGAGAATTATTGTTGGAATGAACAAATATTCTGAAGAAGAAAAACAACCTGATTTGCTTCGTGTTGGAGGTGATGTTGAAATTCAGCAGAAAAAATCACTCAAAAAATTACGTGAATCCCGAGACAAAAACAAATGGGAAAAAGCACTGTCTGCTATGAAGAGTGCTGCAGATACTGAGGAAAACCTCATGCCTTACATCATTACTGCTGCCAAAGCATTTGCTACTACGGGTGAAATCAGCAATACTTTCAGAGAAGTTTTTGGTGAATACCGACCTAAAGAGGTCTTTTAATTCGATTTTTTATGAATTTATTTTCAATACTTAACTTATACTGTATCTGCTTTGATTTACTTGAACATTTTTGACTTAGTTCAAATTCCACAAAAAATCACTGGCAAAATTAATTGTTTTTTCAAATTTTTTAATTTGCTTCTATTCTGTTTTGCATTCACATTTTTGTTGCTTTTCAAATCTGGGGTATTTTAGTTTATGACACACTTCACAGTATGGTTGATTTGACACATATTCTTATTGACGAATCAGTATATAGTGTATTGTATTATTCTCTTCAAATCCTTCTTTTATTATGATTCCAATCATTTTTCTAAGGTACTTATATTGCCCTTTATATCAAGTATGTTTCCACATGTGTTGCATTCCCATTCTTCATTACAACTCATTTGATTTTTTGTACTAGGTGTATTGCAAACTTTACAACGCAATGACATTGTTTTTACTCGATACTTTTTGATTCTTTTTATCTTTGTGGGTTTTTTCGTGAAGAAGTACTTTGTCAAAAGTATCTGAATTTCCCTCCCACTTGAAATTACAATATCTGCAATTGTATTTCATTTTGTTGAATCCTGTTTCTTTTCAGATTCTTTGAATGCATTTACATCCTCTGTAACTTTGGCTTTAGAAGAACCAAATTTCAGTTTTTCAATTATTTTTTTAAACATACTTTGTCTGGATTCTCTCTGGTATATACCGGCGTATTTGAGCAATTTTCATCTCTTCTCATCCTTGCCTCTTTTAATCTCCAAGTAATCATGCATTGTCTTTTAAGTGTCTATAATGATAATGACATCTCTTATTGCAAAACCAATCTAGTCCGCCTAAATATTCTACATGATCAGACTTGCCACAAAATTTGCATTTTATGAAATGCTTTCTGTTATTTTTGGTCATTTTCTATGGATTTTTTTAATTCCTCATAAGATTCCAAATACTGTTTTTTCTTTAGATTGTCTGGTGTCGTTTTATTGTTTTTGTTGATTTGTGTTTTATTCTTATTTTTGGATTTAGTCATACTGTTTATTGCTCCTGCTGTATTTGTTCTCTTCTTATTTATTCTGGCTCATAATGAATCAAAATAAGCTAATTCCATAAATGGGCGTGTTGATACTTGTGGATTTCTCTAGAAGAATAAGCCCTTGTCATACTAGCAAAAATAAACATATTTCATGTATAGTTGCAATGATGTCTTGAATTAATTTGGCAAGCCCTCTCTAGAACTTTTAAAATTTGATTATTTGTTATAATTTAAAATAAAATAAATCCATTAATACTGTAAGTTAACAAAATCATTTAGATGAAAATTGATCATATTGCAATTGCAGTAAACGATGTTGAGGAATCTGCCAAAGTGTATCAGCAGGCACTAGGTGTTGATAATGTAGAATTTGAAACAGTGGAAACTGAAGGTGTAAAGGTTGCAATTATTCATTTGGAAAATGGTCGTGTTGAATTAATGCAACCTACAAATGATTCAAGCCCAATCAAAAAATTTCTTGATAAAAAAGGTCCTGGATTACATCATATGGCATTGGAAACTGATAACATTGAAGGTGAGGTAGAACGAATGGAGGGATGTGGAATACAATTCTTGGGGCAAATAAGACCTGGCTCTGCAGGAACCAAAGTCACTTTCATTCATCCAAAATCTCTGCATGGGGTTCTTGCAGAATTATGTTCTCATCCTAAGCAATAATCATTCCATCATTTTCAAAGTATCCGAAGCTGAAATTATTCCAACAATTTTTGATTTCTTTGAAACCAGAATGCATTTTGAGTATCTGATTAACGGAATTAGAACATTTGCTGGTGTATCAAAATCTACTATTGGTGGAACGGGGTCCATGGTATCTGCAAGTTTTGCTTTTTTTAGTTCTGATTCCCCCACATCTGCTAGATGCTTTACAATACCATCTTCTGATACCACTCCCACTACTTCAGAATTGTTGAAAACTGGAATTTGACTGATAGATAATTGATGCATCTTTTTGATTGCATCATGTAATGTATTGGATGGTTTTAGTTTTACAATATCTTTACTACAAAAATCTCCTGCTGTATGTGATGATGATTCTCCTTCTAATTTTGCAAGACTGTCAAAAATTTTCTTTGCAGTATCGTAGCTTGGCTGGCTTCTGCCTGATTCGATTTGATTAATCATTGAGGTGCTGACCCCTGTCATTGTTGCAAGTTTCTTTTGGGTGATGCCTATTTTTTGTCTTATTTGTTTGATTGAATCAATACGTGGTAACAATCCAATTTGGATTATCATGTTCAGTTTTAAAATCTATAGTTTCAGGCATTTTTTTACTAGTACGCAGTTTTAGATTTCTTTAATTAGTGATTTTATCTTGGATATTGACTCTGTATTTAATTTAATTTCTTTGTGACTTTCTATCACATGTTGAGTCACTTTTTCCATTAGTTCTTTTTCTGTTGGTGCAGTTGCAGCCCATCCACAATCTTTTCCAGCATCAGAACAGCTAATGCTCTTTATCATGATGGACTGTTTGATTAAGAATTATTTATTTTTTCTTTGATTTTGTCTTTTTTGGCTGCTCAATTGCAGCTTGTGCAGCTGCTACAATTGCAATGGGAATTCTATGTGGAGAAGCACTTACATAACTTAATCCTGCACCGTGACAGAATTTGATGGAATTTGGGTCTCCTCCGTGCTCTCCACAAATTCCAATTTCCATGTTTGGTCTTATTCCACGTCCACCTGCAATGCCTATTTTGATTAGACTTCCAACACCATTGACATCAATTGATTGGAATGGATTTCTTTCTAAAATCTCCTTTTCAATATACTCTGGGAGGAATTTTCCTTCAACATCTTCCCTACTAAAACTGAATGTCCCTTGAGTTAAATCATTGGTACCAAAACTAAAGAATTCTGCAGTACTTGCAAGTTCATTGGCAGTAAGTGCTGCTCTTACCACTTCTATCATTGTTCCAAAATTAATTTTTAATTTCATTTTGTGTTTTGTCTCCATCTCTTTTTTGATGGAATCATAAATTTTCTTTATGTGATTTAATTCTGCAATACTGCTTATTTGTGGAATCATAATTTGAGGATGGGCTTTGACTTTTTTCTTTGTTAACTCAACTAATGCTTCAAATACTGCACGAATCTGCATTTCATAAATTTCTGGATATGTGATTCCAACTCTGACTCCTCTGTGACCCATCATTGGATTGACTTCTGCTAACTCTCTTGCTCTCTTTAGAACTGTTTTTGCTTTGTTGAGTTCTTCAGTTGCGTTTTGTAATTCCAACTTGCGAATTTTTTCCGCAAGTTCTTCAGGATTTGGTAAGAATTCATGTAGCGGAGGATCTAGTAATCTGATTGTAACTTCATATCCTTCCATTGCTTGAAGAATTTCAATAAAATCGCTCTTTTGCAATTGACCTAATTTTGTTAGAATTTTGTTTCTCTCTTCAATGTTTTCAGCCATTATCATCTCTACAAACAGATTGATTCTATCACTTCCATTGAACATTCTTTCTGTTCTGCATAGTCCGATACCCTGACCTCCAAATTCTCTTGCAAGTTTTGCCCCTTCAGGAGTGTCTGCATTTGCTCTGATTCCAATTTTTTTTGCTTTTTGAGCCCATTCTAGGACTTGTTTAAACTCTGACGTGACTTTGGGTTCGATTGTGGGGATGTCTCCAATGTATACACTTCCTGTACTCCCATCAATTGTAATTACCTCTCCTTCTCGAACTACTTTTCCGTCTACACTACATTGTTTGTTCTCAAGATCAATTTTCAAATCAGAACACCCTACGATACATGGTTTGCCCATGCCTCTGGCAACTACTGCAGCATGAGATGTTTTGCCACCCCTGCTAGTTAGAATTCCTACTGATTCAAAGAATGCAGGTACGTCTTCAGGTTTTGTTTCTTCCCTGATTAGAATAACTTTGGCCCCATTTTCTCCCATTGCAGTTGCTCTTTTAACATCAAGTACTGCAATTCCGCTGGCAGCTCCTGGTGATGCTGCAATCCCTTTTGCCAATTGGGTATGATTTTTAATTTCCTTTGGATCAATTCTTTTGTGTAGTAATTGTTCTAGCTGTTCAGCTTGAAGTCTGGTAATTGCTCTGTTTTTGTCAATTAATTTCTCTTTTACCATGTCTACTGAGGTCTTGATCATTCCTGATGCATTCATTTTTGCGTTTCTTGTTTGCAGCAAATAGAATTTTCCCTGCTCAATTGTAAACTCTATATCTTGAGGTTCTTTGTAATGTTTTTCTAACCTTTCACATGTTTTTGTTAATTGTTTGTATGATTCTGGAAGATCTTTTTTCATTTCATTAACTTGCTTTCCTGTTCTTACTCCAGCTACTACATCTTCCCCTTGTGCATTAATCAGATATTCTCCATAAATTTGACGTGAACCATCTCCTGGGTTTCTCGTAAATACAACACCCGTAGCACAGTCATTTCCCATGTTTCCAAATGCCATTGATACGATGTTTACTGCAGTTCCATCTGCAATGTCTTTTGTAATGTTGTTTTTCTCTCTGTACACAATTGCCCTTTCTCCCATCCAGCTTCCAAATACTGCTTTGATTGCAAGCTCTACTTGTTCAGTTGGGTCTGTTGGAAATTTCCTTCCTGTGTGTTTATCGCAAATTTGTTTATATTGCTCTACTACTTCTCTTAGTGATTCTTCATTCAAATCGCTATCCACTTGAACATTCTGTTTTTTCTTTGCTGCATTTAAGACATCATCAAATTTCTTATCGTCTACTCCAAACACTACTTTGCCAAATAATTGGATGAATCTCCTGTATGAATCCCATGCAAATCTTGGATTTTGACTTTTTTCTTCTAGTCCCAAAACTGTCTGATCATTTAATCCCAAATTCAGTATTGTATCCATCATTCCAGGCATGGAAATTGCTGCTCCTGATCTGACAGAAACTAGTAATGGGTTTGTTTTAGAATTCCATTTTTTGCCTGTTCTTTTTTCAATTTTTGCAATATTCTTTTTAACGTCTACCATGAGTGTTTTTGGTAATTTTTTATTATTTTCATAGTATTTTCTACAAACTTCAGTAGTAATTGTAAACCCTGGAGGAACTGGTAGTTTTAATTTGGTCATTTCACATAGGCCTGCTCCTTTGCCACCTAGTAGTTTCTTATTTTTGCCGTCTCCTTCATCATAAAAATAAACTTGTTTCATTTTTTACGATTAACCAATCCAAAAAAGGGGGTATTAAACCATTGACTTGGCAAATTCAGACATTATGCTGTCCCAATTTTTTGATTTCACTATTCCGCTTGCAACAAGAATTCCTTTGGAACCTAACTCAATTGCTTTTGAGACATCTTCTCCAGAAACTATTCCTGCCCCACAAAGCAGTTCGGTATTGTTTTTTGCATTTTTTACAGCTTCAGCAGCCTTTGAGATTAAACCTGGTTTTTCTTTTGATACTGCCTTTCCTGATCCGATTAACTCTGGTGGTTCTATTGCAATATAGTCTGGATTCAATTTAACATATTTTTTTACTTCTGCAATATCTTTTACACAAAGCACTGATGTCATTTTCAATTCTTTTAATTTTGAAATTAATTTTTCAATCTCTTTACTGGAGATTCTATGTTCGCTGTGATTAATCAGTGAACCTTTTACTTTGGACATTTTTAGCAACTCTGGAATAACAAATCCTGTTGTGCTTCCGATTTTTGAGTCGTCTATGTGCTGGGCAAAAATTGGAATTGTACTCTTTGCAACCAATCCGATTAAATGTTGTGGTGGTGCGATTGCAATTTTAATTTTGTATTTTTTAGAAATTTTTTCAGCGGTTTTTACAAATTTTATTATCTTATCTCCTGAAATCTCTTCATAGTTTTTACAATTAATAACAAACATCTTTCTGTGAATTTTTTTGTATTCTATTTAATCCTTGATTAGATTTGATTTGTTTTTGATAGTCTGTCGTAGTTTCTCTTCATTGCCAAAACTATCATCATTAGAACAATTGCTGTGATATTTGTGCCTATGATAAATACGTCTGACACAATAACTCCGTAAATTAACCACAAAATTGCTCCTGCGGAAATGAATATCATTAAAAATTTCGAGATGTCTTTTAGGCTTTTTGTCTTGTATCCTTTGTAAATCTGTTCTATCCATCCGGTAAGAATCAAAATTCCTGCGGATATTCCTAGGATGGTGAGAAGCATTCCGTCAATTTCCATTTTTTAACTCCAAAAAAATTCATCTAATCCTGTTTGTTTTGGTTTTCCCAAAATTGTATCAAAATCCAAGTTCATAGATGATGTTATCTGTTCTAACGTTGCTTCCATGAATTCCATGTATTTTTTTGAATCAATCTCTTCTTTTTTTGCCATCTCAACTGGTTTTACACCTGGCTTGTTTAGGATTTTAATATATGAAATTCTGTCGCCTTTTCTTATCTCTCTGATTGTCTCTAGTTGTTTGGCTGCTCTAATGTGTTGAGGAATAGTTTTTGTGTATTCTGATGGCGCTTTGCTAAGCATTACATTAAACGTCAAATCTTCTAGCGGGATTTCCTTTGCTTCTACTTTTTTTCCACATGTTGATATTTTTTCTGAAATCTGTTGTTTTGCTTTTACAAAATCTTCTACTGATTGAACTTTGGATAAAACATCTAATAATTCATAAAATAACTTTCTGATGAATGGCGGTGTGTGTGACTTTTTTCCTGTTAGTCCTTTGACATCTACATTTCCATCCTTTGTAACTCCTAGATAATTTTTCTTTCTATTGCTTAATACACAATATCGATATGTTTTGTCTATCTCTAGATCTACCCCATGATCTTTTTTTGCTTGCTCTATTACTGTTTGAATCTGCTCTTTAGTTGGTTTTTTGATAAACAGCGAATCTGTATCTCCGTAGAGTACTTCTATTCCTACGCCTTCACATTTTTTAATTGTCTCTAAAATGGTGTGTCTTCCTATTGCTGTTGTAGCTTCTGCTACTGGCAGAAAATATAGTGGAAAAATCTCTGCCCCCATTACCCCATAACTGGCGTTTAAAATTACCTTGAGTGCTTGACTGACTACTGTATATTGCTGTCTTTGCTCATCAGTTAAGGTCTCTTTTTTTGATAGGCTTTTGTAATAGTTTACTCTCAAATCCCTTAATGACCCGATGATCATTGATGTCAGCCCGTTTCTCTTAGAACACGTCCAATGATTTGTTTGCTCTATGATGTTTTTCTTACATTCTTCATGTGAGCATCTCACTGTCTCATATGACAGATTTCTTACTTTGATAATACTTGGATATAGACTGGCAAAATCCATCACCACCACATCAAAATGAATTCCTTCTTTTGGTTCTACTACTAGGCCTCCTCTGTATTTCTTATCTTTTATTACTGCATCAGATAGCACTCCTTCTGATCTTCTTTGCAACTCCTCTCTTTTTGGAATCAGACAATTTCTTCGTCTATGCTCATAGTATAACAAACTTCTAATCCATTGAGATACTCCCATTCTTGCAATGTCGTCGATTGGCATTCTACCAATTCTTGCAATGATTACAAGTAGATTCATCAGTAAATCGTTGTTGAAGCTTGTAAGTTCAAATGTTAACAGTGCATCATTGTAGCAATAATTTGCAGTCTGGTATAGTGATAATTGATCCAACTCTAATCCATAATCTATTTTCTCTTTTCCAAGTAGTGCCTTTGACACACTATTTAGTGAAAAATTAGTGTATTTTTGGCTAAATGCATAAATTTGAAATGAACGATTTGAGAGAGTCCTATACAAATCGAGATGAACTCCTTCTCTTAGTGTTGCAGAATCTCGCATCATGTAAAAAGGATTTTCAGAATTTTTTATGCCCAGTCTTTCTGCCCTGTTGTATAGATACGGTAAGTCAAATTCATCTCCATTATACGTTACTACAAATGGAAATTCTCTGATAATTTGAAAAGCATCCTGTATCATTTCTTTTTCTTTATCTGAATCATAAAATGTGATCTTGACGTTTTGGTCTAATTCGTTTTTTCCTTCCTCTGTGTCTTCTGTGCGGAGAACAAAAATCTGATCAAATCCATCTGAACCCTTCATTCCAATTGCAGTTACTTTTTTCTCTGCGATTTTTGGATCTGGGATTCTTCCAATCTCAGCTTCTACCTCTATGTCTAAACTGAGTCTTTTTATTTTTGGGATTGGTTGATTTAGTAAATCTGCCCATTCTGTAATGTATTTTTTGAATTCTTCTGAATCGGCCATACTTTCACTGTCTACTTTATCCCAAAGCAAACTTTTTAGAGCAATTTTTACTTCATCAGAAATTTCTAAATCATGTGGTTTTAGTTTTTTATCTACTACTTCATAATATTTGCCAACAATTAACTTTCTGTCATATAGGTAATTTTCATAATATTTGATGTCTGACTCCCATGTCTCAATAATGTTTCTGATACTTTTGTCTCCTGTAGTTCCACCAATTGCTAATGGATCTGCAACTGTAATTTTTGACATATTGATTTCTTTATCTGTTATTAGATCATGTCGCTGAACAGTCTTGATTTCAATAACGTCTTCTCTTTCTTGAAGAAAGTCTAACTCATCTGGAGCTAATCGTGAATAGCAGTATGGTTTATGCCCTGTCTCGTCCTTCCATAAAATTAATTTTTGCGACTCTGGATTGTAGAATTTTAAAATTGCTGATTTTGAATTATTGTCATATGTTGCAGATACTAACATAGATGGAGACATTGATTCAACCTCATCGGTCTTTGTAACATTTACTTGCATTTTCTTACACAGATTTCTCGTATTTGTTTACTAGTTGGCTTGCCCATTTTACAATTTTATTTTTTTCTAGTTGAATAACTTCCACTCCTGCTTCTTTTAGTAAATCATAATCTGTTTCAGGATAGGAGTCAAGACAAACAAATTTTCTAATTCCAATAGTAATTGCCATTTTTGTGCATTCTAAACATGGAACAAACGTTGTGTATAGAACTGCCCCTTCAATGCCTGCCTCTATTCCTAAAATTGCACAATGCATTATCGCATTTGCTTCTGCATGATTGCAAAGACATCTGTCGAGTGATGCGCCCGATTCAATTTTTCCCTCCATTCTCAGTGTGCATCTTTTACATCCTCCTTCAAAACAATTTTTGATTCCAGGAGGCGTACCGTTATATCCTGTTGCTATTTGTCTGTGGTTTCTTACAATAACCGCACCAACTTGTCGTGTCATACAATTTGAACGAAGTTTTGCCAATTCTGCTTGAAGCATAAAGTATTCATCCCATCCGGGTCTGTCAAAAGTATTATTCACACAAATTATGTTTAACTGCTCAATATATGGATCACGTTAACTGATGATTGATTTGCGATCAATTCTGAAATGATTCAATTCCAGCATCACAAACTTCTTTAGTCTTGTTTGGTATGTCGATTCAATGGCAAGCTATTCGTCTCAAGTAAATGTCATTCACAAAAAATTTCAAAATGCAGTCAAAAGAGCAAAGACAAAACAGGCTCTCAACAAAGCATACAGCGCACACAAAAAAGATCATGAACGCTTATTGAAAAAACATCTTCGTGAAGAGACGTTAATGATTATCAAAGCCAAGAAAAAACTGGAATGATCCAGTTTTTCCAATCTTCTTTTTTCCATATCGTCCAAAAACCCGACTTTTTTTCTTAGAAAATTATGGTGTTTTATGCCTCAAAAATGGCTGAAATTACGTATGAATTGTGCCTGTGGCTTGCTCTCAAATAAACAAGAAAGTATGCAATAGCTAATACTTTACTACACGAAAGCATAAAATCAATAAATTCTGATTCTTATTTTAGATTGAATCAATATCTTGAGAAAAAGTATGTGCAAAAAAATTCTATTGAAAAACGTGATTACCAAGTAAATCTTGCAAATCAAGCAATAGAGGAAAACTGTATTGTGGTTTTACCTACTGGCCTAGGAAAAACTGCGATTGCATTACAAGTTATTGCAGAATATTTGTCAAGAGGTTCTGGTGGAATCTTGTTTCTTGCACCAACACGAGTTTTGGTAAACCAGCATTTTGAATTCCTAAAAGATAATCTTACTCTGGATGATATTTCGTTAATTACTGGTGAAGATCCAATATCAAAAAGAACCAAACTCTGGAATAATAGCGTGATTTGCGCCACTCCTGAAATTGCACGCAATGATTTAGTTCGTGGAATCATCACTCCTGATCAATTCAGTCTGGTGATTTTTGATGAAGTACATAGAACTGCTGGTGATTATGCGTATTCTGGAATAGCCGAAAGTTTTGAAAATTCTACTGCAAGAATTCTTGGAATGACTGCAACTCTTCCTAGTGAGAAAGAAAAAGCAACAGAGATTCTAACTAAGCTTCGAATTTCTAGCGTAGCTGAACGAAGAGAGGATAGTCCTGATGTAAAACCATACACACAAGAAACTCATACAGAATGGATTAACGTAGAACTTCCGCCTGAATTAAAATCGATTCAGAAATTACTGAAATTGGCATTGGATGAAAGATATGAAACTTTGAGAAAAAATGGAATTCGGATGGCAGAACAGCAATCTCTTTCTGTGCTTCTTAGAATTAGACAATTTGTATTAAATCAGAACAGACGTTCTGCAAAACCCCTCTTTACAGGAATTAGAATTCATTATGCATTGAACATATTGGAGGCTCATGGGATCACTCCTTTCCTGAAATTTTGTGAGCGTGTACAGGCAAAAAAAGGTGTGGGAATCAAGGAACTCTTTGAGGTTGATCCTAATTTTACAAGGGCAATCCATCTTGCAAAAGAAGCGCAATCACGAGGAATTGAACATTCAAAAATTCCAAAACTCAAAGAAATTCTTGAATCTGTTCCAGGAAAGGCTCTAATTTTTACCAGTTATCGTGATTCCGTTGATTTGATTTTCAATAAATTGACTGAGATGGGAATCTCTGCAGGAATATTAATTGGAAAAGCAGGTGATGCTGGGTTGAAACAAAAAAAGCAGATTGAGACTGTACAAAAATTCCGAGATGGTATTTTTCAAGTATTGGTTGCAACTCGTGTTGGTGAGGAGGGATTGGATATTGCAGAAGTAAATCAAGTGATTTTTTATGACAATGTTCCAAGCTCTATTAGATTCATTCAAAGAAGGGGTAGAACCGGAAGAAAAGACATTGGAAAACTAGTGGTGTTAATTGCAAAAAACACTATTGATGAAACATACTATTGGATAGGAAAAAGAAAAATGACTGCAGCAAAATCTATGGGGGATAAAATGACCAAATTGTTAGAAAAAAATCATGAAATTGAATCCCAGAAAACAGGACTTGATGCATTTCTTTAGATTCTATATTGTTTAGAAATTTTTTCAAAAATCTTTTGCTTTCTTTGGATGATTCTATTCTTCATTCCTGATTCTAAATGATGTGTACTGCTATTTTTTGCGATAAGCAGATTTTCCAACCTTATTTCAAATTGGTTTTCTAGAAATTTTCTTGTATCTTGAAATTCACCTCCAGTCTCGAAATTCTCTAATGTTTGTTTTGTCAGATTCATAATTGATTTTTCTAAATATGTGATAATTTCTTCTATGTCTTTCTCAGATATGGTTACCATGAACATCTTTTCTATTTTGGTTCAAAAAATGTTGTGTATTTTATTTTAGTTTTTTAGACATGGAAATTAATACGCCACACTAATCTTTTTTTGGTAATCATATTGATATGTTCTAATAAACAAAAATCAAAAGAATTACCGAATTGATTCAAAAAGAGAAAAAATCACCTGCATAAATTAAAGCAAATTTTAAGAAAATTAGTCCGAAAATTGATTATGATGTGGTGATCAAATCAAAACCCATGCAATAAAATTCACTCTAATCTTTTGATGATGTGGTATCCAAACTCTGTTTTTATTGGCTCTGAAATCTCTCCGTTTTGAAGCTTGAATGCTGCCTCTTCAAATGGTTTTACCATCATTCCTTTAGTGAAGTAGCCTAAACTTCCGTCTTTCTTTGCACTCCCTGAATCGATTGACAATTCTTTTGCCAATTTTCCAAATTTTTCTCCTTTTTTGATCCTCTCTAAAATTGCAAGTGCCTCACTTTGTTTTGATACAAGAATATGTGAGCATTTTATCTTAATTGCCATGAAGTTTTCATATTTTTCTATTTCTTAATTGTTTCTTATTTTATGATGGATTTAACTTGGATTCCAAAAGTTGTTTTTATATTGTGACAGAACTCTTTTTATTATATTCATAAACTATGATTGTATGGATGATGAATCTCCCTCACTGCTGGTAAAGTTCATGTTTAAGGGTGATAAAAAGTCAGAAATTGCATTGCTTACATTTGAACAATATTCTAACATCAAAGATTTGCCAATTACTAAAGAATGCAGAATTGTCAAGAATGAAAAACCTACATTATCAAAAAATGACGTTGCGGCAATAAATAAAAAAATTGCAAAACTATCTAAAACTCATACTCAATCTCTTTCTGAATAAAATTTATGATTTTTATTACAATAATTTCTATGGATCATTTAAAATTATTATATTTCTAAGACCTGTCTTGAATTTAATATCCTTCAAATCATACTAAATAGTTTTTTTATGTTTGTATAATGCATAAATGATTATCCATGCTCCACCGTACCAAAAAAGATTTACTGGATCACTAAGATCATATTCGTCTATTAGTTCTAGGTAGTAATACCATATATCGCCAATAGTGATTGTCAAAATTCCAATTACTAGTATCATCCATGCTTTTCCTAATAATCCCTCTCTGAATATGGTGGCTCCCAAAATTGAAAATGCCAAAAGTGTTCCTGCAGATGAAACAAAAATTAATCCATAATAGAAATCAAATCCTGCTTCTCCGTATTCATTTAATGCATTGATTGAATAAATGGTCAAAATTATCGAAGGTAGTAAAATAACCCATGCTTTGTATTTGTTTGAAAATGATGAGAAAAACCTAATGTTCAAAATTACATATGTCAATGTTAGCGGATATTGCAAGAAAAAGAAAACATCTGCAATCGAAGGATAAGGATCAATATCTAAAAATAAATCATAAATGAGATAAGTTAATTCTCCCAGAAATACCATCAAATATGCAAAACCCAATGAAATGTTTGCTTTTCTGTATATGCCTGCATCGATATATTTGATAGCTACAATAAATGATGCTATTGATACAGCTAATGGATTCATAAATGAAAAAATTGAAATTATTGAATCTGAATCTTCAGGATTGGAAAAATAATTTACATAAACATGAAAAACTATTACTGCAAAAATAATTCCTGCAATAACTTTGTAATTTATGTTGGTACGCAATTTTGAAGGGACTGTGTTTGGTTCTGCCAAATTGAATAATCATCTCATGTTTGATTATTAATTAACCGTTTGGAACGATTTTTTGATTTCATCTTAAGTTACAGAATCGTGGATGGTGTATATTCTCCAGAATTTCGTAATCTTTCAAATCTTTTGAGAATGAATTCTGCAGTCTCTCTTACGTCTATGCTGGGATCATTGCGTAATAACTTGATCTTTTCTTCAACTTCAAAAGCTCTCATTAATCCTAATGATTCAATTGCCTCATGTTTTGACAATACACTCTTATCATTAAATGAGATTTCTACAAGTAGAGGAATTTTATCTCTCAAGTTTCTTGCAGCAATTTGAAAACTAGCTTCGTGCTTTACTACTCCATTTGTGTCATTTCTTAATACCCATTCCATGAGATCTGCAACTTTTTTGCGCATTCTATCATTATTGTTTGTGTTCTCGGCTAATTCTCCAGCTAGCCAAACTGCATCCCATCGTTTAGATTCGTCTTGTTCCTGTTTCAATACATTTTCGCAAAAATTGAATCTTTCTTCACTGGGCATATCTCTAATGTTTTCCTCATCAAAAATCTGAATGGCCATATCCCAAATCTGGGAATCACTATCTATTAAAAATTCCTGTTATTCCCATGAAAAAAAACTAATAAACTAGATAATGTATGAATATGTGATGTCTGGACTAGATCATTTGTTGGCAAAATCACTTAACGAAATCATTGAAAAAAATCTGGGTGCAAAAACTGTAAAAAAAATAGATGACCGTCTATTTGAAAAATTTGGACTTTCGATTACTCAGGCTATAGAAGAATTTGATAAACTAGATCTTGTGTTGAGGGAATTTTTTGGAAAAGGTGCTGATGGAATAGAGAAAAAAATATTTGAAAATATTTTTCACACAAAATCCAACAAATCAAAAGATCATTGGTATACTTTGTCCGATTCATACGTAAACTCTGTAATTTTACAGGCGTTTGGTGATTTGGAAAAGAAGAAAATAATCGAGTCAGTTTCAAGTTCTCCAAAAATAATTAATGATATTTTGAAGGACTGTCAACTACCGAGAACTTCTGGATATCGAAAAATAAACAGTCTCATTGATGACGGACTGATATATCAAACAGAACAAATCGTTGTTGACAATAAAAAAATCAACAAATATGCTTGCGCATTTAGTAACTTGAAAATTAACATTGAAAAAGACAAGTTGACTGTTGATGTTCAATTATCTGATTCTGATATTCTCAAAAGCTCGATCTTTCAAACAATCCAAATTTAATTTATTAAACAATAAGATCACACTATTAAAGCATGACATTGATCCCAGATATGGGATTAATTGAAAATTAAACTCTGCAGCAAAAAGTCACAATATGGATATTATTTTATCATACTTGCAGCTGTGCTTTCATCCCTTGTACATGTGTTGTCAAAACCCATGTTGGATATGGGGGTAAATACAATGGAAATTAATCCTATTTTTATGACCTTTTTAATTTACATGATTTGTACGGCTTTTTTTACGCCTATAGCACGTAAAACTGATGCAATTAGCAAATTCTCTCAAAAAGACATTTTGTTTATGGCTTTAATTGGATTGTCTGAGGTAGCTGCACTTTCAACATATTTTTTTGGTTTGCAAAACTCATCTGCAGTAAACGCATCTATTTTTAGTAATAGTGAAATCATTTTTTCATTAGTTCTTGCAATGGTCATTTTCAAAGAACGAATTAACATAAAAGAATGCATTCCTTTTTCTATGATCATTATTGGAATGATGATAATTCCAATCGGAAATAATATTTATCAAAATGGAATGAATTTTGAGCATCTAGCTACAGGTGATCTTTTGATTATTCTTTCTGGATTTCTTTATGCTGCGGATATCACAATTTGCAAGTATGTAGGCGATAAATATGATGCTAGAAGAGTGACACAGATTACTTCGTTTTTTTGTGCCATAATTGCACTGTCATTTTTATTCTTACTTCAAATTCCGATGGATTTCAAGTTAGAATACATCCCGAACATTATGCTTATTTCTATATTTGGTACAGGTATGTCTACACTGTTATTTTTGGCAGGACTAAAATTAATTGGTGCTGTGAGAACTGTTTTGTTATATTCTACAACTTCGGTATTTGGAATTATCTTTGCAGGCGTGTTTCTATCTGAACAAATTACTATCATTGATTTAATTTCTTTGGGAATTACTCTTATCGGTATATTCTTTTTGAGAAATAAACTGGCAGAATCTGAATCTGCAGATCCTGAGTTAGAAGGTAGTTCTGTTCCAAATAATGGTGATGAATTTGAGCATAAATTTAATGAAAACTTTACAAAAAACAATCCAAAAACTGTGATTTCTTTGTAGCCTCTGTATGAGGTCGTTTTGTTATATATAATAAAAGATTAACTTAATACTTAGTTATCAATACCAAATATGGGATTGATAACCAAAAAATGCGTAATTATAGATGACGATGTTCAAATCACTGAACTTTTCTCTGAATTATTGGCACTTCTTGGTTTGAAAATTTTGGCAATAGGCCATAACGGATTGGATGCAATAGACCTTTTTTCAAAACACCAGCCAGATATTTTATTTATGGATGTTGAAATGCCAAAATTAAACGGAATCGAAGCATTAAAAGAAATTAAAAAAATCAACCCGTCTGCAAAAGTGATAATTATTACTGGAAATACGTCTAGTGATTGTGAAAGAATTTTACAAGATAATGGGGTTACTGCAATTATTTACAAACCATTTGATATTCAAAAAATCAAACAATTAATTGAGCACTTTGATAATCCTGTCTCAATGTATACTTGATCCTATTTTAAAACATTTTATTTTAATCCCCAACTTACTTTGTTGCTTGGAATGATTTTCAGAAATGGTGCTTCATTCTCAGTCCATGGATCTCTTCGCACCCATTCAAATTTTTTATAAAACACATCATAATATTTTTTAAATTCAGGACCACTTTCAATAATTTGTGTTTTTCCTTGAATGCAAACAGCTTTGTGATTTCCTGATTTGTATATGTCTACAACTATTCCTGTGTTCGGATTTGATTTTATGTTCGAAAATGTTCGTGTATTGTAATCTGTTGCAACTAAAATGACGTTGTCTTTGAGTACATATGATACAGGTTTTACATGTGGTATGTCGTTATGAGATGTAGCAATTCTTGCCTCTTCTAGAGATTCTAGAAAAACTATTTCATTTTTACTAAATTCTATCAACTGAATATTCGTTCTCTTATGTCTGGAATATGTTTGTATACTATGTCTCTGATTTTCATCTGATCTTCTGTGGTGGGAATCTCTTTTTGTGAACTGAGTATTGCCCCACCCATCCCAAGTGCCATACCCATTACAATGCCATAAACAAATTCTTGGGGGTTTTCTACTTTGAGTATATCCTTGTTTTCTTTAATGTCTTGCAAATAAGCCGGAATAGTTGATACTGCGCCATTAATTACTTGAATAATGATTTCTTCTAAAGGATCTTCACTCATATGGCATTTTCGATATGAATTATTAATAAATTTGTGCCTAAGATTTTTAATCCCTCCTTCCTGAGAAAACATATGTTCTCTTTTTTTACTACAAATGAGGCTAATGTTGCTCTTCCAGATGTGATAAAAAAATTCGAGTATGCGTTATCGAAAAAGAATGAAGTATCAAAATTAGAACAACAACTGCAAATGTGCATTTCAACTACCAATTCTTTTGAAGAATTCATCACTCTGAAACAGAAATTAAATTCGGCAGTGACTAAATTCTATGAGGCAGTTGAGATTCTAGAAAATACTGGCGTATCTGTCAAAAGTATTGAGCAGGGTCTGCTTGATTTTCCTTCTAAGAGATTTGATGAAGAGGTTTGGCTGTGCTGGAAATATGGGGAAACAGAAATAAAATTTTGGCATGAGAAAGACTCTGGTTTTATGGGCCGAAAACCAATAGAAGTCAATGATGAATCTTTAGTGTGACTGGTCTTCACTTGTCTTTTTGATAAAATTTTTGACATCTATGGTTTTGAGTGGTTTTGATGAATCCCATAGAAATGAACATAATGTGAAAATGTTGTCAACCATTTCATTTGAATTTGTACATAATGAAAAGTCTGAATCTGAACCTGAATATTGAGAGGATGCGGCATGATCTGACATTATCATTTTTTTGTCTTTCTGCACTACTATTCTTCCCTTTGATGGCATCTTGCCAATTTTTGTTTCAGTAGCATTGAATCTTTTAACAAACGGCGCAAGTTTTGGATCATTCATGTCTACAAGCAATCTCACTTTGCCACCATTTTTTTCACAAATGCTGATTTTTTCTGGAATTGTGCTGTGATACATTCTGGAGACATCGTCAAGTGTTGTGGCAATGTATATTGTATCAACCGAATTTTCGATTAGCTGCGCAATATCCGCGTAGATGTTCTGACGTCCTTGAACCACTCTAAATGTTGGAACTGTGTTGATTTGGTTTGATGTGATCTCCTCATTGATTTTGTCAATGATTGCCTCACCTAATTTCTTGATTTTATTTACTTCGTCTTCTTTTTTACTCAGGGCAATTTTCAGTGCATCATGAGGGTCTGACGCAATACATAATTTGGGACTGGATAATGTTGTTGAGATAATATTTCTATTAACTAGCCTGTCTACTGTCCTGTACATTCTGGCTCTATCGATATCAAGCTCTTTTGCAAGCGCACTTGCAGTAATTGGACCTGCTCTGAGTAAATTTAGATACACTTTAGCTTCCAGGTCATCAAGATCTAAAATCTCTTCTAACTCTGTTGCTATTCTACTTACTTGATCTTGGTAAGACATTCTTTTTCTCTCATCCTTTTTAACCTAGACTCGTTTTGTTTAATGGCATTTAGTATTTTCGCAGAATTTACCAGTTTCACAAAACATAATTTTTCCATCATCGATGCAAAATTTAGATCAAAATAGAACTAAAGGTTCTGTTTGTACGATAGCACACACAAAAAACAAAATATGTTGTTTTTTAATCACAACAAAATGTTTTACTAAGATGAACAAAAATCCTCTCTACATTCTTTGATGTTTTCCTTTATTCACACTGATATTTTTTTAAAAAATGTCCAAATTGCGAACTAGACTATGTTAAATGCAATTACTGATATTATGATCATCACAACAACATGTTTTGTACCTGCAACATATGATCCTGACCCAATCTTTCCTGCAGCTAGTCCGCCAAAGACTGCCTCAATGATTGCCATGTTGAATAATCCTGATTCTAATTGGGCAATATCCATGTTGGCTAGCGAGCCAAACAATCCTTCGGTACCACTACCTGATTCAAGTAATCCGTCCTGAACTTTTTCAATTTCAGTGAAAAAGCTAGTTGTTAGCAAAACTGCTACTGCTAAAAACACCGCAAATGAAATGTATATTGTGTATGTATATGGTTGCAGTGCAGATTTTCTACTCTTTTCTATATTTTGCATGTCTGAAACGTGTTTTTGAATCATTTCGAGGTTTTCAGATACGTCTCCTCCAATTTTCATTGCCATCTCTAGCAGAACTGTAACCCTCCTTGCAACTCTAGTACCTGTCCTTTCTGCAAAGTTCTCAAAAGCATCTTCAATTGGTGTTCCCCAACTAATGTTGGCCCTAAGATTTCTCAATTCTGGTGTTAATGCTCCTAGATTTCTTTCACCTGCTTGCTCTATTGCTTTGATCAGGTTTGCACCACTCTGAACGGAACTTAGCAATGCAAGCAAAAAAACTGGGAGATTCCTGTCTATGCTGTCTCTTCTTTGTACTTCTTTTAGTTGGTGGATGGTTAATGGAATGACTCCTACAAGTATCCCAAAGATTAATCCTATGTCTCTGATTGTTGTAGATTCAGAAAATCCTGAAAAATAGAAACTCATTGAAATTACACTAGTAGCTGCAATGATAGAAAATGATGCTGTTTTTAGAATTTCATTTTTTAGTATTGATTTTCTAGGTTCAATTACTGCGATTCTTCTTCTTTTAATTTTTCTTTTTTGTTTGCTTTCCATTTTTTTACCTCTTTGGAACCATGGTGTCCATCATGACTAACATCAATACCCCACTAAGTGGAATTACTGCAAATGTTAGAATATTCATCAATGTGATCAAATCAAATCCTGCAAGGCTGGGACTCATTATGCCCATAATTGATAACATGATTACCGCTAATAACGGAAATACAATTAGCAGAATGGTGTAAATTTCTGCAACACTTCCCAGAGATTCTGTAGTTTTTTGCATCAACATCTTTTTTTCTTCGAGCTGAACTTTTGCTGTTGCATTGAAATATTCTTTGAGATCTCCTCCAGACTGAACTGTAACTACTGCACCTTCTAGCAATTCCGAATATGGTCCTGTTGGTGTCCTATGTATCAAATCCTTAATTGCACTAATCAAATCCATGCCTAAAATGTCGATATTTCTTACAATGTATCTGGCATCCTTTACGATGTCTTCCTCTGTTTCTTCTTTTGCTATTGCTTTGAAAATTCCTTCCAGTGTAAGGCCACTGGTTGCAAGAGTTGACATGTATCCTATGAAATGAGGGATTTCTTCTATGAGTTTTGAGGACCTATTTGTCACCCTAACTTTTGGAATTATTTGTAAAATCCCAAATGTTATTCCAAATAACACCAGTCCTCCTAATACTGGAAGTAAAATCTCTAAACTTGCTGGTTGAATATTGATAAATTGTGCTGTCACAAATCCTAAAACTGCGCCACATGCACCTGCAATCATACTAAAGAAAATCATACTTGAAACATAGACCTCAAATGGAATTGGCATCATTGCCTGTTTGATTGATTTATCCAATGATTTTAATTTTGGATGCAAAAATTTTACATGCTCATTTAGTAATTTGTAACTATACACATGAATTTGCCCAACTGATTCTTCTTCGCTCTTTTTTTGTTTCTTTTCAGTTACATTCATGATTATACCTCTAGTCTTTTTCTTTCGTAGAACCTTTCTGGATCAGCATAATACTCCATAACGTTTGAAGTAACTTCTTTATGATCACGGATGTCGTTTTTAACCATCCATTCCAGAGCTAATCTCCTTTTTGTTAATTCGTAATTGATTTTTTCTTCACTGTCTCCGTCTCTTTCTTTGAGTTTTCTAAAAATTACACTATTTCCCATATAGTCATGAGTGTCTGTTTTTGGGTTCCATTTGAAAATTTCATGCGTTCTGATTTCTCCAGTTGTTTCATGAATTCCATCAATCTCTGATACCTGAATGATTCTTCTAGCTGATTTGTTGCCTACTCTGATTTTTAGTTGAAGTGTGATTAAATCAAGGCTGTTTGCGATTAACGCTTTTGGCACGTCCATTGGAGATGATGTTAATCTGGTAAGTGTCGCCTCTACTGAATCTGCGTGTATGGATGAAAATCCTCCGTGACCCGTGGCCATTGCCTGAAACAAGGTGTATGCTTCTCTGCCTCTTGTTTCACCAACAATAATGATGTCTGGTCTTTGCCTGAGGGCAGCTCTTAGAAGATCAAATTGGTTAATTTCCCCAATTTGTGTATCTGTAAAGTTCTGTCGAGATACTGCAGGAATCCAATTCTCATGAGGCAGGTTTAGTTCCTGGGTATCCTCTATGCTTACTACTTTTTCACCTGGCTTGATAAATGAGGCTAGGGCATTTAGGGCTGTAGTTTTGCCACTTGCAGTTCCTCCTGCAATGAGCATTGTTGATTTTTTTTCAGCCAAATACCACATGAATGCTGCAATGTCTACTGAGATTGTTCCAAATTTTATCAAATCAATTATTGTTATTGGGTCTGCCCTGAATCTTCTAATTGTAAATGTACTGCCTCTTTTAGTAATTTCATGGCCCAATGTCAAATTGATTCTACTTCCATTTGGAAGCGACGCATCAATTATTGGGTCTGCCATTGAAACATGCTTTCCACAAACGTATGCCATTTTTCTTGAAAAATTATTTAATTCTGCATCTTTTTCAAAGATGATGTTTGTTGGCATGGATTCGTGTTCTCTATGCCAAATGTAGATTGGTATGTTTGTACCATCACAACTGATCTCTTCAATCATATGGTCTCTCATCAATGGCTCTATTTTTCCGAGATGAACGAAATCTCTAATTGCGTAATAATTTATTTTTGCTATGTTTTTTTTGGGAATGTTCAATCTGTATTTTTTAACCATAGATGCAATCTTCTTTTTTAGTCGTCTTTCAGCATCTTTCTTTGATTTGATATCTTGGAGTGATACTGTAAGTTCTGTCATGAGCAATTTTTTGATAATCTCAAAAGCTTTTTGATCTCTTTCTGATAGAACAGGTTCTATCACCTGATATCTCAGCCCTCCTTTTGCTGTTGGATCTTTTATTATTCCTGCATGAATTTCATTACTGTCCCATTCTAATTTTGACAATGTCATAAACTGAGGAATTTTTGTATTGTTTTCTGCATTATTTGAAACAGTTTCTGGTTGATTTTTGATTGATTTTGCAACCTCCTTAGTTTCCACACGTAATTTTTGCAGTTCTGATAACTTTTCTTTGAATATGTTTAGCCTCATTTTCAGGTTTAATACATCTCTGATGCGTTTTAACGCATGTTCGTCCATATGAACAGCATTTGCCTTTTACTGTTCTTTTTCCTAATAAAACAACTGCAATGATAGATATGTTCATACTTTATGAGGTGGAAAATATTGTTTAGAAAGAAAAATAATAATTCTAAATTTGAATCAAAACCTCCCCATAAAATAGGTGGCTTTGACAACCTGTCTTCTATTTTTAAGGGAAACTCAAATGAGCATAAAATTGACACTAATGATGAGGAATTATCTGTAAATAACCCTGTCTCAGTTGATGAATCTGACTCTCTAAAACCATCTACTAGTAAAGCGGTAAAATTAATCCAAGAAGTTCAAAATCTCAAAGATAGAACAATTATCCCATTCGTAGACTACAATGAAGGAAAATTATTCTATCCGATTCTTTCAAAAATAGGTGAGGTTCAAGATAACATTGCATGTCTTGATGATCTTGTCTCTGACGGTATTTTAGAGAAAAAAATTTATGAAAAATTAATTGTTTGTCCAATTCATCCTGACACTCATTCATCCAGCGTGCGCCTTTATTGCCCAAAATGCCATTCAATGAATGTTGAAAAATTAAATCTATTTGAACATAAGATGTGTGGCTATATCACCGAAAGTACGAATTTTGATTTTACAGACCCTGAAAATTCGCGCTGTCCTTCATGCAAGAAACAGATAAAAATTTTTGAAAAAGAAATACGTGTTCCAGCAATGTGGTATCAGTGTATTGACTGTGTTGAAAAATTTGATAATGCTGTAATCAAATTACATTGCAGAAAATATGAGCATGATTTTGATACAAACTCTGGACAATTCATTCCAACATATTGTTATAAATTAAAAAATTCTGAAACATCAATTAATTCTGATACCAATCAGATTAAAGATGATTTGCTAAAACTATTGCAGGGATTTAATTTTGATGCAAAACTCAATATTTCAATAAAAGGAAAAAGTAATAACGTACATGAAATTCCAATTTACGGAAAGAGCAACATTACTAATGAATCGATACTGATCTTTATAAAAAATCATCCCGATGGAATCAATCAATCAGATATGAATTATGTTTTAGTCCCGAAATTAGACATTGATCCTGAAAAGACCTTGCTTCTAACTATATCTGGAATTAATGAGGGCGTGGAAAATCTGGCAAATCATTATGGGATTCATTTAATCTCCGAATCTGATTTCTCGCAAATTATTGCACGTGTTGAAAAATTTGTTTCTGAATGGTATTCTGAGAATGGTGGAAAAAAGTGAAAAATGCCTTTTCTCACCCATTTCTAAAAAATCGCCGTGCTGTCAGCCAAGTAATGGGCAGTGTTGTAATTTTGGGAATTGTCAGCTCTGTTGGGTCTGTAATTTTATTTAACGGGATGAACAGTATTAGCGCATTTACATATGATTTGTCGTTTCATGAGGCATCCAAAAATCAAATTCATAGAGAAGATATTATATTTGAACACGTTCGATTTGAGCCTAATACAGACAATTTGATAATCGATTTGGCAAATATTGGCACTGTTGAATCCACTATTGTTAGTATCACCATATTGAATATTGATAATCAGGAAATCATTTCAAATTGGGTTGATCTGGATCAAACTATACAGCTAAAAGATAATCGCCAACTAGTGTTGGATTTACTAGATGATGCACAAATAATATTGGTTCAAGGGTCTGGAACTTGGAATGATCCTGCATATGTCAACTCTGAATATCGCATTTCATTAACCACTGCTAAGGGGAATTTCTTCACTACTGTAGCTAGTCCGTTTAACACATAATTGCAATGAAATCAAAAAATATTGTTGACACATATGAGATGAGAAAAAACTCTCGTTTAAAACACCGAAGAGGTGTCACGGACATAATCAGTACAATGATGCTGATGGCAGTAACTGTTACTGGTGCAAGCACTCTAACTTATTTTATGAATGATGCATTTCTTTCAGGAAATTTGGGAACGACTTCTACACTTGAAGCATCATCTCTGAACATTCTGCTTTTAGCGTATGATACACGAGATTCTTCTAGGTTGTTGACATTGAATGATGTTGATAACAAATATGATTCGGTTTTGTGTCGCTCTAGCTGTAGTGGTAATCCAAATGACCTTCCTCTAAATGGTGGCACAGAATTTATTGTATTTCAAATACAAAACAATAATCTAAATTCAATTTTCCTGGAAAGAATTTCCATTAACGGCATCTATTATTCTTGGGATGCTGCCACTTCTGGTGTAGTGTTGGATACTACTGTCCCATTAACTAACGGTAAATATCCTGCAGATGGGATGTTCTCAATTTTACCTATTAGTGCAGGTTCAATTATTCAAAATGAAGATACTCAAATTCAAAGTGGGCAAACAGTAAATATTCTGGTCAAGTTGGATTCTGTTGATCCTGACATTCAACTCAACAAAGGAATTCGGTTGCTGCTAAATTCTGGACAGATTCAACCTGCAGAGTTTTTGATTGAAAGCGGTGGTGCACAATAAAATTTCAATCAAAGAATTTTGCCCAAAACAGACGAGGCTTGTCCTCTGTTGTGGGAGCACTATTCTTCACTGTATTGATGGTTGCAGGTTTTTCTGTTTTGAGTCTGGCTCTTGATGCTCAAACTGATATTGTTACCACTCAAAGAATTATCTCTGATGTAGAACTAAAAAAACAACAAGAACGATTTGGAATTGCAGTTTCAACCGATTCTAGCAATAAACTGGATATTTCTGTGACTAATTTCGGTCAAAATCCAGTAGAAATTTCCAGTTTTTGGATTATTAACAAGACATTATCTTCTCAGCCTGCTACACGATATTCTGTAGATTATGATGATTCTTTTATCACTGGTGGTATTCCTTCTTCAATACTTGCATCTCAATCTCTTTACATGGTTCCTGATTCATATGACATCAAAGTAGTATCGTCATTGGGAACAATTGAAATTGCAGAATTAGTGGTAGGATCAGGTGGCTCTTCTATCAATAATCTGCGTTCAGTTCTTGTAACTGATCCTCCTGATGTGATTCTGGGACAAAACGTGACGATAGGGATGGTCGTTACAAACACTGGACAATTAAAAATCAACGATGTTGCTCCTTCTACCATTTCTGTAAATCCTCCTGGTGTTGTCGTTGGTTATTCTGGACCTAATCTGTCTTCAGTAGATTTGATTCCGGGTGAATCCATTTTGTTTTTGTGGGATTATACAATTGATGGAACTGCAGATACAAATGTTGATTTTTCAAATTTTGTAACTGGGTTGGATGCAAACAACAACTTGGTTCAAAGTAATGTTGCATCTGACCAAAGTATTTTACGTGATCCGGCAAATTCAACTTCAGGCTCTGACGAATTAATTGTTTTGACACAAGATCTTTTGGCAAAACCTGAACTGTTTATTGTGATGCCTGCTCCTTTTGGTGAATCTGGACAGCAAGGCATTTGGGGAATTAATGTTGTCAATCCTGTTGAAAAAGATCTCGAAGTAAGTAAGATTGTAATTACTGCAACATCTACAAGATATACTGGTGGTGACGAAATTTTTACTGATAATAATGGCAACGCCTGTCAAGCTCAACATGTTGATCCATCATTGGGTGGAACATGGAGTTGTCCAATGCCCAATCAACTGATGTGGAAGAATCTTAACAATCCTGTATCTGTTCCTGGTTTATCAAATGTATCTTTCTTGGCATTAGTGGAACCTGGATTCATAGGGAGTAGTGGAGATTTTCTTGAAACTGTTCCTGTTGATGTGAGTGTGTATACTACTCTGGGGCAATTTGGCAAATCTGGCTATGGTACGTCATATAACGAGGGCGCTACAACATTGCCAAATGTGTATCTGACGGATGTGCCTGGTTCTACATCTAATGCAAATATTCTTTCAAGCATTAATGGAATCTCTAGTGGAAATACAATCAAACTTAACGCAACTTTGACTGATTTTGATACTAATCTTAGTCACGTAATTCAGGCGACTGATTCTAGATTAATCATTAACATTCCTAAAGGATGGAGTAATCCTTCAATACTAAATGCCCCTGGATTCACCATGGATCCTATTGAGATTTTTGCTGATGGGTCTTCACAAATTGTAGGTGTTCTTAATTCTGATATTGCAAGTCCATTGGATACACAGACCATAGAATTTCAAGTCACTGCACCTACTGTTACATCAACTCAGCTTTATGTAATGTATATTCTAGCCGATGGAATTAGTAGCGGCGATGTAGCCATTGGCCCATTGGCTGAAATTATTTTACAAGTAGTACCTTAGATTAATTGCTCAAGTGATTTCAATTCATTAAATGTTTGGTATTAATTTTATAATTAAAAAAATAAAATTGGTGTTATGATCCCATGGTTGGGTCAATCATAACATAGTTTATTTTGTAGACTTTGCCCGAATCAATTCCTGAACATCCAAGAAACACCATAAGGTTATCTGTTGGATTCATTGGCAGGTTTCCGTCATTGTCTCTTAGGAAATCTGATGTACTGTCATGGGCAATTATTCTCTCAAGTCTACAATCTGCATTTGTTGCACCTTCATCTGGATCAATTGTTTTTTCAACTACGCTGAATAGAACAATTGTATTTGTCGAAGATAATTCAGAATCAACAATTCCTATGTTTCCACTGTCTCCGATTATCTGTATGCATGGATCTGTTTTGATTCCATTGACATAATGATCACAACTGTCTAGAGTATCTATGGCTGTCTCTTCAATGTTTATTTCCATTGAGTTATTTTGGAAAACAATTCCTCCTGGTCCTCCAGAACCGTCACCATTGTCGTCATTGTATATTGTACATGTGATGCTTTTGCCTTTTTTAATGGTAAATTCTTCTTCAACCATTGTTGGACATTGATTGTCTCCTGTGATTAGAACAGTAGTGTATGTGGCGGTGACTGTATCGGCAATTGATTCGGAAATCTTGTACGTGCCAACAGGGACTTTGTTTAGATTAACTAGTGGGTCTGATGATTCGTCCTGATCATGATTCAAGATGATCTCTTCATTTGTTTCCACGTTAGTTAACATAATTGTAAAGTCTGCTGGAGCGGCATCTCCGCCATTATCGTTTGTGATGGCTTTTCTTATTGTGATGCTGCCCATTTTAACAGGGTCGTCTTCACAAGTAAGAGGATCTGATTCTGAAATTGATGTTTCACTATTTTTCAAACCATCTGTGATTTCTACTGCATAACCGCTATTAATCACTGTCAATCCTTTGTAAAGTGGCTGCGAACATGATGTATGTATTTCCATTGAAGAAACTAACACGTCATCCTGGTTTTCTACAATTTTATAAATCGCAATAACCGTGTTTGAATTTAATTTATCTTTTCCAAAGTTAGATGATTCGATTTGATAATCTCCTAAATTTGTAACACCTACAATACTCATCAATTTTTTATCCTTATTACCTATGTCGTTTAGTTTTTTGTAAACTTCAATTTTGAATTCACTGTCTATTTCTCCACTTGGTGTAGAAAAGATGAACTTGAGCGTGTCTGGTTTTTCACAATCACATGGATCTTTTGGTTCATTATCACAGTCATCATGTCTATTCTTATCATGATGTCTATCATCACAATCATCATAGTGGTAATTATCATGATTATCATGGTTACCTCCATATGTTGAAAATGCATTTGGAGTTTCTGACACAAATCCGCCAATAATCAATATTGCCGCAATTGTTGAAATTGTCAAAGTCGTCTTTAATTTTGTCATTACATCATTGCATTTTCATGAGTAAAAATGAACTGTGTTGTAATGTTTGAACAACATTTGAAGTTGCTGTGTTGTTTGAACACAAATTACTTTAACATCTGTTTTGATTTTATTAACTCTAGAATGACAAAACTACAGTCAAAACAAAACAAGTTGACTTCGAGAAGAGCAGTTGCTCCAGTAATTGCAACACTTCTTTTGGTAGCAATAGCAGTAGTTGGTGGAAGTATTGTCTTTGTGTTCTCACAAGGATTCTTTAGTTCTGCCCAAATCAGCGGTTCACCAAACATTGAATCGTTGAAATTCACTGGTTATGATGCCACAGATGGTACTACTCTGTTAAATCATGATGGAACAACATTTGCTGCAGGAAACACTGCAGGTAACGGTCTAATCATAGGTGAATCTGTATCTGTATATATACAGAGTAACAGTGTAGGTAAGGTAACTCTTGGTGAGGTGAGATTTGGTGGAGCAGTATACAACTATACTACATCTTCGCCCGGATCTGGTGATTATCAGGTTCTTACAACCGGACCTGGAACCTTTTTGGCTACATCGTCTGCAGAACTTCAACCTGGCCAACAAGCAACAATAATAATGAATCTTGGTGAAAATATCAAATCTGGTAGAGACACCCAATTCAAGTTAACAACTGCTAATGGTGCCGTGTTTGTAGGAACAATAATTGCAGGTCAACAAAGTGGTTAACTCCACATTTTTTCATTTTTATGAAAAACGATGGAGCGAAAAAATGAAAAATGGAGAAAAACTATGATCAAAAAAATCCCCCTGGCATTCTTTTTAGCAATCACATTACTGTTTGGTGGAAATATTCAATTATCCTCTGCCCAAAATTTAGAAGCATTATCAGAATATTCAATAAAACTAGCAATTTCTCCTTCGCATCTAGAAAGCGGCGTGGCTGAACATCAAGTTGGCTATCTTTTTGTTCTTAGCAAGCATGGTGTACCTATTACATCATCATATGACGTTCCAGTTAGTTTGAGTTCTGATGATCCAACGATTGCATCTGTTCCTACAAAAACTGTCTTAAAGGCAAATGAAGAATTTGTATCATTTCCAATAATTACAGGTGACAAATCGGGAAAGACCACAATTACTGCATCGCTAAATGGGAAAACAACGTTCCAGAAAATAGAAGTCGGTACAGATGAAACTTATCTTCCAGATGATTTGACTTTGGAATTAAACATGCCTACAACTGAAATGCATGTGAATTCTCAGATGCCTTTCACTGTTTTCTTTAAGACCTTTGATGACACTATAGTTCGTGCGCCCAATGACATTGAAATTGTTCTTGAACACAATGATCTTTTGGCATCTCCAGATTCTGACACATTGATAATTAAAAAAGGCAGTTACTATGCATGGGGAGTTTTAACTTCTCATGAAAAAACAGGAAACACGTTTGTTCGTGCGATTCATGAAGAATCTGGGCTTGATGTTGCAAAAAGCATCAAAATTTCATCTACTTTGCCTGCGAGTTTAAAATTATCTGTACATCCAAAGTTAATTCCTGCCGAATTTGATAGAGCGTTGGATATTTTTGTCACTGTAGTTGATTCTGATGGCAATCCTACGAAAACACCTGAAGACATTCCTTTGGAATTTTTTTCTAATGAACAATTTCCAATAGGGGATGTTTTAGTTGGTATTTCAAAGTCAGAAAAACCAATGATAAAAAAAGGTGAATTTGGTTATTTGTTACAAGAAAAATTTAGCTTACAAAACTTGTTAAAAAATGATATTTTGATAGGGGTGAGTTCTAAGGGATATGGTACTGCAACTGATACATTTCGTACAGTTGGTGAATCCATTGAAGAAGGAAACAAGTTAAAACGAACCATGAAAAATGTATTTAATTTTGGTTTTGATGTCAAAGATTATGGAAACACCGTTAATGTATTTGGAATAGAAAATGTACCAAGTAACGCAACAGCGTTTTTTACTTATCAATTATCAATGATTGAAGATGATGAAGATGATGATGGGGTTAGGCCCAATGGCTCTCTAGTTGAAATTAATCCCGAATGTGCAGAGCAATCGGATGATGCAACTGATACTGATTCAAGTGATGTCACTCACAATACTGAATTGGATTCTGATAAAATCATTCTTTATTCAATTGATTGTCTAGGAGAAGGTGAACTCTATCCGATGCAATCTATTGAGAATCTTTACACTGATGGGTTTGTTCACAAAATCAATGTGATTTCCAGTGATGAAAAACTGGCCAAAATTGTGGATGGTGGAAAAATTCTCACTTCATACTCTTTTGGTACTGCAAAAGTATCAACAGGTCAAAAAACAGGACCTGTTACCATATCTACTTCGATAAATGGTGTGGGAACAGGCTCTTTTACTACAAACGTTGTTAATGCGTTAGAACAAAAAGAAGTCCGATTATTTTCTCCAACTGGGGAAGGCAGTTTAATTTTTGATCGTGATGGATATTTTGATATATTTTTAATTGCACTTGATGGACAGCAACGCCCCAAAGTTATGACTGAAACTGGGAAATACCTAGTTACACCAACCAATGGTTTAGTTGAAATAAACAAAGGTACTGCTTTTACTTTTACACAATTAAGAAGTGACTCTTTTGACATATCTGTGGCTGAGACTCAAATCCTTCTCACCGTAGAACCAATCGGTGAAAACGCAGATTTGAAGTTGGGTGGAAGCAAAGTTTTCACTACTCAGCCATCTTCTCAAATTCAGGTAACTTTACCACTTAGTAAAATCAACACAAACCATCAGGAAAATTTAGGAATAATCCAGTTAGTTGATTTGCAAGGCAATCCTGTGATTCCAAAATTCAATGTAAAATCAAAAATTGTATCATCTCAGAACTCGATTGTTCAAATAATCGACGATTCAGTAATTCCTGCAGGTTCGTCATACACAACATTCCCGATTAAAACCACCGGTTCTGTTGGAAATGCGATAATTTCTGCCAGTGCAAAGGGCGTTAATGGAACTTCTACAATGATTAGCACCGCTTCTTCTCAACTACAGTTACAAATTTCCACTGGTAATTTGGTAGATGTGATAAAAGTAGATGATCCTGTAGAATTTAGATTATTTGTAGATGATGAAAATTTGGATTCTGTACCGGGTGCTTCATTAAAAATAGTCACCAAAGGTGATGGAATTATTACCCCTGAAGTTGTACGAACAAGTTCTGATGGCAGCGCGATTGTAAGCCTAACTGCGTTTGAAGGTCCAAACTTATCTTTTGACATTATTGCCACTGCAGAAGGATACGCAGAAGGGAAGGACACATTTACAGTCAATGTGGATTCTCCAGAAAACACAATCGGCGCAATTGATTTGGAGTTACCTGAATGGATCGTCTATATTGTAATCGGAGGAATTTTGATGATAGGAATAGTCGTGTTCCTTTTCTTAAAGAAATCAAAAGCAGATTTGGAAGAAGATTGGGAAGATGAAGAAGAGATATGATTTTCTATTTTTTAGATCTATCTACATCTCTGCAAATTCCACATAGGTAATTTTGCTTAAACTCTTCTAATTCTGTTTTAAAGCCATCTGTTTGATAATATGATTCCCCAGTTTGCAATCCTCCTGGAACTAATTTACCACAAACATTGCAATGAATTTCAACGCTGAATTTCACTCTTTTCTCGCCATCTAATATTTTACCAATAATCATAATCTCAACTATTAATCTGATTTGTTATAAACAATATGTGCTCAATCTCATGAATATTATACCGAAAAATTACTGGTATTCTTATGCTTGCTGTTTGGTTTCGTGTGATAAGGATAAGGTTCCTTCTTGCATCTGTGATTGCCGTTTCTGTTGGACTGGCACTAAATGGATGGCAAAACTCATCAATTGATTTATTTGACACAGTACTGATCTTTGCAGGAGTATTGTCTCTTCATGCAAGTGTTGACTTGTTAAATGACTTTTGGGATTTTAAGCGAGGAATTGACACTAAAACAAAACGAACCAAGATGAGCGGTGGAACTGGAGTGTTGCCTGAAGGGCTACTCAAACCATCTGCAGTATACCGTGCAGGAATTGCATTTTTGATTATTGGTTCTTTGATTGGTGCATATTTTGTAATGACTGATGGAATAATCATTGCTATAATTTTGGGGTTTGCAATTTTATCTATCTATTTTTATTCCACAAAAATTGTTGATTCTGGTCTAGGTGAATTCTTTGTTGCAGTAAAAGGTTCTATGATTGTAATTGGCACTTTTTTTATCCAGTCAGGACAAATCAACATGGAATCAATTCTTGGCGGTATTGTTGTTGGTTCCTTATCATCATTAGTGCTTTTCATTGCATCCTTTCCAGATCATGATGCAGACAAATCAAAAGGCAGAAAAACTCTAGTAATTGCAGTTGGAAAAGAAAAAGCATCCAAATTGTTTTGGATCTTTCCAATAGTATCTTACAGTGCAATTGTTGCCGGCGTGTTTGCAGATTTCTTTCCGTTATTATCTTTGATTTGTCTACTGAGTGTACCCCTAATGATAAAATCTGGCTTGGGATTGCAGAAAAACTATGACTCTGTTGAGAATTTGGTACCTTCGATGTCCTCGACATTATTATTTAGCAGAATAACTGGTGCATTGTTTGTTGCTAGTTTTTTAATTGATCTATTGCTTTAGACATAAATTTAGTAAATACCCACAAATAACATGATTTCAGGTTTTGCAACTTCTGATGGAACCAAAAAATTTGCTCAATCTTCAGGTACAAATCAAGACAATTTCAAGAATTTTGCAAATCTGACTCTCTCAAATGTTGGAATTGGAACCTATCTTGGTAATCCAGATTCTCGAACTGACGAACTAGTAAAGAATGCTGTAAAACAATCCATTCTATCTGGAATCAATGTTGTTGACACTGCGATAAATTACAGGGCGCAAAAAGCAGAACGCTCTGTTGGAAAAGCCATCTCTGAATTGATTGACGAAGAAAAAATATCTCGTGATCAATTATTTCTAAGTACTAAAAATGGATATGTTACAAATGATGCAGATGTCAAATTAGGATTTTGGGAATATGTTAAAGAAGAATATTCTCAAAAAGGCGTGATCAAAGAAGGTGATGTGACATCTGGTTATCATTGTATGACTCCAACATACCTTTCTGATCAACTGGATCGTAGTTTAAAAAATCTAAACATGGATTGTATTGATTTGATGTATCTTCACAATGCAGTTGAGGGACAAATTAATGATGTTTCTAAAGAACAATTTTTAGAAAATTTAAAATCTGTTTTTGAATTATACGAACAAAAACGTGATGAAGGAAAAATTAAATTCTACGGGATGGCAACCTGGGAGTGTTTCAGAGTGCCACATGATAGTCCACAATATCTTTCACTTGAGGACACAGTTAATCTAGCTAAAAAAATTGGAGGTGAAGACAACGGTTTTCGATTTATACAATTACCTTTTAACATGCATTATGATCAGGCATTACTTGGGAAAAACCAATTATTGAAATCTAAACAAGTTTCAATTTTAGAGGCAGCTGCATCGATGGGGATAGGTGTTTTTACAAGCGTTCCTTTCATGCAAGGTAGATTGTTGACTCCTGGCGTGATGCCTGAATTTAATGAACTAAAACCATCTCTTCGTGCTTTACAATTCATTCGTTCATCTCCTGGGGTTTTGGCGCCATTGGTTGGGCAGAAATCTGTTGAACATGTATCTGAGAATCTTGAAATCATGAAAATTCCTCCTATTCCTGAAGATGATTTTTTGGCTCTCGTCAAAAAACTCACTTCGTAAATCCTTTTTTGACATATTTGAAATTTTGATGGAAAAATAATAAATGAGCCGTCTTTATGAAGTAAGTACTTGTCAGCAAAGATTTATGATTATGGAAAAATTTGCAAATCTGTCTTATCGATAGATCCTAAAATTCGATTTGCAGGGGTGATTAATGAAAGGGGACGATTAGTAGCTGGTGGGATGAGGGAAAATGTTGAACCACTAGAAAGTGAAAAAGACGATGAGATGATATTCATGGAATTGGCATTGCGTGTTAAAATGAGAAAAGAATTTGATAAACAACTAGGCCCTGTAAATTTTGCAATGGCATCAAGAGAGCGTGCTCTTGCCATAAGTGTACTGATCAACGAAGACATTCTTTATGTCGTATCTGAACCTGATTCAGATTATGGTGTTTTGCCTAAAAAAATTATTGAAATAATCCATTCTCAACATTAATTCTAATTCCATTTTTGGGAATTTGGGATCTTCTTAATTAGCAATTGACGCACAAATTTTTCATGGATGCAAAATTGGATTCTACTTATTTAGCAATAACAGAATTAACCTCCGAAATCAATTCCATTGTTAGAAAGTCTTTTGAAAAGGGTAATGAGGAATTACCGTCATCTGATGTAGAACACATTTTAAAAATTACTTCTGATGTTGCCTGTAAAATTAGGCCCCAACTCAAAGAATTAACTGTATGATTTACTGGATGTTATTTTCTGAAAAATTGCTCCTTTATTCATCATAACAATGATTTTCTAACTGTATCTATAAATAGAAATCAAAAGACAAAAATTTGTGCCAGTAGATCCTGTATGCGGAATAGAACTTGATGAAGAACTAGCATTACTTCATGAGCATGATGGAAAAAAATTTCATTTTTGCTGTAATGGATGCAGACGTATCTTTATCAAAAAACCTAGAAAATATAAAAATAATATCTAGATTGGAAAAGCCCCGCACATTCTACAGAATTTGGAATTCTTTACTTCGCATTTGCAGTACGGACATGCATTATCTGGGCTTTTTTGAGGAACGCCAAACAATCTCTTAAAAATTTCATAGTAATGCATTGACTCTCTGCTTCTAATTATTACCCCGTCTTCTTTCTCTGTGGTTAATTTTTTTTCAACATATTTTTCCTCATTGATTATTGATTCGAACAAATTAGTCAGCCCTGCAGTTCCTGATCCATCTTGCATTGGTGATTTCTCCCTCCATATGATCTGCTGCGGTAGATACTTTTCAAACGTCTTACGAAGTATCCATTTTCCATATCTTTGTTCTTTTTCATTTCTCACTTTCATGTCTGCCGGAATTTTTTTGGCCAATTCTATAACTGTGTCTTTTAGGAATGGTGCTTCTACCTCTATTCCTAATTCCTTTCCTATCTTTTGTGTTGGAAAATGCATTACTGAACAAACTCTGCTTATCTCTGCTTCTAATTCATTTTCAGGTTTATGAATTAGAAAACTATATCCTGCAAATAATTCGTCTGCACCATCCCCTGTTATGATGGATTTTTCCCCATTGTCCTTTGCCCATTTTATTGCAAGATACATTACAACATTGTTTCGAATCTCTATGTCGTTGAAATTTTTTAAAATTTTTACTGTATCCTCCACCGCTTCTAAAATCTCTGCAGTTTTAACATAGTAAATTGTAAGAGATAATCCTAATTCTTTTGCTACTCTTTGGCAATATGTTAGGTCTGTTGAAACAAAATCTTCCGCAATAACTGCAACGGTCCTTGGTTTTTTTTGTCTTAAGAAATATGCTATGATTGAACTATCTAGTCCGCCAGATAATGCTATCAAATTAGATTTGCATGAATTGCAGGATTCCTCTAAGACATCGTAGAGTTCCTTGGAAACATTATCCAACACAACTATGTTTGCTCTGAAATTAAAATATCTATGCCTGACTTTATCTGTGACTTTTCCTCACCATTATTGCAAACTTTAAATTTGTTATAGCATTCTTGAAGATTAATGCTTCTTCCGGCTGAAATTGAATCTAAAACTCTAATTCCAGCATTGCGTGCAATTCTTGCAAAGAAACTCGCAGAGGATCATAACATTAGAGAAGATGAAATTTCTAAAATGCTAGGTGTCACCCAAGCAGCAATTAGCAATTACATTCGAGGAACACGAGGTGATCCCTCTCTCATCGCAAAACTTTTAGCTGAAAAACAAGTTGCGATTATGATTGATGATCTAAGTGACAATCTTTCATCTGATCTGGCATATACTCCGTCTAGCCTTTCAAAGTTTATCGGTCTTTGTAATTATATTAAATCTAGTCTGCTTATTTGTGAGATACATCACAACTTGGAATCAAACATTGATGAACAGGTATGTAAAGAATGTGAAAATATGCTTCTAAAGGGCCCTGGAAGCGTCTACTAAATTTTATTTATTATTATCTCGATTGTTGATGTCATGCTCCCTATTCCTGGAGCTGCAACTGTGTCTAAATTGATTTTTTGAATTTTGGAATTACCCTTTAACATTTTTTCAGTGATTATGTTTGCAACAGCTACTGCATTTGGAATTGAATTTCCTCTTGATTTTAAGATGACTTTGTGTTTACTTCCCAATGTAGATAGCACATCAATAGCTGATTGCATTACAGGATCATTTCCAATGTTTATGATGGTATACTCAGACTTTTCGGTCTGCTCGTGACCATACTGTTCAGTCGTCTCTTCCATGAGCATTATTCAACAATCAGCAATTTTTTGTTCTTTTAAGTTTTATCGACCATTGATTCATTTTTCAAAGTAATCAATTGGGATATTTTGAAAATCTCCGTTTGGGAGTACTCTTCGAATTGTAATTGGAATCACTCTCTGTTCAAGTTCCTCCATTGCAATATCTAATGAAATTCTAGCTGTCTTTGGAATTGGGATGAATGGTGGTGCGCCTAGTGATAATTGCAAAGCTCTTGCACCCATAATTCTTGCTTTTTCAAATCTTGTAAGCGTTGGAGGGCCGATTGTAATTTTGCCTTTTTCGCATGGAATTTCTGTTGCTTCGTGTTCTTCTACTGTTTCTACAACTTCTCTGCTTTCTATTTCTTTGATTCTCTTTTCAAGATTCTCTTGTTCTTTTTCGCTTAGTGGTTCAAGGCCACCTTTTTTCTCAATTAATTTTCGATAAGTGTCAAGCGCTTTGTTTAATCCAGTATTTTCTTCTGGTGATACTTCAATTTCTTCAGATTCCGTTGATTCTAAAAATGGTTCTTCAGATTCAGGTGACTCTAACAGTGGTGCTTCTTCGACATCAGACAAGTAACAAAATTTTCTTAAAACGTTATATAATCTAATCATTTTAATGTACGAATTGAGTTCACCTTCAGTTTCAAAAAAACAACTTATTTTAGAAATTCGAGGCAAAGGAAAAATTTCATGTGATCTTAAACGTCACTTGTCCCCTAGAACTGTCGGAACCATAATGAGATCCTTACCGTTGGAGGGGAATGCTCATCTCATGGGACAAAGTATTTTGTATTTTGAAACTAGTGTGGATTCTGGAATTGAGAGAGCAAGATCTGAATTCAAAAAAGGCGATGTTGCATTTTTGCCATCCTCTGGAAGTGTCTGCTTTTTCATTAATGATGTATCTTCTGGAAAAACAATGACTCCTATTGGAAAATTAGGTGATGATGTTGATGTATTAAAGACTGCAAAATCTGGAGATGTGCTTTGTATCTATGAAGACACTGCTTGATACAAATGATGGCCTGAATAACCGCCAACCCTTTTTACAGTTCCTTTGATTGCTGAATTTTTTAGAAATGCATTAGCTGCAGATATTTTGACTCCTGTTTGTCTTGCAAGATCTTGAACTGTGACCACCTTGGAGCTTTGAATAATTTTCATTGCTTGTTGTTCATTAACCATAACAATAATTTCTGCTTTTTTTGGGCCACTTTCGCCTTTGTCTTTTTTACTTTTTTTAGTATCTTTGGTTGCTGTTGATTTGTCTTTGCTAGCAGCTGTTGGCTTTTTTGCTCCGCCCATAAAACTAGAAAAAAATATTCCTCTTATAAACGATGAAGAAAATTGTTCTCTTTTAGCTATTAGAAAAATCTTAAACTTTTTTCAAGTATAAATAACATCTTGATTATCATAATCTATGGGTATTGTATCGAAAGGTGCAAAATGCAATGTTGAAGGGTGTGACAAAGATGGTGCCCGTTCACTTAATACTACCAAAGTAGAAAATGCAGGTCTAAGAGTAAATTCCACAGGTAAAAAAACCGTCCTTTGTAAAGAACACTACAAAGAATGGAAAAAAGAATCTAAAGACGATCGTGATCTTGAAAGAGCACGATTTGATAAATTTTAATTTTCTTTGTTAGTTTGTAGGATTTTTTGAATAGTCGTCTTTGAGTTTCTCATACAATTTATTTAATTTCTTATAGAGTCTTTTTGGCTCTCTTGTTTTTTGGTTACTCAAAACATACAATGCAAGAATTGGAAACGCGATTGTTACATCTGCATATACTGTGACCATTCCATGATGTGCGTCTTGAACCTTTCCCCAACTCTTTCCTTCTTGAAGTGTTGCCCCTGATAATCCTCCTGTATCTGGTCGTGCATCTGTGATTTGAATTACGTAGTCTTGTCCTCCGTCATTTCTTCTGAGAATTTGATCTAAAAGTGGTCCTGTTTGCTGAGCTGTGTTTTTGGGAACACCTCCGCCCAATTCTAAAATTCCTGATTTCTTTGAATCATAAAGAATTGCAGCTTGCTCTATAATCTCTCTTACAAAATCTAGATTGTAAATTTTATCTCTGAGTCTGTGAACTGCTAAATTCAAGGCAAGTGAAGAATCCTTTATTGTAGATATGTATACTGGAACATCATAATCATATGCAGTTGTAATGAAACTTTTTTCAGGGTGTTTTGCTTTTTCTTTACTGATTTTTCCCATTAAATTGCAAAACTCTGCAGTTGTGAATGGTTTGTCTGGAAAATCATCTCCAAACATTTTTTGAATTAGTTCGTCTTCTGCCTCCAATGTTTCATGAAATTTAATATATACATCTCTGATTCTAACAATTTCATTCTCATACAATTTCATATCATCTACATCGAAACTTCCTTGTTTTACTGGTAGACCCCATGCAAAATGATCTTCATGGTATACATTTGCACCCGTTGTTATAATCCAGTCTACAAATCCTCGCTCAATTAGTGTTTTAATAATCCCGCCAAAACCTACTGGTGTCATAGCTCCTGATACTGTGAGACAAATCGTTGCATCTTCTTCAATCATTCTAGCATAAAGTTTGGCTGCATCTCCAAGTTGCCTTCCGTTATATCCTGAACTTGCAAAGACATCCACCAAATCTTCTATGGTCATATTTGGATCTAGTTTGATGTGAGGTATGTCCTTGCCATGAAATTTATGCGGGTCCACTTTAACAAACAATTTTTAATTCTAAATAATACTTGCGGAAGGATATTTTGAATAATTTTGATTTTAGATCAAAATATTACTTAATTAGGAATGAACCCAAATAAAGCCAAATGAAAATAATTGATTTACATGATCCTAAAAGAGTAAATAGACCTCCTGATGATGTTGAAATTTTACTATCTGCGGGTAATTTTGTGCATGATGAATTTCTCATCTCTAAAGTTGAATTACGACTTTACAACGAGCGATTAGATTCTAAATTGGGAGTTTTTTCTCTAATTACATCTTTTGTAGAAACTAACAAAGGTTCTGTTGAAATGATTTATGATGAAGGATTTAGAGGGGAGAATCCACTAAAACGAGCTACGGAATTTCTAATTTCTAATTTAGGAATATCTGGTTTAATCTTACGCTCAATTATTTCCCTACGAGAAAAAATTACCTGATTCTTAATTTCATTGCTTTTGATTTACTAGAATTCTTACTGATAAGTTCCTGCTTGTTCCTTAAGTAGAAATTTCTATTTTCTACTCATATGAAATAAAATACCAAAAAACATTCTTTGTTGTTAACACTATCTATGCTGACAGTGTTTGTTTTTGGAACTTTGGGAATCACTAGTGCTTTTGCAGAAGATACCAGCATTGGATTCTAATTATTTTGCACTAACCACTGAGGGGTGTCCTTCTTTTTATTTTTCAAATATGTTATGTGTTATTTTATACAGTGCTTGCAAGGGGTGAATTTTTCTTTTATTGCTTGCTCAAGTACGTCTGGAACAAAGTATGTCCTATCTTCTTTTTTGATATAGTATATTTCACAATCAGGAATCATGGCTGCTAAATGATGAACTTTCATGTCTGATTTATTTCCTAGATATCCTGCTATAGTTTGTTCACCCATCTGAAAAATTCATGATGTGTATTAACAACTCCAAAACAAATCATTCTATTGGAATTTGAACTCTTTGTCCTATAAACTAGATGCAGGTAACCAAGAATACCTATAATTGAATTTGTGTTGACTATGTGTCATCGTATAACAAAAGAGATCACTAATTTAGAATTATTTTCTATGATTAACAGAATCACAGATGAATGAAATGACACAAACTCAGATCAACTTGGGTGATTATAACAAGCCACAAGAACAAACCAAAGCTGTGGGGATTGGAAAGATTTTAGGAAAAATCATCAATATCAAGGATTTCCGAACCAATAGGGGCAAGCCTTCTCCTTACACACCAAGGGATGCAATTGGAGAAGATGGACTGACAGACTATAATGTTATAGATACTTTGGAAACCTTTGAGGTTGACAATCATCTGATTAGTTCCTTTTTTGTAACGCCTGCAATAGTAAAACAAATTCAAAGAGTTCCTAACTATCAATCAGAATTGGCTTCAGGGAAAGTATTTGGGCCCTGCAAGATTGGTCAGAAAAAATCCACAAAAACCAACGCAAACTATTGGTGTCTTCTTTTCCCAGGAGAAGAGGGTTACTGACATTTTTTAAAACTAAAAATTATTTTTATTAATCCCGTTTACATTTATGAATTAAAAAAATTCTAGCGTATGAACAATCAAGAAAATATGCAAACATGATAATGTTCATTAACTTTGGAGTTTAGCCGATTAATTGTTGTCAAAAAACTCTCTCTTGTTACATGAAAAACTAAAGGGAAAAATCCTCGTAGATAGTAAAATTTCAAATTTTAAATCAAAAGATTTGAAATTAATCTACACACCAGGTGTAGCTTCTGTATGTGATGAAATCATTAAGAATCCTAATTCCAAATTTACTCTTACATCAAAGGGAAACAATATTGCAATAGTTACTGATGGTACTAGATTATTGGGATTAGGTAATGTTGGTGCTGATGCTGCATTGCCTGTAATGGAAGGAAAATCTGTCATATACCGCGAGTATGGAAAAATTAGCGCATTTCCAATTTGTCTTAACACAACTGACAAAAAGAAGATAATTGATACTATACTGGCAATAGAACCTGTTTTTGGTGCAATAAACCTTGAAGATATTGAATCACCAAAAGTGTTGGAAATATACAAAGAATTAGAAAAACGATTAGCAATTCCAGTGTTTCATGACGATGGACAAGGAACAGCCATAGTTACATTGGCAGGATTGATCAACGCTGTTAAAGTAGTAAAAAAGAACTTTTCAGAAATCAAAATTGTCCTTGTTGGTGCAGGTTCTGCGGGATATTACATTGGAAAATTATTACACTTTGCAGGATGTAAAAATATCATTTTGTTAGATTCTGGTGGCGTGGTGTCTCAAAATAGAAAATCCAATATGACTAGATACAAAAAAGAAATTGCAAAATTGACAAACCCAAAAGAAAAAGGAAATTTGTCTGATGTGATTAAAAACGCAGATGTCTTTATTGGCGTGTCTGGAATTAAGGATTTGCTCAAACCAGAAATGATTAAAACTATGAATAAAAACCCAATAATCTTTGCTCTTACTAATCCTAATCCTGAAATAACTCCGTCTATCGCAAAAAATGCTGGAGCTAAAATTATTGCCACTGGTAGTTTTACATACAAAAACAAAATAAACAATGCAATAGTTTTTCCATATCTGATGCGAGCAATACTGGATTTGAAAATACAAAAAATAACTATGAATATTCTTTATCGTACTGCATTGGCTATTGCAAAAACTATTCCAGACAAGAAACTGTCTTCCATAAACATAATTCCAACAATAGAAAACAAAGCATTGCAGAAAAACATCATGAATTCTCTGAAAAATTTAAAATCCTAAATTCTTGTTATTTTTTCATAACTAATTATTTTTGTTAACATTGGAAAATTTTGTAAATTTGTTTATTTCAAATAATGTTTTTGAATATGAATCCATTAGAATTTTCATGTATTCTTCATAGGATTCGATTGCGGATATGTGCATTTGAACATAGGATTTTAGAAAATTAGTTGATATGTCTATTTGTGTATTGTAGTTTTCTGACATGGTTTTCCAGAAATTATTGATTGTTTTTAGTGTACTTTGATCCAGGCCTAATTTATCAAAAAACTGTTTTTCCGAAATATAGCACGTTCCAAACAGATTGTCAAACATTTCAAGATATTTTGTATATACATCCGAATAAAGTTGCATGTATGTGGGAACTTCGGTTTCCATTTTGTGAATCATCATAGATGTATTATTTTTCATGATGTCGCATACTGAAACTTTTGGAGTCTCATTGGTAGATTCTTGTTTTGTACTATTTTGGGTGATCATAACATCTGCCTTGCTCTTCTGTGATTTTCTTTCTTTGAACCATGGAATTATCTCCTTTCGTATATGTGATATTTAAGATACTGTGTACTTTTTTAACATCGACTGGATGTATGGGTTCTTTCTCACATGCTAAGGATTTTAAAGTGAACCTATCATCTCCCAACTATGCGTATATTGCAACTACATTGTGATAGCATTGAGTATACTCCAACGAAAAAGGAGATAAAATCAGCTGAAGACATTGAAAATCCTCAAACTCAAAGACTAGAAGAATTGGTAGTTGCTTTTGTTGCAATCGAAGATGGTGATGATTCTTCTGTTGCCCTAGATGCTATCTCTCAGATTAAAAATTCTATGGAAAAAATTGGATGCAAAAAATTACTGCTATACCCATATGCTCATTTGAGCTCCAATCTTGCAAAACCATCTGTTGCCATTTCATTATTGCAAGAAATGGAAGACACTGCATCTGATCTTGATGTATCTCATTCTCCTTTTGGATGGACAAAATCTTACAAGCTGCAGGTCAAGGGACACCCATTAGCTGAAAGTTCCAAAGTCATAACAAAAGATTCTTCATCAAAAACTGAAGAACTAACTTCAGATGCACTGAAAGGTGAATCAAAAATTCGTTCAATATGGAAGATAATGTCTCCTGATGGAACAATGTCTAACATAGGAGATTTTGACTTTTCAAATTATAAAAAACTAGAATCTCTTGCTAAATACGAATCTGCAAAGCAGCGTAATGTGGATGAACCTCCACCACATGTTGCATTGATGAAGAAAATGGGCATTGCAGATTATGAACCAGCGTCTGACTCTGGCAACATGAGATTTTATCCAAATGGCAGGTTGATAAAATCTTTGATTGAACGCTATGTTACTGACAGAGTTAAAGAATATGGAGGTTATGAAGTTGAAACGCCAATCATGTATGATTCTGAGCATCCAAGTATGGTTAGCTACTTTAATCGATTTCCTGCAAGACAATACAATATTGATTCTGAGGGCAAAAAATTATTTTTAAGATTCGCCGCTTGCTTCGGACAATTTCTTATGGCAAATCAATTTCAACTGTCTTACAAGAACCTACCTTACAGACTTTACGAGCTTACTAGATACAGCTTCAGAAGAGAGCAATCAGGAGAACTTGTAGGTCTTAGACGTCTTAGGGCATTTACTATGCCTGATTGCCACGCATTTTGTAAAGACATGGAACAAGCAGTTGATGAAATTAAGGCCCGATTTGATTTGTCACAAAGTGTTCTGTCTGAACTTGGAATTAATGAATCTGATTATGATATGGCAATTAGATTTACTGAAGACTTTTACAATGAAAATAAATCTTCCATCGAGGAATTAGTCAAGAAACATGGAAAACCAGTTCTAGTTGAAATGTGGAAAGAAAAGTTCTTTTATTTTGTTCTAAAGTGGGAGTTTAACTTTGTTGATGGACTTGGAAAGGCATCTGCTCTGTCTACAGATCAAATTGATGTGGAAAATGGTGAAAGATATGGCATTGAGTTTATTGATGAAAACAACACTGCGCAGCATCCTATTATTTTACATAATTCCCCTAGTGGTGCAATTGAGCGAATCATCTATTCATTACTGGAAAAGGCTGCAAAAGATTCCAAGGAAGGGAGAAAACCCCAATTTCCACTGTGGTTGGCCCCCACACAAGTAAGAATAATCCCATTAAATGCAGAATTTAATGACTATTGTAAATCACTAACAGAAAAAATATCAATTAATAATGTTCGAGTGGATATTGATGATAGAAATGAAAGTATTGGAAAAAGAATTCGTGAAGCAGAAAAAGAATGGATTAGATACATTTTGGTAATTGGTGAAAAAGAGACAAATTCTCAAAATCTAAGTATTCGTGATAGACAGACAGGCGCTGTTAGAGAATTGTCATTTGATGATTTCTTAAACGAAATAAATGAGCAAACTAGAGGAAAACCTTTTACAGGTTTGAATTTGCCAAAATACCTCTCAAAGAGACCGCAACTGATGGTGTAAAAAATGAGTTTTTTTGATTTATACATGAATAGGAATCCGTTGATTACGTCGTCTGATGATGACACTGAACCTGTAGCCACTGTCTTTGGCGTTCCGTTCGACTCGACTCACTCTTACAAACCTGGTTGTAGATTTGGACCTGATGCAATTCGTGATTCTTTTAACAACATTGAGATATTTCATCCTGATTTAGGAGTTAACTTAGAAACTGTAAACATTGAAGATCTTGGCAACACACGTCATACTGTTGTCGCCTCTGAAATGATCGACATGGTCAAGAAAATTACCACAGAACTTGTTGCAAAACAACGTCAACTCTTCATTCTGGGTGGTGAGCATTCTATCACTTATGGTACTTACACAAGTTTTCCAAAAGAGACAGGATATATTGTATTTGATGCTCATTATGATTTACGTGATGAGTTTGCTGATATCAAATTAAGCCATGCATCATATCTTAGACGAGTAGTTGAGGAGAGAGGCTCTGAAAACATTTTGCATGTTGGTGCTAGAGCTTTTGTAAAAGAAGAACTGGAGTTTCTTAAAGAAAATAACATCAAAACAATTTCTGACAGGGAAATTAGAGATGGAAAAGGCCCTCAACTACTAAAAGATCATGTGTCTACTTTTGATACTATATATTCTAGTTTTGATCTTGACGTACTTGATCCTGCATTTGCCCCAGGTGTAGGAAATCCTGAAGCCGTTGGCATTACATCTAGGGAGTTGTTTGATATGATTCATTCATTTTCAGAAACAAAGGTAATTGGTGTGGATGTTGTAGAACTAAATCCATATCATGATAATGGATCAACTGCATCACTTGCTGCAAAAATAATCTCTACATTAATTGCCATGAATCTTTCACCTAATTAACAAAATATTATTTTTCATGAATTCATTAAATTTGACTCTAGATTGCTTCATTTTTGGTGCTGTTGCCTTTATTAGCTAGTGGTGTTGGGATTATCACGTGCTAAATAATCTTCGTGAAACACTTCGACCAACACTTGAAAAAATCGGAAAAGGATTTGCATCTACAGGACTGTCTCCAAATTTTTGGACTGTTATTGGTCTTGCATTTGCATTGATCTCTGCTATAGTTTACGGTATTGGAATTGAATACGGATTAATTCTAGGTGGAGTGCTGCTACTTGTTTCAGGATTTTTTGATATGGTGGATGGCCAGGTAGCAAGGGTTACTGGCAAGACATCAAAAAAAGGATCTTATCTTGATTCTATGTTTGATAAAATATCTGAAGTTGCAATATTCTTGGGAATTTTAATTGGAGGATATGCAGAACCTTATCTCGTTTTACTTGCAATCACTCTGTCATTATTGGTAAGCTATGCTAGAGCAAAATCTGATGCTATAAACATAAAACTTCAAGGAATAGGGATTGGTGAAAGAGCTGAGCGGTTACTAGTAATTTCAATTGTAGGAATTATTGGTTTTATGGATATTGCAGTTGTGATTGTAGTGATTATTGCTGGTATAACTTTAATCCAGAGAATGATTGTTACTGCTAAAAACATCGATGAATGATACTAACGTAGTTTTCCACGTTTTCTTCTACTGTCTTCTGATCTAATTTTAAGAATTTTAAAATGAATTGCACATGAAATACAATACCATTTCAAGACTGTTGGAGATGCAATATAAGCTCCCTGTGCTCGTAATTCTTTAGCTAATGTATGTTCCACCAAATTTAATCTGGATGTGACTTTTTTTGCTTTGTCTTTTGGAACTGTTTGACCGCAGTTTGTACATTGTACTGTACCTGATGATCCTTTTCCTCCTTTGGTACGTCCTCTACTTGCACGCTTAAGTGGCATGAGAATAAACAATTTTGCCTACTTATAATCTTGTGGACAAAAGGTTCCGTTGGGTTGTCAAATTCAATCCGTATCTCTCTCACGAATACTGATTTTGTACCTGTTTCCTAGATTTCACATGGCAGAAATCCACGATTGATCATTTTGATCACCTTGATTGGTATTAATACAAAAATCATACTAGAATCAATGCAACAACAAGATTTAGATCCTAAAAATTTTAGAAAGAGTGAACTTGGAATAATTGAGCATGTAAATGATGTCAGTTTGGAATTTTCATCAATGTTGGGGTTGGAGTTTCAAGCAGGACAAATTTACATGACTTTGTTGAGGGTGGGACCCACTACGACTGGAGCATTGGCAAAAGAGATGAAAATTGACCGAAACAAAATCTATCGTGTCATCGAAGACCTTGTGAGTGCTGGTTTTGTTTCAATGACAATATCTAGCCCAAAATTATGTATTCCGACAGATCCTGAAAATGCGATTGAACTGGTCTTAAATAAAAAGAAAAAAGAGATAGACAAAATTAACAAATTCAAAAAAGAGATGATTCAAAAAATTGACGGTGTAATAACTGCGCCATTTGGTACTTCAATTCCTACATTTCGCGTGATTCAAGGATTAAACAATGTTTATTCTAGTATTGGTATTTCGATTGAAAATTCTAGTGATGTAGTCTACATTGTTACCTCTATCAAAGACATTATTCGAATGTATCATAGTGACATCCCCGAAAAAATCAAAATATGTACAAAAAATGGCGGCAAAGTTTTTGTAATTACAAACTCTGATGAGAAAAAAATGTTGCCATACATTAAACGTCTTAATGCAACTGAAGTAAAAATTGGCAAACTTCCATCAAATGGAAGAATATTGGCATTTGAAAATAAACAAATGTTTATGTCTGATTCTACTAATGTTAATGACTTTATGGATGAAAGCTCAGATATCTCATTATGCACTGATGCAACTGAAATGACTCATAATATTACGAAACTATGTCAATTTTTATGGGAAGTCTCAACACCAATAAATTTGAAATAATTCTTCATATGAAAGTAAGACTAACTTTAATTCGATGATTTTATGTTAGCTCTTCAACTGACACACTGATGTTAAGTAAATCTGAGATTGCAGTTGCATTTGTGGTGGAAATTAATTGATTTGTAATAATTCCGTTGGCTGGAATGGATGACGTAGTTGTACATGCTGGAGTGCCACCTGCAGATGGATTGAATATTCCTATCGGACCTTCAATTACTAGACATACTTCATACGAATGTGAATTAAGCGGGTCTTCATTTCCAACTGAAAAATTTATCGCATCTGTCTCTATCACTCCGTTTCCTGCAACTTCTTGAATGAAATCAATTGACGTAATATTTACACTAGGGGCGGGAACTTCTACATTATCACTAGCGCCAATTAGATTGAATGAAAGAGGTGTTGAAATAGTAGCTCCAAAAGCCAAAGTCGATGTTGTTAAAATGGCAATTCCTATAATTGCGGTTATTGCTGTGCTATTCATGATTTCTCCTAAAAATTTTTCTTGACTTGCCGTCTCTGTTATTTTTGATATTTTCAAATTTGTTCCAATAGGGAGTCTTGCAGCTAGCACATCGTAATGGTTTATCATCGAACCTGGACAACCATTCATGTTCACAAACATCGCATTTCCACACCGGTTTTGTACCGAGCCCCATTACTAATGGTGTACACTATTTGAAATTAAACCGTGTTCTGCTTAAATTGAGCATATCTTTTTTCTCCATTTGATGTTGGTCGTTAGTATTGAATCTAAATTGATTCCAAAATATGGGTTTTGTATAATGTGAATGGGGAAAAATGCGGAATTGCTAAATTTTACTATAATTCAACCAAAAAAGATCTTGTTTTAATTCTAGTTGATTACTTTAAAATGTAATAATGCGTGGGCTTTGTCATAGTTGCTTTCGGTCTGGTGTTGACCTTGTGATAGAAAAGGGCACCATTCTTTGTAAAGATTGCAATGACAAAAAAAATGCAAAAAACTAAATCTCTAGTCTCTAAAATAAAAAAAATGAAACTAGCCATATTTGCTCATTGTGCAATTGATACAATATCTATTGATGACTCCAAATACGAACAGATTGGAGGTTCATCATGTTACTGTGGAATCACTGCAAGGCAATTGAAATTTGATGTTGATCTTTTTACAAAATTTGGTCCTGACTTTCCTAAACAATATCTTGCTGAAAACAAAATAAATTTTATAAATTCTGAATCAGAAAAGAATACCACTAAATTTCTTATTTCCATTAATGGCTCCAATAGAACGCTGAAACTTGAAAATGAGTGTGATCCTGTAGATTATTCCAAAATAGATGCTGATGGGCATATTGTCAGTCCTATATTCCATGAAGTTTCTCAAGATGTTTTCAAGAAAATTAAAGACGACTCAAATTTTCTTTTTGTTGATCCTCAGGGATTTTTGAGACAAAAAGATGCTCAAAATAATATCTTCTTACAAAAAACTGAACTTGATTTGTCAAATGTGAATGCAATTAAAATTAATCCTGAGGAAGGTGAATGTCTTGTTAATGGGTCTCATGATGAAATGATGTTGTCTTTACAAAAAAAAGGAGTTCAATATGTTCTTCTTACAAATAAGACCGATGTGTCTCTTTTGGTAAAAGATAAAATTTATTCAATCACACTTCCAAACAAGAACATTCATGACACAACTGGAATCGGAGATATCTTTTGCTCTGCATTCACATGTACGATGTTAAAGGAAAAGGATTTTTTGTGGGCCCTCTCTTTTGCCGGTGGAGCAGCTCAGGCTGCACTTGATTCAAAAAATATAGGATTGCAGAAAATCCCTCAAAAGGGGACAATTCAAAATAACGCATCGTATTTTTACAATTTAATAAAATTCAGAGATTTATAGTTCTCCTAATTTTTTAAAAACTATTCTTTTTGTACAATTCCGTTTTTACGGATTTAGATTTTTAAAATCTAGGCATTTGGAATCATATTCGCCCAAGTATCGTGGTTTTTTAGTTAAACTGTCTTCAACCCAGATTTCACACGTTTCAACATCTATGAATTTTTTATCTGAATCATTGCTGACAAATTGTACTATTAAAATTCCTAAAAGTATGACAATCAAAATCATCGGTAATTTTTTTGAAGAAATATCCATAAATCTGATTTGAAAATTTTCAAACTTAAGCCTATTGTTTTGTCTTGTAGGAAATTATTTTTACAATGAAACTTAAAATCAACAAAGACAAATATTCAACAACCCTTTAATTTATTCAAAGCATGGATGGTCCATCAGAAATCAATTCTGTATACTGGGATGAACATACCAAGTCTTGGCAATACAAGATTGTCAAAGTTGAGGAATATCATGGATTTGTAGAATGCCAACATTGTAGAAAACCTATGTCTCATAATGTGAAATCTGATGGAGAATTCAAAGTAATCTATGTCAAATGTGGGTGCACTAGAAATGGCAGATAAACAGTAAATCTCAATTGACTGTTTCTAACATACAAAATTTTACGCACAAAATACCAAATATTCTTTTATTATACTGAATTGATTGTTTCTTCTGTGCAAATAGGAATATACGGTTCTGGGACTGCAGAAAATGCAGCAAAGATAATCAAAAAAATTTTAGACGAAAATGCCATTAAATCATTTCCTATAACAAAATCAAAAACAAAACCAGCGGACTGCGTTATTGTTTTGGGGGGAGACAAAGGTGTTAGAAATTATTTTCACAGGACATTTGATTCCACTTCGCCTGTGTTGGGTATTAGTGAAGGAGAAGCAAGCGGATTCTTGGCACAGATTGAACTTAGGGAATTTTCATCATTTGTTGGTATTTTAAAAAAACAAAATTATACAGTTGAGGAAGTTCCGCGGCTTGGAGTCAAAATTGATGGAAAAAGCGTATATCCGGTTCTAAATGATGTTGCTGTGTTTTCATCAAAGAGTGCCATGCTAATGGAGCATTCGTTGAGAGTGAATGGTGAAGAGGTGTGGCATGATAACAGTGATGGAATTATTGTATCAACGCCAATCGGTTCTTCTGCATATTCGATGTCTGCAGGTGGACCCGTTCTATTTCAAGATTCAGCAGTGTTTGAAATAATTTCTGTCAATTCACTTGACGTCACAAGAAGACCCATCATTGTATCTAATGAAAGCCTGATTGAAATTGACGATGTCTCTGCAAGAATACACTGTGAAGCTATACTTGATGGTCTAGATAGATTCAAGGTGAACAAAACTGTAGAATGTACTCAATTTTTCCCTCCGGCTAAAATTATTCGTCTAAAAAAAGATTCTACGGCAATCTCTGCGCTTGCTAAGAAAGTTCATTTGGCAGAAGAATTACTCAGCATGCCACCAAGCTCAAAATTACTGTTGAAAACATTGGAATATGAAGGCGCATTAACCCAAAAGGATCTTGTAAACAAGACCTTACTTCCTGATAGAACTGTTCGATTGGCATTAAGCCATCTGTTGAAAAAAGGATACGTGAAAAAGAAAGTCTCTATTCGAGATGCTAGACAGAAAATTTACCAAATATCCAAAATTGAATAATCTTTCAAGACTCTTCTCTGGAAATTTTTTTTGTATGTGAAGTGTCATTTTCTACTGCTTCATCAATTCGTTTCTGAATATTTTTCCTAAAACAGTCCTCAGAACAACAACCTTTCACACCTGTTTCGTATACTCTGCCACATTCCTTACATTCTGTCAAAACTTACAAAAACTTGATTTTTTAAGTATATAGTGAAAACTGTCATTTCCCATAATTGGGATTCAATTCCTTATTTCTCCGACGCTGCCTTTACAAACGCTGCAAAAACTTCTTCTGGAAATCCTGGCCTACTGTTGAATTCTGGATGGAATTGAACTCCAATATAGAATCTATGTGATGGGATTTCTAACATTTCCATTCTTTTTCCTCCGTCACTTTCTGCAGAAAATATCAGTCCGTTTTTCTCAAATTCTGGTATGTATTTTTTGTTTATTTCATATCTGTGTCTGTGTCTTTTATTTATGGAATCTGCGTTGTAAATTTTATGTGCCTTTGTGTTTTCTTTGATTATTATTTCATTTGCTCCTAATCTGAGTGATCCTCCCATATCTGAAACATCTTTTTGTTCTGGAAGCAAATCAACTATTGGATTTTTTGCATCCGTCTTTATCTCAGTAGAATTTGCATCATCTAATTTCAAAACATTTCTGCCAAATGCAACTGCTGCTAATTGAAATCCAAAACAAATACCGAGATATGGAATGTTTTTTTCTCGTGCAAAGTTTGCAGTATTAATTATTTCTTCAGAGCCTCTTGTACCAAACCCTCCTGGAACCAAAATCCCATCATATTTTGTTAGTATGTTATAGTCTGAAATTGACTCAGAATCTATCCAGTCTATATCTACTGATTTTCCAATTTTTGCACCTGCATGCTTTAATGCATGATTTACGCTAACATAACTATCTGTAAGCGTAACATATTTTCCCACCATTGCAATCTTTACTTTTTGGTCTTCGTGATTTACCATGTTCTGGGCAATCTCATTCCATTTATCCCAGTTGGCTGAAGCGTTAACCATTCCAACCTTGCCAAATTTGGTAAATATGGAATCCATAATTCCTTGATCATACAGCATTTGTGGAACTTCGAATATTGAATTTGCATCATGACATGATAAAACATCATTTGGTGTTACATTTGTAAACATTGCAATTTTCTTCTTTGTTTTTTCTTCTAACGGTAATGTGCATCTGACTGCTAAAAAATCCGGCTGAATACCAATTCTTCTGAGTTCTTGTACGCTGTGTTGCGTAGGTTTTGTTTTTTGTTCTCCTACAACATCTAATGATGGTGCTAATGTTACATGAACAAAGATTACTCCTTGTGGCCCTTCCTCCACTCTTAACTGTCTGAGTGCTTCCAAAAATGGTAGAGATTCAATATCTCCTACGGTTCCGCCACATTCTACAATCAAAAAATCAAGTTTTTCTTCTTCAGCAATCTTTCTGATTCTATTTTTTATCTCATCCGTTACATGAGGAATTATTTGTACGCATGCTCCTAGATATTCTCCCCTTCTTTCTGCCTCGATTACTGAAGAGTATACTTGCGCAGTAGTGATATTGTGACTTTTTGGAATATTCTGATTTAGGAATCTTTCATAATTTCCAATGTCCATATCGCATTCCCCTCCGTCTTCTGTTACAAAGACTTCTCCATGTGCAATTGGATTCATTGTCCCTGCATCATAGTTGAGATACGGATCTATCTTGATACATGATACTTTCTGGTCAGCTAATTGTAATAATTTTGCAATTGAGGAGGTAGTTACGCCCTTTCCCAGACCCGACATCACACCGCCTGTAACAAAAATGAACTTTGCCTGCACATTAATGAAACGAGCATCTGGTTTTTGTATGTTTTGTCGATCAAAACAGTTGAAATATGAGTTTGTATTTTGTTATTCTATGAGGATCACTCTTGTTTTACCGGTGTTGTTTGTACTGGTTCTTGGTTCCTCTACTCTTGCTTTTGCTGCATCTACATATGAAATCAAGATTCCTTCTGGTGCATCTGATCCTGGAGCTCCGTTCTTTTGGTCAGAAAAATCTACTGGTGTGACAACTGGTGTAATTACAATCTATCCTGGAGACTCTGTTACGTGGAAAAACGCTGATACTGCGTTTCATACAATTACCTCTGTAACTCAGTCGGGTGAAGAAAATGGTCTTTTTGATAGTGGCCTTTTTACTGCAGGTGATTCATACACTAAGGAATTTACAGATCTGGGTGATTTTTATTATTATTGCAGTCTTCATCCTTGGATGAATGGAGTAGTTCACGTAGTAAAGAATCCTGGTAGTGTACAATCTGTTTCTCGTGTGGCCTCTGGATACAGTGATGATGGATTGGGATTTGAAGTAAAATACATTTTAGACACTAATCTTGCAAATGCTGTACACGTTGATCCTAATGGGCGTTCTTTGACATTCACTATTGCAGGCGATACTGAAAATGAACAAATAACTATAATTTTGCCACCAACATTAATTGAAAATCCTGACACTGTTTGGGTGGATGGAGACTTGGCAGAAATTCAAATTGAAGAAACTGCAACAGGTTCTAAATTAATCATCCCGATAAAACCTCATTCAAAGGAAATCAAAGTTATGGGCTCTTATGTTATTCCGGAATTTGGAATTTTGACAATGGCTATTCTGAGTATTGGTGTTTTTTCAACTTTGTTTGTTGTTCGATCAAGATTGTCAATTGCTAGGTAATTACACAATCGTACAGAAATTATTCTTTTTTTAAACAAGTTTTAGAAATTCTTGTCGAACTTTTTTTATTTTTCTTTGTGTGTATGTTATTGAAGACATTCTAGTTTGGTGGTCATAACTGAAATCAAGTTCCCCCTCCATGCATGTAAAATACTTGACCACCATCTTTGACGGTTTGATAATTATTTGGGAATTGTTTGTTTTTTGAGCTTTTTTGTAAATGCTGCTATCTTTGATTCTAATTTGTTTTGAGGAGTATTTTCAATTAATTTCAAATATGCACTACCAACAATTACTGCGTCTGCACCTGCGTCGATGTATTTTCTCACATCATCTGGTGTTGAAACTCCAAATCCAACCCCTATGGGAATTTTACCGCCTGTTTGTTTTTTAACATCTTTAATTGCTTTTAGTGTATAATTTTTTATCCCTGTTTTGATACCCGTTGTACCATAAACTGCTACAAGATACAAAAATCCTGTAGATGCTTTTGAAATCTTTTCTATTCTTTTTTTTGTAGTGTTTGGAGAAATCAAAAATACTGTGTCTGCATTGTTTTTGGCAGCATGTGTGTATTCTTTTGATTCTTCAATTGACATGTCCGGAAGAATGAATCCGTCAATTCCTGCATTTTTTGCATCTTTGATAAATTTTGAATATCCTTTATGATACAAAATATTTGTATATGTCATTAGCACTAGTGGTATGTTTGTCTCTTTTCTTATTTTTTTAACAAGTGTAAAAAATTTATTTATTTTAGCTCCTTTTTGAAGCGATACAGTACTTGCATTCTGAATGACGGGCCCGTCAGCTAGAGGATCTGAAAACGGAAATCCTAACTCTATGATGTCTGCTCCACCTTTGACAAGGCCTCTTACTGTTGAAATTGTGGCCTTTTCATCAGGAAATCCTGCCATAATATATGACACCAAGGCTTTCTGATTTTTCTTCTCTAATTCCGCAAATTTTTCTTTAATCTTTGACATTTAACCTTGCTTGGTTTGATTATCTCATTTAATAAAAACTGTTTTGAACTATTCAATAATTTTGTTTTCAAATCTGATGAGATGCAGTTTAAAATTAAGAGAAATCTCATTTACGTGATTAGTGGCTGAAAATAAAATTATTAAAAATAAAAAACAAGGGTTCAAAAGATTATTTCTTTTTTGAAGCCTTTGTTGTTTTTTTTGCTGCTGGTTTTTTTGCTGTTGTTTTTTTAGTTGCTGCTTTTTTAGCTGCCATGTTTAGATGATTATTTGGATGAATTTCTACAGATGAAATTAAAAAAAATACACTAAATAGGTATTATTTGGTATGCGTTTTTTTATTTTTATTTAGATATTTTTGCACTTCTTCTACGTCTTTATCGCCTCTTCCAGAAAGTGTCACTACGATTGATTCTGATCTCTTTCCTTTTCTAGCTACTTTGATTGCCTCAGCTATGGCATGAGCTGATTCAAGAGCTGGGATTATCCCTTCTGTTCTTGTAAGCGTTAAGAATGCATCAATTACTTCGACATCTGTTGCTGAATGATATTTTATTCTCTTGGTATCTTTATAGTATGAATGCTCAGGTCCAACACCCGGATAATCTAGTCCTGCTGAAATACTGTGTGTCTCAGTAATCTGCCCCTCTTCATCTTGAAGTAGATATGTCATCATACCATGTAGTACTCCTTTCGAACCTGCTGATAGTGTTGCTGAATGCATTTTTGATTTTAGTCCATGACCTGCTGCCTCAACACCGATGATCTCTGCATTTGTATCTACAAGTGGATAAAAGGTTCCTATTGCATTGGAGCCTCCTCCAACACATGCAATTACACTGTCTGGTGTTTTGTTGCTGATTTTTTTCATTTGGGTTTTGATTTCTGTACCAATCACACTTTGAAAGTCTCTTACCATTACCGGATATGGGTGTGGGCCAACAGCTGAGCCAAGAAGATAATATGTTGTCTCTACGTTCGTAATCCAGTCGCGAATTGCCTCATTGATGGCATCTTTGAGTGTCTTTGATCCAGATTTTACAGGATGTACCTTTGCACCTAACAAATCCATTCTAAACACATTAAGCTTTTGACGTATGGTGTCCTTGTATCCCATGTACACTTCTGCATTCATTCCCAAAGCCGCACAAGCCATAGCTGTTGCGACACCGTGTTGTCCCGCCCCCGTTTCGGCAATGATTCTTTTTTTGTTCATTTTTTTTGCTAGTAGTGCTTGACCCAAAGTGTTATTGATCTTGTGGGCTCCTCCGTGCAACAAGTCTTCTCTTTTTAGATAGATTTTTGCACCTCCTAGTTTTTCTGATAAATTTTTTGCATAGTATAATGGCGTTGGACGTCCTGCATACACTTTTAGATAATAGTCTAATTCTTTTTTGAAATTTTTATCATTTTTGAATTTGAGATAGTTTTCTTCTAATTCCTCAATTGCTGGAACAAGTGTCTCTGGGATGTATTTCCCACCAAATTCTCCAAATTTGCCATTTTTAGGATATTTCAATATGCATTCACCAATTTTTTTACCTGTTCTTGAATGTTGTCGCTTTTCATTATGCTTGAACCGATTAGAAATGCATCTGCACCGCATTTTTTGAGATAATTGATATCTTCTGGTGTTTCAATTCCACTTTCAGATAGAATTATTCTTGATTTCTCGTATCCTTTTAGGACATATTCTGTAGTTTTGATATCGATCTCCAATGTGTCTAGATTTCTATTATTAATTCCAATGATGTCTGCATCTGTCTTTAGGGCATTTTCAAATTCATCCTTTGTGTGGACTTCGAGTAAAATTTCCAATCCTTGTTTGTGCCCATAACTGATGAACTCATCAATATCTTTGAGGAATTTCTGATCAAATAATGATTGAATCACTAGCATGTAGTCTGCACCTATCTTTTTTGCTGCGTCAATCTGAATTTTATCAATCATGATGTCTTTCATTAATAATGGCACATCAAATGCTTGTCTCACTTTCATGAAAAATTCAGGGGAGCCATTGAATAGGTGGGGTTGAGTTAAAATTGACAATGCTTTGGCGCCTCCTGCAATCATCTGGTTTGCAATGCTTACAGGATCTGATGTTGTTCTAATCTTTCCAAGTGACGGTGATGCAAATTTAATTTCAGTTAGGAGTGTAGCATGAGGATTTGTTTTAATTATGTGCACGAAATCTTTACTTGATTTTTGCAGTTTTGCATCAATATCGTATATTCCATCATCGATTGCCATCTGAGAATTATTTACTAATTTTCTAAGGATGTTTTCTGCCATTATACCAACTCATTTAATTTTGAAATGTCTCCTGTATCTGCAACAAATTTCTCTAGCAATGAAAATGCTTTGCCGTCTTTAATTGTATTTAATGCAATGTCTACTCCTTCCTCGAAATTATTGGCAATATCAGCAACGATTAACCCGCCAGCTGCATTTAATGCCGTAGTCTCAATCATAGCTTGGGTTGCTGTATTGTTGAGAACCCCCACAAATGATTTTATGGCTTCTTCCTTTGTCTTGATTTGTATGTCTTCAAGTCTTGATTTGTGCAGTCCCACCACCACTGGATCAATTACATTCATCAACACTTTGTTATTTCTCAAAATACATACTCTGTTGGCAGCACTTGTGGAAAATTCGTCCATTCCATCATCGGAACGTACTGTCATGATGTTTTGTGACCCCTTTCTTTTCAAAATTGCAGGTAGTCTGTCAAGATATTCTATTGATGATACTCCTATTAGTTGATTTTTAACTCCTGCAGGATTTGATAGCGGTCCTAGCAAATTAAATGCAGTTCTTCTTCCTAGTTGTTTTCTTACTTTGGACACATGCTTCATTGCAGGGTGAAATTTTTGTGCAAACATAAAACAAATGTTGTGCTTTAGCAAAATTTCTGAAATTTGTGCAGGTTCTAGGTTCAAATCATATCCAAAATATTCAAAAATGTCTGCACTTCCTGAAATTCCGGAGCTTGAACGATTTCCATGTTTTGCAACGATTCCGCCTGCAGCTGCTACAACAAACGATGCGGTAGTTGACACGTTAAACGTCCGAATCTTATCTCCTCCAGTGCCACACATGTCGATTATTGTTCCTCTGTTTTTTGTTTGGACCTTGAGTGAAAACTCTTGCATTTTATCGAGCATCCCTAATAACTCATCATCTGTCTCTCCTTTTTCTGCAAGACATGATAAAAATTCTGTATTTTGTTCATCATCTGTTTTTCCTGATAGAATATCTGTCATGACCGAATTCATCTCATCATAATTTAGATCAGTTTTTTGTTGAAGTTTTGCAATGATCTCTGAAATCATTCTCTCTCTCCTGATTCCGGCTTTCGTTTGATCTCATCAGTGACTGTATTTAGAAACCTTAGTGTGTGTTTGGGAATCTCTTCAAACTCTTTATCTGAAAAACTCTCATAAAATACCCAGTCATCAAATTTTTTTATATAGTTTTGAAAATCAAATGGAACGTTGCTCTCTTTTGATGCGTCCTCGATTCCTTTTCCTACTGAATATACAAAAATTAATGCCTCTCTTGCATTTTTTTTGAGATAATCTCCCACTGTGAATGGCTTTGGAATATCTGAAATTATTCTTTTATACAAAACTGATTTTTCAATATTTTGCATTGTAGATTCTATTGTAAATGTCAAAAAATTATCTAATCCTTCTATCTCTTTTTTCAGATCAACTGTTTCTAGGTTTGTGTTTTTTTTAACGCATTGCTCCACTAACATGTGAATAAAATCATCTGGAATATTTTCATCTGAATAGTATTTTGTGAATCCATAGACTGAAACAAGTTTTTCTCTATCAGTAAGCATTTCTGTCATGGAAACCATCTCCTGTTCTATTTTGAACGTGATTTTTTCTCCTTCACTTGACTTATAAAATTCTCTAGAATCTTTTTGCCATTCTCCGTCATAATTGATTCTGGATGAAATTGTACGCCTTGGATTAGGTATTTTTTATGTGTAATTGCCATTACTTCTCCATCATCGTCAGCTGTGGCAGTTACCTCTAGATCATCTGGAATTTTTGTTTTATCTCCAACCAAACTGTGGTATCGTGTTGCTCTAAATGGATTTTTTACATTTAGAAACAATCCTGAATTTGTATGCTTTACTGGACTTGTCTTGCCATGTCTAACACATCCTGCATTAGTTACTTTGCCACCAAATGCATGAATAATTCCCTGATGCCCTAAACAAACTCCCAGAATTGGTGTGGTTGGACCAATATTTTTAATGACATCTGAGCAAACACCAAAATATTTTTTATCTTCAGGTGTTCCTGGACCTGGAGAAATTATTATTCCATCATAATTATTTTGTTTAATCTGATCTAGTGTAATCTTGTCATTTCGTATGACTTCACAGTCAACTCCTAATTCTCCTAGATACTGTGCAATGTTATATACAAATGAATCATAGTTGTCAATGATTAGAAATTTCATTTTGATGCCTCTCTTAGTGCTTGAAGCATGGCTCCTGCTTTATGTTCTGTTTCTCTGAATTCGTTTTCAGCAATTGAATCTGAAACAATTCCTGCCCCTGATTGTATGAATCCTTCATTATCTTCAATGAAAATACTTCTAATTGCAATTGCAAAATCACAACAACCATTGTATGAGAAATATCCTACTGCACCAGCATATGGGCCTCTTGCTTCAGGTTCTAATTCATCAATAATTTCCATGGCTCTGACCTTTGGTGCTCCCGAAACTGTTCCTGCGGGAAAAACTGCTTGAAACGCATCAAACATATCGTTTTTAGGATCTAAATTGCCTATAACATGACTCACTATGTGCTGAACATGACTGAATCGTTTTATCTGCATCAATGATTCTGGATGGACTGTGCCATATTTGCAAACCCTTCCGATATCGTTTCTGCCCAAATCTACTAACATTGTATGTTCTGCCAGTTCTTTTTCATCATGAATTAATTCGTCTGCCAACTTTTTGTTTTCTTTCTCATCATTGGTAATCTTTCTAGTTCCTGCAATCGGGAATGTTTCTACTTTGTCTTTTGTGATTCTAACTAACATTTCTGGTGATGCGCCGATGATGGTTTTTCTACCTTGTTTTAAATGATACATGTATGGGGATGGATTTAGTTTTCGTAGTGTTTTGTACAATGTTAAATGGTCTCCATTGTTTTTGAATGCAAATTTTCTAGACAATACAACCTGAAAAATATCTCCATCATGAATGTATTTTTTTGCTTTATTCACAATTTCAGAAAACTTTTCTTTGTCCATGTTTGGAGTCACTTCACTTGAATGAAATTCTTCAAAAACATCTTCTCCCATTATTAATTTGTCAAATCTATTTTCATCATGATAGAAATAGAATAACTTTTTGTGTACGTTATCATAAAGTATTCCATCGTCATAAATTCCAAACTCCATTAGTGGTTGTTTTGAATCATGTGAATCCGCAATATTTTCTACTAGTCTGATTGCATCATAGTTCACAACTCCTACTGCCCCTCCCAAGTATCTGTAACTCTGATCATCTGATTTTCCTAATATTTTTTTTAGTTCTAAAAATGGGTCTGTGGTTTGAATCGTTTGTGTTTTTCCATCCGAAATTATTTCAACTTTGTCTGAATATCCTTTGAGAACTATTTTTGGATCAAACCCCATCACTGAGGTTTCTGCCAAAACCTCAGGACCTGTTAATGACTCAAACAGGAATGAATGTGAGTAATTTCTTGAGATTTTATTATAAATTTGAAATTGGTTTTCAGATAAATCTAGGGGTATTATTTTTGCTTGAGCATTTCCAAAGATGTCCACCCATGTACAAAATTTTGATGTATTATTATTTAAATTGATGAGTAGGGGCAGACGATGCCGTTTTTGTTTAAAATACTCGCTTTAGGCATGATAAAGTTACGGTATAGTACGGTACCTTTATATCGTATCTGAACGTATGGTAATTACCATGCAGGGGGTTAATCAAACGATTATGCACAAAATGCATAATCCTGAAAAATCACATTCTTCAGTTTCTAAGGTTGAATGCTATGTTTGTGGCAAAGGATTAGAAGACGGACGTTGTATTACAGCAAAAACATTGCCTAATGGAACTGTTTTGTTCTGTGATGTACACTATTCATTACAATGAACAACGTATTTTAAATTGTGGAAATTGTTATGTCGTCAAACAATTCTTCCGCCTTTTTTATGATTTGCTTATCGTCTGCATCCGGTTCTGCTGAAATGAGTATCAAATTATCTCCAATTGGGACACTTATGATCAATTGTTTTGTTCTTCTAGATGCAATATAGTCAATTGGTCCAAGAACATCGTCAAGCTCTTTTCTCATTTTAAAATCTAACTGCATTTGCATGTATGTCATGGATATTTTCTCATCTTTGATCAACGGTGACTTTCCTTTTTTGAATCCTCCTGCAATCAATCTCCCATGTTCGTTGATTATCCCTACGTGCCTTACTTTTTCATCTTTAGATAGTTCTAAACACGCATCATCTAATTTTTTAATTTCTTTAGCAGTAAGCAATGCCATTATGATCATGTGCTGCAGCCGTTATTTTTAATATACTTTTCAAAATCTTAGACCTGCTTTTATTCTCTGAAAATAGATTTGTTTTAAAATCTCTCCCATTATGCCTTTTACTGTCTATTTTAACGTGAGAATGTTGGTCATCTACTTGTCTTGGTACTCATAAATAGTCAAATGATCTTGAAAACATGTGGGACTTTCAAATCAAAATCTATTGGGGCTGAAATTGTTTTCCCCAAGTTCAATTAACGATAAATCTTTGGAATTTTTTGAATTTTTAAAATATGAAACAAAAATATTTCGTAACGATTCCACCATTTTAAAAAAGAATTTAATCAATGAAATACCTAAAAGTCTCAAAATCAAACAAACTTCAAGAAAACAGCAAACACTAAAAAAATTTGAAAAATTTCTACAAAATCTTGATAACATACTATTCATCAAAATCTCTGATGATGAAATATCTGAGATTAAATGGGATGACATTGATGATTTTTGTGGTTTATTGCGTTTAATTGAAAGAAGTGATGAAAGAAAGGTCAGGTGGGCACTATATCATTTATTTGCAAAGGGCCATCTTGAAATTTCTAAAACCCAATTAGCTGAATCATTAAAAGAGTTCAAAATTAAACACTTTGACAAGATTCTTGCCAAAATCATCAAGACGGAAACCCTTTCTGGCCTGGATGCTGAATTTAATGGAACTACATTCATAATTAATCATGATGCTGGGGACAAATTGGTATCTCATTATTTGGCTGATGCCATCGAAGAACAGTCAAGGCGATCTCCAGGTGAACTAGAAGAAGAGATTTTAAAATTAATTGATGAGGGTTCATATTCTAATCAAGAAATTTCCCGATCTCTTTTAATTGATGAAGGCCTTGTATCTAGAACAATTAGTAAATTACGTGATCAAGATAAAATCATCTTGTCTAGCTTTGGTCAACGTGGTGCCAGATACTTTACTACAAATTGTGATAACTGTCCTTTTGGAACAACAAAAACATCCTGTAGAAAAGAAGCATTGTCTTTCATCATTTCTTCATTTATGAAAGATTTTGAAGTGAATCTTTCTGCAAACGATTTTGATTCGGTTGAATCAAATCAGGCATTACTTAAAATTAAACGAATTATCATGATGGCACGAAAAGAAAAGAATACAAAACTTGAACGTAATCTAAGTAAGAACCTCGACGATATACTTTCAAAAGTAGTTGAGAAATTCATAAAAATTGAATTTCCAGATAAATCTTCTGGTGGTTCTAAAATAAATTTTGGTGTATCTTCGGCCATATCCAATCTTCCAATATTATATCAATTAGGGCTTAGAAAAGGAGCGCATGAAGGAATTCGACTCATGAATGAACTGCTACTAGAATCCAAAACCATACAAAAAGAAGACCGTGTGAAAATACAAAAACATGCTATGAAGGAAGCTAACAAATTTCTCAAAAATCTGGGCTTGGAATATAATAAATCTATTTGATTTTGTTAATTTCTTGTATTGCTTTATTATCCTATTTTTAACGGCGTCATTTGTAACATTTTGGTGTGTTGTCTAGCTCACCTCAAATCCAGTTATTTAAACTGCAAATGAATTGATTTCATTTTAAATGAACTCAATTATCTGATATTTTTTAAATGATACTCTTGTATTGCCAACAATTGCTAAATTATCGTGAACCTGCATTGGATACCAAATCATATGATCCATCTATTCATTGTAATTACTGTGGTGAAAAATTAGATAATAAGATGGAATATTGTTCTGATTTGTGTAAAGAAAAAGATTCAATTTGGCACAACTAGACGTGGTGTTACTTTAATGGATTATTCAAACCCAAATGCTGAGGAAGATGGAGTTGAAAGTAGGTTTGACAAATTATATCCTGAATACGACTACTCTTTAAAATCCTCTTCTAAAGAAAAAGATCAAAGAAAAAAGAAAAGAATGAAAACCATGTATTGAAATTGTATTTCTTAATTCGTTGATTATCTTTAGAATTATGATTTACATGTCTGTAATTATCTGGTTATTGTAATTTGTAGAAATTAGAGTAAAAAGCATTTTTCTTAACTACAAAACATGATAATCTAAAAAGTATCTTTTTAATCTACAACATAACAGAATCGAAAAAAGATGTATCAAAAGAATAAATTGTCCATCGTGTTTATATTGATGAATAATTTCGTAGAAATGCCGTCACAAGGTTTGTAGGCAAAACCTAATTGACTAAAATCATACGGAAAGAAAAACCTTCAATAAAAATTTTAGAAATTAATTACTTCTAAGATGCATAGTTTTCACTGCTTAATTTTAGAAAAATGGAAAACAATTCGCCATCTTGATGACGATTGTTAGTTTGTTGACGTTGTTATCGTCTTTTAGCTGCTGCCTTTCTTTTAGGAGCTGCTTTTTTAGCTGCTGCCTTTCTTTTAGGAGCTGCTTTTTTAGCTGCTGCCTTTCTTTTAGGAGCTGCTTTTTTAGCTGCTGCCTTTCTTTTAGGAGCTGCTTTGGATGCAGCATTTCTTTTTCTAGTTATAGCTGCTTTTTTAGCTGCTGCACTTCTTTGTGCTTTAGTTTGTACCATTTCTAAATTTTTAATAATTCACTATATCTTATACTACAGCAGTGAAATTTTTTTATCCAAAAATACCTTTTTTGTAATTTTTTATCTTTATCCAGATCAGTATTTGTAGTGGTATGTCTTTCAATTATTGATGCAAATAATATTCGTATTAAACAAAATTTCTTCTAAATCAAAGGGTATCACACAAAATTGAATCTTGAAAAGATAGAAAATTCTTTTAGATCCACTACCAACAAAAAATCATCTTTTGCAAAAAAAGGCATGGTATCTTCCGCCTTTCCTGATGCTACAAAAGCTGGAGTAGAAATGCTAAAAAAAGGCGGAAATGCCATTGATGCGGCATGTGCTACGGCACTTGCATTGGGAGTATGTGAACCCCAAGCTTCTGGACTTGGAGGTCAGTCCATGGGAATCGTCTATTTCAATGGAAAATCATATGCGATAGATGGTTCTAGCCGATCTCCTTCTCTGGCACATTCATCATTTTATGCTAAAAAGAAAAACCGTCGTTTAGGATACAAATCTACAACAATTCCGAGCACTTTGTCTATGATAGGATTTTTACATGAAAGATATGGTCGTTTAGAATGGCAAAAGATTGTTTCTCCTTCGATCCACATTGCCAAAAAAGGATATAAAATTACACAACTTCAACATAGTTTACAGCAAAGAGAGTTGGATAATTTTCATTCAATTAAATCAAAATCTGGCGCAAAATATTTTCTAAAAGACGGGCTTGTTCCATATGATGTAGGGGATAGATTCATTCAGGATGATCTTTCTGAAACATTATCGTCTATAGCCGAATATGGATATCGTATTTTTTATCACGGAAAAATTGCAAAAAAAATTGCAGCAGATATGAAAAAAAATCATGGTTTAATTCAAGAAGAAGATTTAGCGTATATTCCAGAACCATTAATTCGAAAACCCATTAGTAGAAAATATCGTCATGTTACAGTTGCAACTTTACCTCCACCTGCAGCAGGTAGAACTTTACTTCTTACATTGATGATGTTGAATCACCTTCCTTCAAAATTTCTTAGAAGTTCAAAACCTAGCTCATACCACTTTGTTGCTGAGACATTCAGAAAAGCATTCTTGCATCGATTACAACGGCCATTTAATCGTCATACATATGATCAAATTCAGGATAAATTACATTTACAAAGAACTTTTGCAAAACAAATGGCTGATTCCATTCATAATTCTATGGATGCTACTTTGCCTATGGAAGATCCTGATTTTGGAGGCGAAGATACTACGCATTTTTCGACTATGGATGATGAAGGCAATGCCGTTGGCATAACACAATCAATAGAACTTGCATATGGCTCAAAAACTGCAGCTGAAGGTTTGGGATTTCTATATAATAATTACATGTCAGCGTTTGAATTTAACAATCCTAATCATCCTTATTTCATTAGACCAAATGCAATACCTTGGACATCTGTGTCTCCTGCATTGATTTTTAACAATTCTAAACTGTGGATGGTTGTGGGAAGTCCTGGAAGTCAGAGAATATTTTCTACAATAACTCAATTTCTGTCTAGAATCATTGATGGTGATTTATCAATGGATCAGGCAATTGAGCGACCAAGATTTCATTGTTCTATTGGTGGCACTATTAGTATAGAGGATGGGGGATTTAGAACTGAAATTATCGATTATCTTAAAGAGATGGGCTATGACATTTCTGTTAAAGAACGATATTCATTTTATCATGGTGCAATTCATGCAACAATGAGGCTGCAGACACAAGATGGATTTCAAGGAGTGGCAGAAGTAAGACGTGATGGGATCGCCGAGGGATTAAATTAGAACAACTGCCTGTTTTGTTATCTATTCCACATGGTGGAAGAAAGAAACCTATAGAACTTGATGGGCATTTATGCATTACAAATAAAGATCTTTTTGATGATTCTGATCCTTTTGTTATTGAAATATTTGATTTGGGAGATAAAGTTCAACGTGTAATTAAGACAAATATTGCTAGAGCGTTCATTGATCTTAATCGTTCACAAGACGATTTACCACCAAAAAATCCTGATGGTTTAATTAAAAGTTCTACTTGCTACGCAAAACCGATTTATCTTGATAGAAAGGAACCTGATCCTTCTCTGAGAACTTTGCTAATTGAATTATACTATCTTCCATATCATAATTCCATACAGAAAAATCTCGATGAGTTGAAATTACAATTATGTTTAGATTGCCATTCAATGGCATCATTTGCACCCAGCATTTCTCCAGATGGCAAGAATAACAAAAGACCGAAATTTTGTCTGTCAAATAATGATGGGCAAACCGCATCTGAAGAAATGCTGGAGTTATTGGCTTCGTGTATTTCTAAGTCTTATGAAATTGATAGAAATGAAATCTCCTTAAATGATCCATTTCATGGTGGTTATATTACAAAAACATATGGAAATAATCCTGTTCCGTGGATTCAAATTGAGATGAATAGAGATTTGTATTTATCCGATCCTTGGTTTGATCAAGAAACACTTACTGTAGATTTGACACGTTTACAAAAACTAAATGAACAATTTGAAAATTCGTTAAATCTATTCTTTAAAGAATTTGATGGAGTGGATTCTTGAAAGTCACACAATTTCTTGCACTAATTGATTACTTTAACGGTGATATTGTAAACATAATTTCTACACTTAAAATTCCACTTCCAATGGGTCTGAATAATCCATTTCTGACTAATTCTCAAGGTTGATTTTCCCAAAAACACTGATATTACAATAATCCTTATGTATTATAATCTTAGATTCTGATATTCCATGGTGACTGAAAACAAAAAATCTGAAAGTTCTGATAAGATGATTAAGAAAAAACAAGAAAAGGTAATGGATACTATAGCAAAAAACTATGTCCAAACTTTAGAACATACAAAAAACTTGGGAAAAGAATCTTTGGGAAAAATATCTGAAGTAGGTTTAACAGGAACAGCATTTCTAAAATCAAAACCTTACTGGGAATCTCTGAAACACAACTCACAAAAAATTAAAGAAAAAACTTTGGAACATGGTGCAGAATTTAAAAAAAATAGCCCTAAATTTTACAAGAAAATTAGTAGTGGATTTTTTTATTTCTTCGAGTCAATAATAGGAAGAATCAAAATCGGTACCCAATATGGAACTCCTAGTCTTGAAATATTAGAAAGGCTGGCCAAACTCAAAGAACTTGGAATCCTTACAGAAGAAGAGTTTACAAATAAAAAGAAAAAAATCCTAGATAGAATCTGATAATGGCAAAAAATCTAATAATTTCTACGCTTGTTATCATCATTGCGGTATTAGTTGGTTTTATAATTATGACAAATCATGATTGGTTTTCTCAAGAATGGTTAATTGGGTTGAGTGTTATCGTTGGTGGTGTAATTGCTGAGGGAATTATGCTTTATTTGAAAATTAAAAAATGACTCATTCAGTATGCCTTATGTCAATTATCATTGATTTGAGTTGTGATTAGGAAAATTTTCTAGTTTAGTTTATGAATATAATTAAAACATACGGACATTGTGGAAATGATTTTTATGATCTGAATGGAGTTTGTTGCTCTGTAAAATGTGCTTGGGAGATTTTATAATATAAAGATGGCTGACGAGAATACGCACTTTTCAAAATATTTTTCCCTTCCACAATTTATTGGAAAATCTGTCTTTGATAGTAAAGGGCGTGATTGTGGAAAGATAAAATCTGTATTGGTTGATCCACAAAAATTTTCAATATCTGGAGTAATAGTGAAAAAAAGATTGTCAAAAGAATATTTTTTATCTCGAGACTATTTTGAAGAAATCAATGATTCTGGACTCAGTTTAAACACGGTTCCGATAAAACCTGGAGATAAAGTTGCAGACATTGATGGAAAAAATATCGGCAAGATAATTCAAATCAATCTTAATCCTGATACGAACAAACTGGAATCTCTGGAGATAAAATCTCGATTCAGATCAGAAATAATCTCTTCTGATAGAATTGTTGCAGTTGGTGAAAAAATCAAAATTAAATCCCTTTAAACAGTTTTTACGACAAAAACACTACCCCTTTCTTTACCTTTTTCAGGTCTCGATAACCAGACAGACCCTTTTTCATTATCTTTATTTACTTTAAACATGATGCAGAGTATGCAAGCATACGTTCTGATAAATTGTAATACTGGTAGTGAAACTACACTAATTTCTGAACTTAAAGAATTACCTGAAATAATTGAAATTAATGGGGTGTGGGGGAAGTATGATATTTTTATAAAAATATCTACTGCAGATCCTAATGGAGTAGAGCAGATTGTCAAAAGACTTCGAAATCATCCTGATATTGTAGATACCTATACCATGCATGTTTTATATGGACAAGGCGGTACAATCGACAATGAATAAAAATTCAACACAGTGAATAATTAATTTCGTTCCTTTTCTGTTTGATGATCAATTTACTGTTCTATACAATTTGTAATGAAAAAATCAAAAATTAAATTCTGTCGTGCGGATGAATTATTTTTAATTTTAAAGTATTACAAGATAAAAAATTAAACTTCTAAAATGGATTTTATCGATATTACACGGTCTGGTTCTGGGCAGGCATTTGTACAAAAAGCATTTTAGTCAATAAGTACTTGTAAGGGAATTGAACATAAGTTTTTAAAATTAATAGGAGATCTGTTTGAGAATTGGCTTTTGAATCTATTTTGTATATAGGGATCTTGCTCTTAGCTGCCAAACTGTTTGGTGAAATCATGCATCGAATAAATCAGCCAACAATCTTGGGAAACGTTCTTGCGGGAATTATTGTCGGTCCTGCACTTTTTGCCCTTGTTCAGCCAATTGACGAAATTGAACTGTTCATTTCCATTGGGGTATTTTTCCTATTCTTTTTGATAGGCCTTGAAGAAATTGATCTTGCAGGCTTATTCCGTGTAATGCGAGGAAGGATTTTTGCTGGTTCTGCAGTTGCATTTTTAATTCCTTTTGTTATTGCAGGTATTTTTGGACTTGCTTTAGATATGGATTTTGTAAAATCATTTGCAATTGCCAGTGTAATTGCGGCATCTAGCTTGGGTGTTACTGCCAAAGTTCTAAGTGATCTTGGAAAATTAAAATCCACAATAGGCCTTGAAATTTTTACTGTTGCAGCAATAGTAGAATTTATTGCAATTATTGTTACAAGCATAATGATTCAAATCAATACCAGTGAAACACCTGAATTTTCTGAATTTGTTTGGTTATTTGTTAAAATGATCATATTTTTTACTGTAGCTGGACTTGTTTCAGTCTTTATTTTGCCACGTTTTTTCCGTTTCATAAAAAAACATCTGCGTGTTACCCAAGTATATTTTGGAGTTGTAATTGGGGTAATCTTACTTGTTGCATATTTTGCCGAGATTAGTGGGGTTCATGGTGCTATTGGTGCCCTGCTTTTAGGAATTGCTGTTTCCAGAATGAGTAAAGAGGATTATAATGAAATTTCAAAAAATGTCCATGCAGTAGGATATGGTATTTTTATTCCAATATTTTTTGCGGGAATCGGACTTCATTTTAGCACTGCATTTCTTGATTTAGAATTATGGATTATTGCTGGATTTCTTGTAATAATGATTGGGGTAAAATTTTTGGGCTCGTACATTGCAGTACGTATAGCTCAAATGCGTCCTGCGACAACTGTAGCGTATGGTGTAATGTCAAAAGGTGCAGTTGATTTGGCATTAATGTTATCTTTACTACAAGTAAATATTTTGAACAATAGCTTGTTTTCCCTTTTGGTTCTCGGAACTTTAATGACCATGATAATTTCTAGCGTTGAACTTCAACGTAAATTAAAGAAAATCATCCACTTTAAAGTAGGTACGATTGAAATGGGCTTGGTCCCTGGTTATTTTAGAAGAGTTGTTTCGGATATGACTGCTGTGTCTGTAATTAACACAGCGTTTCTAAAAACAAAAAAGAATATCACGATTAAAGAATTTCTTAAAAATAATGATCTTGACAAAAGACCATTTTTGGTTTTTGATGAAAATGATGTTCTAGTGGGAATCATTTCAAAACGTGAAATCGAAAAATCACACAAGAAAACCCGTGATATTACTACTGTTGGAGATATAATGTATGAAAAATTCCTAACCGTATTGCCTGATGATTATCTGTATTCAGTAATTCAAAAGATGAATTCTTACCCATTTGATATGATCCCCGTAGTGAATCCTGAAGAAAATAAAAAAGTTATCGGGATTATTTCCAATCAAGATATTATGAATTTACTCGTGGAACCCAAGAAATCCTAATTTTATAGGTTATCATCATAATCGTTAAAATTTCAATTGCTTGTAATAATTGAAAATTCTATATGTGTGAATGCTTTCTTATAATTATGATCCAAAACAGAATTAAAAAAATTGTAATTCCCTTTGATGGTTCAATTCACTCTAAACATGCCTTTAACATGGCATTAAATCTTGCACAAAAATACAATTCAAAATTAATTCTAGTAACATGTGTTGAAAAGATTAATGGAAGTTGGTATGGTAAAGAATTTGCACCCTCCTACAATAAAGACGTAAAACGATACAAGGAAAAAATTCTTCGAGAAACATCAAAATTAGAAGAAATTTCAAAAAAGAAGAAGATTAAAACCATGACAAAAATTTTTGTTACTGATTCAATTGTAGAGCAAATTCTGTCATTTTCAAAATCAAATAATGCGGATGTGATTGTAATGGGCTCTCATGGAAGATCGGGAATTGATAAACTAATTCTAGGCAGTGTTGCTAATGGTGTTGTTCAAAGATCAAAAATCCCTGTTTTGGTAGTACGATAGAATACAAATCCCTAATTTTGATGACCTATTGTTTATTTCCAATTTTGAAATTCTAAATATCATTTTTCAAAAAACAATGATTGTTTAAATGGAATTTGTTGAACTTGAGATTATTATTGTGATGCTTGTTGGACTATGCTCTTTTTAACGGACTTGAAATTGCAATATTTTTTATCTAATTATTTAAATTCCTCAAAAAAACTAATCATATATGCCTGAAATACGTGAAAAACAACATGATGATTTTGAAGTATTTGACAAAATTAACCAAAGATATTTTTCTGAAATAGAACATTCTGTTCCTCATTTTCAGCAAACATTGTTTGATTTACAAAATGAGTGTTACAAGTTATGGAAAAACACTATCAATGCAAATGTACAATTGCAAAAAGAACTTTTAGGCAAATCTGGATTTAATTTTGTTTTGCCTAAAATTACTCAAAAAATAATTGACAATGTTGGTGCGGAAATTGTAAAGTATCGACTAGCCTGTATAAAAATAGCAATAACAACAATAGAATCGGGCACAAAAAATGTTAAAACCTGGAATGACAGTGCAAATACGTTTCTTGATTTGAATAGAAAAATAATACACAGTTGGTTTTTACCGTTTATGCCCAAACCAGACACTGAAAAATGAAAAAATCCACCATTGGCATTATCGCTATTGCAATCTCTGTTGCAGTATTTTATGGCATAATGAGTTTATTATGGCAACTTTAAAAATACAAGTATCTTTAACAAATGAAACATGTTTTTTACAAAATTAAATCTATTTTCACCAAAAATGATTTTTATTCTTCATCAGGCTCGCCCGCTTTATCTCTGACTTTTTTGAGAATACAAAATTTACTTAATTTTTTGAGAAATCCCATTAGTGTAGTTACAAACTAGATCTTTATGTGTGTTGAAATTTTTGCTTGATCTCTACTCTTCATCGATTTTTTTGTTATATTCGTCCACTTTGTAATTGTATTCTTCAATCTCTTTGTTCTCATTATTGATGTCCTCTTCAAATAGTTCGGGATTTTCTTCTTGGGCTCGTTTCATTAGTTTCTTGAATGTGTCAGGATCATCTTTTTGAAGTTCGAGTAGAATTTTTCCTATTGATTCATCTAGATTGCTCATCATTATTTATGATTCAAATCTCATATTTTTATCATTCCTAAAATCAAGACAAAGTCGCGTTTCTATTTTTTTCCATTTGTTGAATAGTCATATAGCATTCTTGCTTCTTTCCATTGATACCACACAAAATCCCATACTAGATCATCTATTGACTGACGTTCTTCTTCTTTGATTTGCCTATCTCTCAGATTGTAATTTATTTTACTTCTAATTGTCCCTAGTCGTAATCCTAGCATTACGCATTCTCTATTGTTACTGGGAAGTTCTTTTCCTCTAAAACTGTTTGATTTTGAATCAAAAATATCAAAATGTTCCTTGTGCCACCTGAATTTTGACTTGTCAAATATCTCAAGAATTAAAGTGATTATGTCATAATCTAGTTTTTTCTGATCAAGTTTTTCTTTGATTATCTGCTCTACTTTTTCTTTTCTTTGCTTGTCGAGTTTTCTCTCTAAATCTTTTAGTTCTTTTGATATTTTCGCTTGCATTAATTCAACACTGTGTAGAGTGGTAAATTGTCTCTTAATAACTATGAAATCAAGTTAAAAAATTATTAATCAAATCACACCCATTTCAATTATGCCGTTAGATAAAATGCCTGATGTTGAGCAATACGTGCCAACTCACAAATCTACAGTTCTACATGTAAAAGGTAAACCCGTAGCATGTATAATTGATGACATAAGTAATGAATTGCGATTTAAATCTGTATCAAAAAATAATTCATTAAAAGCTAGTTTGATTGGTTTTCTAAACAAACATGATGATTTAGGTCTTCTATTGGGATTCAAATTAAAGATTCAAACTGATTTGGAGAATTTTGAATATACCGTATATCCAAATGATGAATTCATTGAAACGGTAATCTTTGATGAATCCGTTTTTATTATTAACAAAAAATTGGAACCTCTTTTTTCTTTGAAAAAAATAGTAACTGATCAATTTGTTAAAACTAAAACAGAGTTTGACAAATTTCAGTCATTAATAAATAAAAAAACTTGAGTCAATTGCTTTCCAAATATTCAATAAATGCCTTTTTCTAAAATTTTTTAATGACGAATTTTTCTCACATGTTAAAGATCAGGGAGCCTGAACTACTAGATCGTGCAGATGGCCATTGGTATAAGACAAAATTTGATGCAATTTATCCCTCTATTAGCACGATTCTTTCAGCTACTTCCTCTGATGAAAAACAAAATATCTTGAATGCTTGGAGAGAAAATGAACCAGCACATGAATACATTACAGCACAAGCACAAGATATTGGTACACAATCTCACAAGATTATTGAAAATTATCTGAACAACTGTTTGTCTTTAGAAGAATTTGATTTGTTACCTGTTGCTCATTTTAATAACCTAAAACCCTACTTGGAACATATTTCTGATGTTACATCAATCGAACAAAGGATGTATTCTGATAAATTGAAGGTTGCAGGAACTAGTGATTTGATTGCCAGATACAATGGAGAATTATCAATCATTGATTACAAAACTAAAAGAAAACCTCAGAGGGATGAATACATGTATGAATATTATTTGCAAACTACTTGCTATGCTCAAATGTTTCATGAAGTAACTGGAAGGAGAATCAACCAAGTTGTAATTTTAGTCAGTAGTGAAAAAAATACTCGTCAAGAATTCATTAAATCATGTGATGACTATGTTGAACCTCTCAATGAAAGAATTGAAAAATACTATCTAAATAGTCTTAATTGACTATATCTGCCTGGGTAATAAAACAAAGGCTTCTATAGTGTCAAAATTGTCAGAATCAGATATGAAGTATTTGTGTAGAACCTGCAAGAAAAAATGTGATGATATTCCAAAACATATGATGTCTGTTCACAACTTTTCAAAAACAGTAGTTGAATCTCAACTAAAGGCTAACCCTAATTGCTATAACAATTCCTTTGAAATTATCGAATAAGGAAAAATAATTTTGTGTTTTAAAAATGACATAGGTTTAACTATGTGTTCCAAATAATGGTGGTTGAATTTCTTTGAAAGTTGCATTGATCTATAATGAAGATGTTATTGATCCTAATGATGTAATTAACGTCTTTGGGATGACAACAAAAGAACATTACAGTACAAAGGCTGTGGAGAGAGTTGCAAGAGCTTTAGAAAAAGGGGGACATACAGTAAAAGTTGTTGAAGGCGATATTCATCTTGCTGACGAATTACGTGAATTCATGCCAAAGGTAGTTGCTGGTGAAAACCCTGGAATGGTTTTCAACATGGCATATGGTATTCAAGGTCAGAATAGGTATACTCATGTTCCTGCTATGATGGAAATGCTCGGAATACCATACATTGGATCAGGCCCCGCAGGTCATGCAATTGTCCAAGATAAGGTTCTGACCAAGATTGTTTTACAAAAAAATAATATTCCGACACCTGGATTTTGGGTGTTTAGAACTCCTGAGGATACTTATGATGATTTAGTTTTCCCTGTAATTGTAAAACCAAAACTAGAATCTACCTCTATGGGGATGGAGGTGGTAAATAACTGGGACGATCTTCATGCCGCAGTAAAAGTGCAGATTGAAAAATTTGAGCAAGACATACTGGTGGAGCAATTTATTTCGGGTAGAGAGTTTGCAGTGGGGTTGTTAGGAAATACTCCTAACGTAGATGTTCTTCCAATTGTTGAAATCAATCTTGATCATCCTGATCAAATACAAACAATTTCAGATAAAAAACAAAAAGGCGGTGTTAATAAAACATGTCCTGCAAAACTATCCAAAGAAAAAATAGACGAGATAAAGCAATTATGCATAAAGGCATTTAGCTGTTTGGGATTAAATGATTACAGTCGAGTTGATTTCAGAATGGATAAAGATGAAAATCTTTACATTCTTGAATTAAATTCCATGGCAAGTCTTGGAATGAGTGGTTCCTTTTATTATGCTGGGCAGACTGCTGGGTATACATACGATTCATTAATCAATAAGATTTTAGATGTTGCAGTTATTCGATATTTCGGATCATCAATACAACCACAAGATGCCGATGTTGATCTTACTCAACCACTACGTGTTGTTGCTAGAACCTATCTTAGAGGTCACCTACAAAGTTTAAAGGAAACTCTGAGGGGATTTGTAAACCTAAATACCCATGTATATAATATTGAAAATGTAAATCAGTTAGGAGCGACAATTTCCAAGCGATTAAAGCATCTTGGGTTTAGGGAACATATTCACCGACAACACGAGGTTGGAAATTTCTATTATTTCAAAAATCATTCTGAATCTCAAAATGATGTTTTACTAGTATCTCATCTTGATACTCATTATGGACCAGATGATTTGATTAGTTATTACGAGGATAATGACAAAATTGTCGGTTCTGGCATAGCTGAAAGTAAAGGTGGGTTAGCAGTTATGCTGGGATCATTGCACGCATTAAGATTTGCAAAAAAACTCAAAAAAATAAGATGTGGCATATTGCTTACCACTGATGATAGTTTGGGAGGTCGCTATAGCAAGAGATTTGTTAAAGAATACTCTAAAAAATCTAGATATATTCTTGGGTTAAAATCTGCAAGCAAAGATGGTGGAATAATTACTACATGTTATGGAAGAAGTGACTACCAAATTAGATTTACCAGTACTGGCGACCAATTAACTTCTGACATTCATGGCATAATTCCAGTTTTAGCAAAAAAGTTATCTGCTATTGAGAAACTTTCAAAAGATGAAAAAGACTATCGGTTAAGAACCACTTCTATTGTTTCAAAGGGCTCTCATGGTCAGACTCCTAATTTTGCAACACTGACATTGATTTGCAGTTACAAAACAACAAAGTTGGGTGATCTACTTGATACAAAAATCCAGTCAATCATGAAAAAGAGAGAAACTGGTTCACAAAAGTTAGATGTATCAATAAATAAAATTCAAACGAGACCTCCCGTGGTAGAAGAGCCATCTGATACAAAATTCTATGAACTAGTAGATGATCTTGCTAAAAAACATGAAATAAAAATCAAAAAACACTCTCAACTCATATCTTCTGATATCTGTAATGTCCCAGTTAAACTTCCTGCATTAGATGGATTTGGTCCAATAGGCCATAATTATCGTTCGGCAAAAGAATACATTCTTCATGACAGTATTGTTGAGCGTGCAGCACTGTTGGCATCAGTTCTCTTCAAATGTGCTGAGAAATAATTTTTATTTTAATATTTTTTTCCTGTGTTGAATTAAACAAAATCTACCCGTTGACTATCAAACCTTACGAATGATTTCAGAATCATTGTTGACAAAATTTCCACATGTTTCACAAAGCCAAAATGTTACATTTTCTTCTTTTATCCATTTTGGTAATCTTCGATTATTACATATTTTACAAAATAATGACATGCTTTCTTGTATTTTTACCTCTATTTGTACTGGCGTTATTTTTCTAATTTGTAAAAATTATCTGCTATTCATTCCAAATAGGTTGAGTTTTTAGCCATGCAATCAAATCTTGATATAATTTACTTTTTTGCATGTTTAAAACTCCGATTTCTAAATTAGTTGATGATTTTACTGTTTTTGTATATTTTTCATAGACTGAAAAAATTATCTTGTCTAGAAACATCTCATTTTGCATTTCTTTTTTTGCCAATTCTTCAGATTCTGTCATGGCAAAACTTGCAAATAATACGCCATCCACCCAATATGCATTTGCTGCCTCCAAGGACGACATCATTCCAATCAAATCATCAAGATCTAGTTTAATCATATCTCTAACATAAATTTGATCATATGGTTTGTGTACAAATTCTGTCATGAAATTCATTTTTTGTAGAGTCTAATGAGTATTTGGAAATTTTATAACTAGTTTTTCTTAAATTAAATCATGACTGAAAATAATGATTTGTCTGAGCACGATCTATTTGTAACAGAGTTTCCAAAAAAAGATTTTGGAATTGTAGATTATCTTCAAGGACGGGTTCATTTTGCACTACTAGATCAGATGAAATTCATGAGTGCATCCGGCATGACTAAAACCCAAATCAAAGAAGTAATCCTTACCAATGTTACTGAAATCATTGATAAACTTGAGGAAAAAGAATCAGAAAGTTTTTGATTCCATTTTTCCTGATTCTACCATTATAATTTTATGGCATTGACAATAGCAATTCGTATGGGGCATGTCATGATCATTTCGGTATTTACACTCTTTTGTGTGCTCTATCATTGACATTTTTGACAAAACCTGCCAGCTTATTCTTTTGTTGGATCTCTACTTAGTATGTTTAAGACGTGTTGAACAATTTGCTGTTGACCTCCTGCATGCATGTCTGTTCGTACTGAATCAGAACCCATGCTGACAAAAATCAAATTTTCATTGCCTAGTGGGAAAGTCATTCTTGTAATTTTTTCAAATGCTGCTACTGCATATAACCCATCTCCAATTTTTGGAGATAATGCTTTTCTTCCTTTCCATGCGGTAGCTGCTCTTTTCAACGAAGCAGCTGTTTCTTCTGGAGATAGATAATTTGTAATTCCATCTCTGTGACTTGTAGCAAGAATATTTCCTTCAATATCAGTAATTATGCTGTGTCTGATGTTGATGTCTGAATCCATTATTCTCTGTAAGAGATTTTCAAAATTCATATCATAAATGGCCTGAAATATTACTTAAATTATTCTAAGACTCTTATTTTTGATTTTTGTATTCGAAATAGTCTAAAAATGCATCATTGAGATTTTTTAGCAATACTTTATCCTTGAACCCCGTATCTCTTAATTCATTCCATTTTCTTTCAATCTCTTCTTTTAAAACATAGAGTGTTCTTTTATCGTCACAGTGCATGTTGGATATATCATAATCTCAAATTTATGGATTTTTTTAAACTCTTGGTTATGTATTGTTAATTCTCTTTTTTCACTATATTGACTAACGCTTATCGCATTATATTTTCTGGTAGGTGTTTCTAGAAATTATGCTGTCTTTTATCCATAATTTCCGATTTTCACTTACCCGATAGTTAGAACTATGTATGAGATGATACCTTGACGTATTATTCGTCAGAAATAAGCCATGATATTCCTATTACTTCTTCCCATGATGATTGGTTATTGTTATCTTGCATGTTTTGTTGTAGAATATTTTGTATTTAACATCGATGAATGATTTATCAGTATCAACAGTATGTACAATTTAGTAGTGATTCTTTATATTCAGATTGAGTAATCTTTGATACCCGACCATAGATGGTGAGAAATTCAAATCTGTGTAGTTTTGAATCTCACCATTTTAATTTTGATTCTGTATACTTGCATTTTTTTCATAATAGTATTCTTGCTTCTTCAAGTCTTTTTCAGAGATTATCCTGCATTTTCTCATTGGAACTAATCTTGAAATTTGCTCATATGTGTTCATGTCTCTAACATCTGCTGCATATGCAATTTGCAATAATGGTGATTTTTCTTCAATCATTGGCTTTGCTTGTTCATATCCGCCACTTTGGCGCATTCCTGTTCGAAATAGCCCTACATGTGTAGCACTTTTTGAAATTTGTGGATCCTGATAACAACAGATTGCAAATTCATCATCATCTTTTTCAATTATTGTTAATCTGGTGAATTTATCGCTCCAATCTTCCACTTCTTTTGCTATAGAAATTGCCTCTTTTTTGTCTTCAAATACAGTTGAAACCACTAATCTATCTTTTTCGTACGCCCATGAAATACCATAGAAATTTTTGTGCCAATTAATCTCGTAAGACATATTTTTTATCAAAAAATTATCAAATTAATGCTTTCGAATTTCTTTTCCACAATTTTGTCTAGACTGTTCCTTATACACGATTAACCTGCAGTATTTAAAAAATCTGCTAGCATAATTTTTCGCATTCGCATTGTCTACTTGTAAAGATATTTTTGAACACTTCTGATCTTGACTGGATTATTGATGGTTTTGCTCTTCCGACAATTTTGAACAATTTGATTCCCGTCTCGGCACTTGTGCCTTTGAGAGCCCATGATCCATTCCTCATAAGATATGGCTGTGGGTTTTTCATTAGTACTTTTTTTCTTGCCTTGATATCATATGCCTTGATTCCTGACATGGTAAATACTGTCATGGAAACTATTACAGATTTGGAGTGAATTTTTTCACAGTTTTTAGTTTAAAATTAATTTTCAATCACGCATGTACTGATTCTAAACTCTGCAAAAATGAAATTATGATGCAAATGACAGAGATTTAATCTCACATTCACATCCATCACGCTTTCCACAATAAGGGCAATTGCAATCACAGTAGATCAATGCCTGATTACATGATGCGCATTTTGTGTACTCTGCAAAATCTTCCTTCAAAAAATCTTACCTCTCATGTGTATTGTACTGTTTTAAACTTGATAAATCACACGATTTGATTACTGTAAATTAGTTTTATTTTTTAATTTGAATCAAACAAACGTTTGAAAATTAATACAAATTTCTTTTATAACTTGAACTTGATGTTATTTTGACGCCTTCGTATAGTGGTCTAGGCATGCTATAAACGACCGCTATTCCAAGACGTCTTGATCTCGTTTTTTTAACAATGCCTCTTCAGGCGTTTTCTCTTTGTTTGATTCCCAATGCCAATTATGATGTTTCTTCCAATGTTTTTCTAACTCTTCAGCAGTTGGTTCTTTTCCAAGTGGAGTGCCACACAATTTACACTGCTTCATTGTTTATTTCCTTCTTTCTCTTTCGTGATTTTATTATGGAGTGGCACTGGGTAGGCAGATTTTCATCATAATCCATTAGTTTCATCCCTCATTCTTCAAAATTAAGAGTTTTGGATTTTATGGTTTTGTCGTTTTTATAATTTCAGATATTCTTTTGAATTTTTTTCTTTTTTAAAATTGGTTTATTATTTTTTGTTGTGTGAAATTTGGTTCTTTTTCTCTTTTTTTCTAAATCCATAATAGAATAAATTTTTCCAGTCTCGCAGAGTTTCATTTCTCCAGTAACTTCATCATGAAATGATTCTAATACTCCACTTGATAATAACCCTCCAATAATATTCCATGTGGCGTCCTCTGAAATTTCAAACTTATATGGGATGGTCGAAACTTTCGTAAAATACCCGTTTTTAGAATTTCTTATGATAAACTGTTCTATCTTTTGTTCTGTAGTCAATGAAGGTTCTCTTTTTCGAAATCTTCTAAATGGTTTTCTTTCAGACAATATTTTTTTTAATATTTTCTAGTATTTTAGTAATCATTTGGCGTTTATAGTATCAGGATCATTATTGCCTGGCAAATACTTGTCTCCTAATCGCTCTTTCATCTTTTCGTCAAATTCTTCTTGAAGTCGGGTAAGATAGATCTCAGCTTCTGTCTCGTCATCGGGAATGCCAGTATCTACATCGTAATTGAATCCTGTTGCTAGATGGTAAAATTCCTCAAAAAATTCTTTACAGTCAATTACATCTGCACTGGAATCAATTGACACCACTAAACAATTATTCTCAAATCGAAAATTCAGACAAATTTCCTCTTCTATCATTATGTCTGTCATTACAGCCATAAGATATGGTATGTATTGATCATCTAGTCTTCCTTGGTCTTTGTTTACAATCCATAACTCCTTTCCATCTATTAAATTATCAAAAGTTCTGACCGTTACATCTCTTATTTCCGAATCTGCAAATGCAAGTTTTGATTTCCAAGAATTTGTCTCATAACCTTTTGGCTCTGCAAAAACCACGTCAAATCTTAGGTTTTCGTTTAGTTGTTCAAATTCCCATACTTGCTTATTTGTCCACATGGGAGAATATTGACCAATTAATTTCCTCGTACTTTGATCCAATAAATAATTTTCATTATTCTGTTGTTTATTCTTATCTTAAACTAGTTAATTCCTGATTTGAGATACTCTAGTGTGCATTCAGCTAATTGTTTATCTGAATGTTTTTTAATATCATGTTTACAATTTGGGCATTTTCCTGCTTGTCCTTCATTGAATTCATCTCCCACTTGTTTCATACAGCATTCCATTAATTCTGTTGTTGAATGGGATTCCATTAAGAGTTTGCATGTTGGACATTGAGTCAATTATTGAATTTATTTTTAACCGATTCTTAATAAATTATATTTGAATTTTCCATGATTTTATTATGACTTTAGTTGATAAATTCCAAAATAAACTACGTTGTAGTTGTAATGATGTGGTTCTTTTTGATATAATTGATGATATTGAATGTGATTGGGGAAATCATGTGGTAATTCAGTGTCCTAATTGTGAGGAACTTTTTAGTATCGACAATCAATGCTCTGCCTTTCAAAATATCTCTAAATTAATTGATTGTAATATGGGATTATATTCTAAAGACGAACTTACAAATTATTTATCCAATTCACATCCAACTGAACTTTTTGGCCACAGATGATTTGACAATCAATGTCGTTTGGATTGTCAATATCCCAGCCTATCCGTGGCAATATTTTTGATTAAAGAATAATTCTAAAAATAAAAAAGTACGTAAAAATTGATTTATCCAATTAAAATTTTAAATCAAAAATTCTGTTGATTTCAGTCTTAATATGTAAAAAAATTCTTAGTTATTCAGAGTGATTTTTAGAATTTTTCTAATTGTGGACATAATTGGATTACTTTGCATTTTGACATTTTGCATTCGGAGAGATAAATTCATCTGTTAAATTTATTTCCGCGGTAAAGACTGTTCAACAAATATTTGATGTTTTTACTAGATGTGAAAATCCAATAATTTACTATTAATTTAAACATCCAAAACCCCAGATAATAAAATCCCAACAGCGTATTAAAAAAATCAACTGCTTAACGGGAATTTAATAACTCTGTTTTAAAATTTCATAGTTATCCAAACAACAAAATAAATCCCACAATCAATGCTGCAATTGAAATGCCCATGGTGATGTAAAATTTGGTGTTCATTGATAACGTTAATTTCTTCTAAAATTAATAGATTCTGTATTAGATCTAAATACTTTTTTCTAGCAAAAATAATTTGGAATGCCTAAAAGATTTAGAATCAAATATCTCCACTCCAGTGTGACAGAATAATCCGTGTTTTGCTAATTCAATATCTGTGACATTCCTCTGTACTGCAATATGTGTATGTTTTCAAGTATCTTCAACATTCTATTTTTTCTGTGTATTGCGAATAGACCCTCCATGGTGTACCAATCGAATCTATGCAAACTCATTTTCAAGTTTATTTGATTTATGGACATTGATAATCACAAAATCTTTTTTTGAGACATTAGTTATTTTGCAATGACTTTGTCTACTGCAAACCCTGTTGGAAATACTGCAGTTCATTTCTGTTCTAAGTTCTGATGTCATCTTGTTTTCGAAGAAATATTTTATTTACATTGATAATTTAGAAAATGAAAGCAAGCATGTTTGAAATCTTTTTGCATCGACTCTTTGGGAGTTACGGCCGATTTCAAACAAGCAATCACCTTGCTTTCAATACTTATGATTTCAATCCTCAAAAATTCTTAAAATAAAACATGTCTTGAAATTTAATCAAAATGGGTTGAAAAAATGATCCAATTCTTAATTTTACAAAAATTGACCTATTTTTGGAAAAAACACTGTTTCAGGCACAGTGTGTTCAATGTGTACACACAGTTTCTTTTAGTCCACACTATGTATAGTATATTGAGTCATCCGTTTGACGGTATTCCTACGTTTGCCTTAACCGACCATACCCCTAGAATTCGTTTGCCGTCAAACATTTTTCTTTAACAATATATTTTTCAGTCTTAAAATACATCTAAAATTGATTGATAATACAATGTAAAGGAGTACAAAAAAATCACAGATTCGAGAAATGCGAGTTTATTCATGCGGGTGATTGGGGCGATATTCCGTTAATTGAACATCAAAATTTCCATAAATCCTTAGAAAATACCAACTATTCTTGGTTAGGCTTTGATTCCTCCCAACCATTTGGAAAATTTAGTGGTCGTGATGGAAAGCGAATTTAATTCATTTTTAATGATTAATTTTATTTTGATATCCTATTATAAAGAAAAACATCCAATGTTATCGTCAGATAAGTGATATGTAATATGAATGAAAATGATGTTGTTGTTTGGTCAAAGGAGACGTTTCTCAAATGGGCAGATTTTCAAGCAGAATCAAACCCTGCAACATTTGAAGATTCTCATAGTGTAATAAAATATAAATTCACATGGACAATAAATTCTGAAAAAATCGATGAACAAATTTTATTCCTAATTGAAAACATTCGTATCTATGTAGAATTCTTTCCTCATCTTTCTTGGGTAAGAATTTCACAAGACACTGATCGTCTATTAAATCATGAACAAGGCCATTTTGATTTAGCAGAGATGATAAGACAAGAATACATTGAAAAATTACAAGCTGTATTTTATGGAAAACATTTTCCTACTAGAGGTCAGAACGAAGAGCAACAAAAACAGTTTGCAAAAGAAGATTCTGGAAGAATGATTGCTGAAGAAATTGAAAAACTAGAGCAGGTGTTAGTTAAACGACGTCAGGAATATGATGCTATGACGGAATTTGGCCATAATCTTGAAAAACAATTAGAATTTGATTTGAAATTTAATAAACTAAGATCTTAGCCGATTTGAAAAGTTACTATGACTGATTTCTAATTACTTTATTTTCAGGAATTAAATTTATGTAATTTACTAAACTTCTATAATATTTTAAATGAAATTCCAGATCTCTGATTTCAGTTTGTTTTAATTCTTCAAGTTCAGGACCAAAATCCCGTGTATCTGTTTGAATTTGATTTAATGTATTTTCATTCACTTCAATCATATGAAATAAACTGTGAAGCACTTCACTTTTCGTAAGTGTTTTTTCACATGATTTTTTCAGAATCATTTCTACCCAATCCATACTTAATGAAATTAAAATTATTATATCTGTCCCTGAATTGGATAAATTCTGACCTTTGCTCTATTTTTTTTACTTTAGCCTAAAACAATTATTTTTTCCCTAGTTTCTTTTTTCTTTCCATGATTTCTTTATTTCTTTCAATGTCTGAATGAACTTCAACATGCTCATACAACTGTTCTTTTGATTCAAATAATTGTTCACAATAGTAACATTGATGCATTCCAATATTACATTAATCTTAGATTAATTGTTTTCCCTAAAATAATGATTTTCTATTCATAAAATTTGGATATTTTATCATAATTCAAACATCTAGAATGTCTATTTTCTGACAATAAAATAAAAAAGAATTAAAATCTGAATTAATTATCTTCCATTCTGTTCTCTGATTTTTTGGGCCAAATCTCCAAATGGATCCTCATGCCATTTCTCTTTGTTTAAATCAGCTCCAAGTACTCCTGTCTTTGGAAGTAAACCTTGCTCTGCTGCGGGTGCCAATACTGCATCTTCTGAGATGTAGTTTTGTTGATTTGCAGTGCCATAAGCAATTGCTCCTGCCATTGCGACCACACCAATAGCAATTCCTACGTAAATCATTGCATTAGACATGATTGGATTTCTTTTTGTTAATATTAATTCAGTAGGATTTCAATGCAATGCAGTGCATTTTTAATGTGTTTCTAGTTGTATCTCTGAATTACATGAAGGCATTTTTCCTGTTTCATTTTTAAAATCTTCAATCAATTTTGTTTGTAATTCTTTGGGGTTTTCTAGAAACACTCTTTGATATGATTGTGTTTTTTGTTTGCATTCATTTCCCTCAAAATTTGTATCTACATATTTTGTAAATGTCTCTTCAAGATTATCTGTTTCTCCAATGTATATTGGTTCTTTATTTCTGTTGTAGAGAACATATACTCCAGATGCAGGTTTTACAAATTTAGCACTTTCAAGCCACACTCTCATTTTGTCTTCTAATAATTCCATAATTTGTAATGGTTTTACTAGATATTAAACAAGTTTCTCCTTTTGATATTAAATATCATAAATCCTTATATTGTTATCATAATGGCGATTCAAAAAACACGTTCATGACTCTGGGAATTATGCTCGCTTTCCAAAACTAGGACCTTGTATTCTACGCTGATCAATCTTTTGCAATTATCATAATATTCCATTATTAGATTATGCTTTTCTTTCATATTTGCGTAATACAATTTCAAATACTGTGATGCAAATTTCAAAATTTTAAACAATACGCTTAAGTTCATTGTTTTCAGATTATAGTCATGGTTGACTATGATCTAGGTGAATATGAAACAATAATGATTGAATCAAAAATAAGAGAGGGAGTTTTTCATAAAGTTGTCAAAGACTTGAAAAGTGGAAAAGCCGTTTCTTGTTCTTGTAAGTGCTGGAGTAAAGGAAACAAACCTTGTGTGGGTATGAGAACTGTGGGTTTTGATAATTAATGGCGTTTAAGAAAGGGATTCACAAATGTGTTGAATGTGAAAAGAAACAGAAAGAAGATCCACAAGACATGGGTTTATGTAGTAAATGCAGTGCAACTGAGACCAGACTAGAAAAAACCATATACAAAGAAATGATCAACGATGGAAGTTTTCCTTAGATTCTAAACCTTTTTGGACTGTACTATTCATCTAATTGTCCCCATTCTTGCTCAGGCTCCTCTAATTGATTCCATTTACTTTGAATTGCTTTGAAGAACTTTTTATTTTTCAACTGAACCATGACTTTGTAATACAAAATTTCTATTTAACCTCCACTCAGGAATCATACGTGAAAAATACCCTTAATCCTAAAACTCTTTTGATAACCCGCAATACGCTTAAGTTCGTACAATTCTCTGATAATCATTGAAAACTCTTTTCAAGGGCGTTATCATAGTTGCAGGAATTATCTTTGTTGTTCTTTTGACGTTAAGCAGTTTTGAATTCTAAACTCATCAAAAGAAACTATCCATTCTAACCAAATGGACAATGTGCCAAACATATTTCTATGATACCAATTTTCATATCCAATTCGTGCATCTTCAAATGAAGGTTATTCATTGTAATATGATCAAAGTATGTCCTATTTCTGAATAATCTTTTGAATTAAGGGATGGTAATTATTCTGAAATTAAATTCTTTTTGGAACTAAATGTTAAATTACTACAATGAATTTCTAAAGTACATGGCAACAAGTAAAACACGTAAAGTAGATGCTGCAGAGTTACAAAAATTACAAAAAGATGAAAAAATACGAAATGATGCTAGACGTACGGGGCAAAAAAAGGGTGTGAGTATATCTACTGATAAACCAAAATTAAAAACTGAAAAAGTTGATAGACCAGCACGTAAAACTATTAAAAAACGAGTTGCAGTTAGGTAAAATAGGATCCAAGTAAAGAAAAAAGAATCTAAGTATACACTAGATTGCTACTTTTTGATATCATTAGAACCTTCATGCTTTTAATATTGAGAAAAAATAGATTTGATCCTGTCTCTTATAGAAAAATTCCCTGCACATTTTACTCCACGTGAAATACAAAAAGAAATAATTTCAAAAATTGAAGAGAATTTAAAATCAGGATATAAAAAAATTATTTTATGTGCTCCTACTGGTGTTGGAAAATCCCTAGTAGGAGCTACTGTTTCCAACCATTTTGATAGTTCATTCACAGTTACTGCATCGAAACATCTTCAAGATCAATATATCAAAGATATTCCATTTCTGAAACCTGTTAAAGGTAAACAAAATTTTCCATGCTTGAAATTAATGGATTTGGAGAAAATTGACAATGATAGACGAGCTATGAGATGGGGCCTAACTTGTGATAAAGGAGTTTGTCAAGAGAGAATAAGTAAAAACGGAAAAGAGATAGTTGAGGTGTGCAAATTCAAACCCACAATAAAACAAGTTGAAGATCATACGCAGGATGAAAAATCCTGCCATTATTATTTACAAAAATACGATGCTCTTACGTCCAAACACTCTCTGTGGAATTATCATGCATTTTTTACAATTATGAAATTTAACAAAAAACTTTTTGAAGATTATCTCGCCAGGAAGGTGACTGTCTTTGATGAGGCACATAAAATTGAGGATCAAATAATTCAATTTGTAGGGTTTGATATTTTCAGTGGACAAATTGATGAATGTAATCTGAATTCAGAAAAGTATGATTTTACAGATTTGGATTCTGTGATTAAACTAACTGATGATATGGCATACTCATATGCAAAAAAAATCCAAGATATCAAAGAAAGTTCTGCATTTCAAAAAGATCCGGACTATGAATTGCTCAGCGGATTGGAAAGACGTCATGATAGAACGGCCCAGGCAAAAATTGACATCGTGTCTGATAAGAATAATTTTGTTGTAAATGATCCTGTGAAAGATTTTAACGGAAATTTTAGAACTATTTCAGTAAGACCTATCGATGTTTCAAAATTCACAAATGCATTTTTTGAGACTGAATATCAAATATTCATGTCTGCCACAATTGACAAATCAAGTTTTTGTGAAAATATGGGGTTGGAAAAAGATGATGTTGCCTTTGTGGATACTGAAAAATCTCCTTTCCCTATTGAGCACAGGAGCATCGAACTTCTAAATATTCGAAGATTAAGTTATGGCTCTAACGATGAGGATGAGCTTGAAGTAATCAAAACAATTGATCGAATTTTAGATGAGCATTCACATGAACGAGGCTTGATCCTTACATCTTCCATCCCGCGATGTCAAAAGATTCTTCGATGTCTTTCCTCTAAAAACTCTAAACGAATCAGAATCTGTCATAGTAAAAATAATGATGGAAAATCTCAAGATGATGTGATTTCAGAACATGCTTCTGATCCTACTGGTGTGTTGTTGTCCTCTTCTCTTTGGGAAGGTGTTGATCTAAAAGATGATTTATCTAGATTCCAAATCATTGCAAAGGTTCCTTATCCAAATTACACAGAAAAAAGAACTAAGGCAAAAATGAATAAATTTCCTTTATGGTATACCTCTCAAACTTTAACTAAGATATTACAAGGGTTTGGTCGTTCAATTAGAAGTAATGATGATTGGGCAAAAACTTACGTATTGGATACTGCTGTAAATAATGTCTTTTTCAAGGGACAGCAGATGATTCCAAAGGCATACTATGATGTACTGGGAATGGAAAATCAATAGGTGGATTTAGAAAATAACAAAATTAAAAAATTCTATCCCTTGCGATCCTCAAAGTCATAGTCTGGAAAGTCATCATAACCTTCTATTATGTCGAAATCATAATCGGTTAATTTCACGTTATTTTTAGCAAGTTTTTACTATTAGGTTTAGATTAAATGAATTATGAAAATTTTGTAATCTATATAGAATTTGAAATTTATCGTATTTTTGTTAATATCATGCCTCAATCAAAAAATTCCAGCTCGTAGGATTAATTTAGAGAACCTGTAGTAGACAACAGTAATTTCCTAGAATAGTGTTATTTTTTCCTGTTATCTCTATGAGCAATTTCTGATCTTGATCTATAAATCTTGTGGGCAATTTGTTCATCATAATTCTGAAAATCTACAAAATCCTTATTTCATGATTATTTCTTTGTTGTCCAATGAGCGTACCTCATTTTATTGCCAGCATAAAAGGTAAAAAAAGAATATCTTCGAAAATTCGACTATACCTAATTGATAAAGAAAAACATTATTTTTTAAATGACGGTGTATTGAAAAATGGATTTAATCCAAAACTGTCTATTTCAAAAAATCGAGACAGCGTGTTGTCTGCATTTTCAAAAATGGCTTTTTTGTTTGATGAAATAATTAGATTGAGAATAATTGGTTATTCCAATAACAGTGATAGTGCTGACTTGCTCTATCTGCTAAATCTTGTTCCAGTTAATCGAAAAATTAGAACTTTTCTTGATTGGAAAGTATTTGCACCAGAATTTACACGAAATATGTCTCGTTTATTTGAAGTTAGAAATGCTACTGTTCATTGTATATCTCTTAGTGAGGTGAACTATGCCCCAAAAAACAAACTCTCTTTATCTTCAACATCTGGTTTTAATAAATTTGTGAAAGATTTTCAAAAAGCTTGGGGTGTATTGTTGAAAATTTATGTTAAAGAACAAGAAAAATTAGACTGGAAAAAACTGTCTCAGTTATAAGATTGCACTAGTAATTGCACCTTGTGCTGCAGAACCTACTAGTGTTGCATATTTTGCCAAGGCACCTCTTGTGTAATTGGGTTTAGGAGGACTCCACGTCTTTCTTCTTTTTTCTAATTCTTCTGGTGATACATGTAAATCAATTATGTTGGTTTCTGTATCTATTGTAATTTCATCATCATTTCTGACAAGTGCTATTGGACCACCAACATATGCTTCTGGTGCAACATGGCCTACCATAAATCCACGTGTTCCTCCTGAAAATCTTCCGTCAGTTACCATTGCAACTTTCTTACCCAATCCTTGTCCTACAAGTGCAGCAGTAGTAGCTAGCATTTCTCGCATTCCTGGACCGCCCTTTGGTCCTTCATATCTTATCACTACTACATGCCCCTCATCTATCTCGCCTTTTGCAACAGCATCAAATGCATATTCTTCTCGGTCAAAAACACGGGCCTTCCCAGTAAATTTTGTCATTTCTACACCTGCTGTCTTGATTACTGCTCCTTCCGGTGCAAGGCTTCCTTTGAGAATTACTGCTGTTCCTACCTGGTGAATTGGATTCTCAACTGATCTTACAATATGTTGTTCCACATCTGGCATTTTCATAGATGTAAGATTTTCTTTGATGGTTTTTCCAGTAACTGTCATACAGTTTTCATTTAACAATCCTTTTTCAAGAAGTTTTTTTAGTACAAATGGTATTCCTCCAATTTTGTCCAATGAATTCATTACATAACTTCCTCCTGGTTTCATATCTGCTAAATGTGGTGTTTTCTTTCTTATTCTTTCAAAATCATCATAGGTCAAATCAATATTAACTTCATTTGCTAGTGCTAGCAAATGTAATATCCCATTAGTTGATCCACCAACAGAATTCAACATCGTAATTGCATTTTCAAACGCTTCAAAACTCAAAATTTCTTTTGGTCTGATATTCATCTCCAACAATCTAGCACATGCAACTCCTGTATCATACACCATTTTGTTTCGTCTATCGTCTTCTGCAGGTGGGCTGGCACTTCCTGGCAATGCAAGTCCAATAGCTTCAGAAATTGATGCCATTGTGTTTGCAGTAAACATTCCACCACAAGAACCTGAATTTGGGCAAGCAGTATTTTCAATATTTTTTAAGGATTCAAGTGATAATTGACCTGAATCATATGCTCCCACTGCTTCATACACATCAACTATTGTCAATTCTTGTCCGTCAAGCATTCCCGGCATGATTGTTCCTCCATACACAAAAACTGATGGTATGTTTAGTCGAGCCATCGCCATCATTGTTCCAGGTAAACTTTTATCACATCCTGCAATTCCTACTAGTGCATCATATTGGTGTGCTCTAACCATTAATTCAATTGAATCTGCAATTACTTCACGAGAAACTAAAGATGATTTCATCCCTTCGTGACCCATTGCAATACCATCACTTACTGCAATTGTTGAAAATTCTCTAGGTGTTGCACCTGCATCTGACACTCCTTGTTTTGCTTGGAGAGCTAATTTGGGAAGGTGAATGTTACACGGTGTTGCTTCATTTCCAGTATGACAAACACCGATAAATTGTTTAGATAAATCATCATCATTTAATCCCATAGCTTTGTACATTGCTCTTTGTGGAGCTCTGGATGTTCCTTCTACTACATTTTTACTTGAAATTTCCATGATGCCTAAATCTCAGTTTGCTATAATTTAGACTTTATTGATATTGAAAAACTCTCACTGAGTTTAAATTGTAAACATTTTGGAGAAAATTGTGGAGCAGAAAGCATTAGAATGTCCTGTTTGTAAAAGCAATAAAGCAACAATTGCTGGAGAAAATATAAAACTCAGTGGGCGATTTGAGGACAAGGAATTTCTTACAACGGAGTTAACGGTATTGCGTTGTACCAAATGCGGGTATTACATGTTCTTTGATAAGATGGCTCAATTTACAACAAAAGATGAATCAGACAAATCTATTTGATTAATTCTCTGCTTTCCAATTTTAACAACAGCGCATCAATTTCTTCTGGAGTCTCTGCACCATATGCAATTAGAATTTTATCATCTTCTTGAATTTCATAATCTCTGATATCTGGAACTTGTTCACCATTTATGTAAAACACCAGTTTGTAATCCTCATTAGTACAGAAACTTCTTCCGTCCTGGAATACAAAGCATTGATCATCTAGACCTAAAGAAAGTGTGTCAAAGAGATATCCTAGTGTGACTCCTGTTGCATGTTTGTGTACTGTAGAGCCATCTCTTCCTTCAAAATGAATCCAACTTGATTTAATCTGATAAGCCGGAGCTGAAAAATCAAATTCATCACCAAAAATAGATACCAATAATCCTGCATGTGAGTGTTCACTGCCCAATGCACCGGCATTTTCTGGCCCTCCAGGTACATTATCCGACATGTTGATGAATATCCACACCGCATATCCTACAATAACTGCAATTACTGCTAGAACTCCTATTGCAATTAGAGTCTGCTTTCTTTTTTCTGCTGAATGTCTGGTAGCGTAATTATCACGTTTTAGTTCACGCTCTCTTCTTTCTTTTCTACCCATAGGATGTACACAGTTTGAAAAGTGGCCTAATTAATCATTCGATAAAAACAATAAATAAAATCACAAAATGCTGATCCATATGAATTGCATTTTTTGTGAAATCTTAGATGGGAAAAGAGCTGGGCATCTGCTTTATGAAGATGATTCTCACATTGCATTTCTAGACAAATATCCAATTGATGTCGGACACAGTTTGATAATTCCTAGAACTCATCATGAAAGAATTACTGACATGGATTCAGAAGATGTTGGAAAAATATTTTCGTTGGTGCCAAAAATTGCAAGGGCGATATTAGATGCAACTGGTGCGGATGCATTTAGTTTGGGTCAAAATAATGGAAGAGCTGCAAAACAAATCATCCCACATGTTCACATACACATCATTCCTAGGTATAATAGCAAAGGAACAGTTTGGACAAAACGTCAAATTTCTAGTGACGCTGAACTTGTTGAACTTTCAAAAAATATTCGTAGTTTTATCACTTAACCGTGACCTGGATTATATCTTAAAATGGCACCAATCTTTCCCAGACTCGCAAGCATGTTTCCATGTTCTGAACTTCCTGAAATTACCTCTAATTGAGAACCTGTTTTTGCTGCTAATAATTCCAGATAATCTACAATGTCTTGTTCATTTACTTCTACTTCCATAGCATTACAGCCTGGACATGGACTATTTGCAAATTCTGTTTTTTTAGGAATGACTTGTGGTCTCTCTACAATTTCTTCTTGAAAATGTTTGCATCTTTTGCAAATCCCTTCAACCCTGTGCAAATTTGTATTATCTGTAATCAGGACGACTTTGACAACGTTGTTCTTTAGAAACTCTATCACTTCTTTCAATCCGTAAGATCCTTTTCCAGAGTTGGTGTTTATTTCTCGGAATAAATCTTCTATTAGTTTTTTCTCTTCAACCATTCTAAAGTCTCCTAAAATATCTGAAGATTTTCCAAAAGCTTCTCTAATTCCTTCTGCACCAGAGTACGAAGCGTCAATTGTATTGATGATCATATTTTGTAATCTGTATTCTAGATAATTTCCATTAATGAAATCTTCTTTTGTAGGGCCTGGTCCTGAAATCACCAAACCTTTAATCGGATAAATATCAATAAAATATTCTTTTGTTGTTTCTGCAACTCGATTAAAATAATATGTCAATTCCATCTCTCTGAGTTTTTGAAATCTTTTTGCAGATTGACCTCCTTGTCTGTGTTTTCCTGCTACACCGGAACCCGTTTGAGCTAAAACTTCAATTTTATCGCCATGTAACAATCCCCACCCTGCATCTTTTGCATCAATTGCCAAGAACCCAATTAGATTGTCATCTTTTAACATGTCCTTTAGAATGTCTACGTGAAAGTGATCATCACATCTGTACAAATATTGGTTCAAATCTTTTGGTGGCTCAATTTCCCAAACAGTTACAATTTCACTTCCAAGAGGACCTCCTCCTTCTGGAGGCAGTGCACCACAAAAAACCACCAATCCTTTTTCTGGAGTTTTTTTATACATTTTTAGTCTCTGCACAACTTTACCTAGTGAATCGACCACATGTGACCTAGTAAGATCTGATTTGATGTTATCTGCTGTTCCTTGCTCTTGTTGAAGAGAGCTAATAATTTCATGAAGTTGTTTTCCTTTGGGTATGTATACTGTAATTAACTCAGTTCCACGACCTGATTTTTTTGATAATTCTTCTAATATTTTTCGAATTTTATAGAGTTTAACTGAATCTTGCTTTTCTACATCTATTTTCTTCATTTATGATTACTCCAGATCATGCGAATATTAATTTTGATTGTATTTGTTCTTCTTTTTCAAATTATAATTCTGCAAATGTTTTTAGAAATACTTCTAGTGGTTGATTTCCTCTAATTTTGATTATTTTGTTATCATTAAAAACCAAAAATGAAGGTGTAGCATCAATTCCTACCTCTTTTCCAAATTCATGAAGTGTAATTACTTTATTTTGATATTTCTTTTCATTTAGACATTTGTTAAATTCATCTAAATCCAAATTTACTGTTTGTGCAAATTTATCCAAAGATTCCCTCGTAATCCATCCTGTTCTTTCCCCACCCCAATTATTGTATAATTCATCATGATATTCCCAATATTTTTCTTGATCATCTGCACAATATGCTGCCTCTGCTGCTAAAAATGAATCAGAACCATTAAGTGGAAAATCCTTGAAGACTAGTTTTACTTTACCTGTTTTGATATATTCTTCATAAATGATATCTAGTGTATTTTGATGAAATTTGTAGCAAAAAGTACATTGATAGTCCCCCCATTCTAAAATTGTTATTGGAGCATTTGGATCTCCCATTATTGGTGAACCGTTGTGAATCAGTTTTTGGACCGTAAGTAATTTTGAATCCTGATTTTCAGGAAAATACACCATTGACATTCCAGTTACAATTCCAATTATTACGGGGATTGTTAATAGGTAAATTTTTGTCATGTTTTAAGAAAAATCATTATAACTAAATATCTTCGTTAATTTGTCGCCAAGTCTACAATATTGAATTTTAGCAGAAATTTCTGTAACAATAGATCGTTTGATGATGAACTAACGATCACATCTACTCTACTGGCACTAGATTTTCCAAAATATGTTTTTTAGATTTTTTAGATCTTTCAACGAGAATCTTTTATAATTGGACAACTTATCCAAGTGCTTAAATAGATTCAGATATTGTTTTGATTTATGTCTGAAACGAGACAAATTAGTGTGTCCAAAACCGGTGTATCCAAACTAGCAATAGTTACACTGGCCATAATCTTTACAGCAGGACTATTTGTTGTAGGATTTGATCAAGGACATGTATTTAGTTTAGTTTATGGTGATCAAGCATTTGTAGATCTTTATCTCCATGAACTCACTCATGATATGAGACATGCTGCAGGTTTTCCCTGTCATTAAGAGTCTTTCATGAGGACATCTCTTTTTATTATCTAGTGTTATTTCTGGTGTGTTTGATGATTTCATGATACTTAGCTTTGTAATTGTAGAATCGTATCTTGATCAGGTAATTGTAATTGAAAATCAAAATCTTTGTGCATCTGGAGAAAAGGAAGATGTTCCTGAATTTCATTAATACTAAATTTGGTATTTGGATTATTTTGGAATCGATTTATATCTAAAAAATAATCCCATTTAATTATAATTGACTATTCTAATTCTTTAGAATGAGAATCAAAACATCTCCTTTAAATATATGAAGTATTTTTTTGATATTTACATGTCCAGAAAAATCACTTTACCTCAGTTAAAAAAATACGATATCACTCAAAAAGTTATAGAAGCATTAGCAGATTCTGAATCTAGAGCAATCCTATTTTCAATTATTAAAAAAGGTAATACTGCTGCAGAACTTTCAGATAAATTAAAAATCCCATTAAGCTCTGTTTACAAAAAATTAGGAGACCTTGAAGAATTGACATTGATTGAAGTTGAAAAATGGTTACTATCTGATAAAGGTAGAAAATACAAGGTTTACCGAAGTAGAATCAGTAAGGCAGATATCTCCATTAGAAAACCTGAACCCACATTGACATTGGTAGCCAATTAAGTGATGTTTATGTCAAAATCTAATATTATTCAACTATCTGAATTTGACATAACCCAAAAAATTATTGAATCGCTTACCAATGTTTGTACTAGAGCTGTTTTGTTTTCAGTTAAAAACAAATCAAAAGATGCAACACAGATAGCTGAAGAGTTGAAAATTTCTCTTTCTACGGTATACAAAACACTATCTGTACTTGAGGATCTTGCACTTGCCGAAGTTGATAAATATGTTATTTCCCCAGAGGGCAAAAAAATAAAACTTTATCGTAGTAGAATCGGAAAAGTTGAAATCACCTTAGATAATTTGGAGCCTAGTTTGAATTTATATCCAAACACCGAAAATCCTAAATCCAATACATGATTTGTGTTCTCATTCTATAGAGTTGGAATAGTAATCGGGAATGAGACCCTACATTAAATAACTTAGTTCATCCTAATATTTTTGTAAATCATGAAAAAACAAAAGATGTTGACATTGATTGCTGTAATTGCAGTAATTGGTGTTACAACTATGTCCTTGGCCCAAAATGTCCAAGCTGAAAGTTTGGTTCCTGAATGGATCAAATCAAATGCTGGATGGTGGGCCGATGGTACTGTAGATGATGAGACATTTCTTAATGGAATTAGATTCCTGATTGAAAATGACATCATCAACGTTTCATCTGAATCAAATACGGTTGATGTTGATACCTTGACAATTGGTTTTATTCCAGTTGAAAAAGCTGATGAATTGACTCCAAAGGCACAATCTCTAGAAAAATTCTTAGAATCCAAACTTGGCATTGATGTTGAAATAGTGGTACCAACAAATTATGAGACCATAATCGAGGGTATGAGATTTGGTCACATTGATGGAGCCTTTATGGATACTGGACCTGCCTGGATCACTCATCAAAGAACAGGTGCGGAAGCTGTTTTGGCAGAACTTGTTGCAGGCAAAGTAAACTATCAGGCAACAGTTTGGGCATTAGCTGATAATGATTCTATTCATTCAATAGAAGACACTGTTGGCAAAAGAGTGGCATTTACTAGTATTACTGGTTCATCAGGATTTGTTAGACCTATGGGTACACTTGTCACTGATGGACATGTTGTAATTGAGGATGGTGGCGATATTGTCGCATTAGAATCCGCGCTAGCAAAAAACTTTGAAAGCTATACTTTTGCTGGCGGATACAAGGCTGCATTAGAATTGCTGCTCAATGACAATGTAGATGTTGCATTTGGTTCAGATATTGCTCCACAACAATATCTTGAATTAGAAGATCAAGTCAAATTACGTCCAGTTACTACAATTGGACCTGTACCATCACATGTGTTTATGGTAAGTGCTGACATGTCAGACTCTACCAAAAATGCACTTGTTGATGCACTAATTGAGCTCAATTATGATGAGAGAAACTACATTTTGAAGGATCTCTATGGCGCTGAAGCATTAGTTCCAACAACCACAACTATGCATATCGGCGAATTTGGAACTTTCATTGATGCTCTGACAGGACTAGATCAAGTAATTCTAGACAGTTATAACAAGAGCAAATAAAAATCAGGCATCCTGAAATGAAACAAATTCAGATGACCAAAAACCCTTCTTTTTCCTCAATTTCCACAAATAAAATCATTCAGATGAATAATGTGTCAACATCATATGATTCTAAAAATTTTGCGCTTGAAGGAATCAATCTTTCAATTGATAGAGGAACAAATTATGCTATTGTAGGCCAATCAGGTTCAGGCAAATCCACGTTGCTCAAATTAATGAATGGCATGATGATTCCAAGTAAAGGCACTATCAAAATTGATTATACAACTCCAAACATGAATAATAAAAAATTCAAAAAAATGATGCATGAAATTGGATATATTCCTCAAAGTTTAGGATTGGTAAAAAATATCAGCGTCTTTGAAAACATTATGATTGGGGCGTTACCTAGATTAAGTAAAATTCAATCATTGCTCAAAAAATTCCCTGATGGTGAGATTCAAGAAGCAATGAAAATAATTGATCAAGTTGGATTGAGCGGAAAAGAAACCCGTAAAGCATACATGCTCAGTGGCGGAGAAAAAAGAAGAGTTGCCATTGCTCGTGCACTTATGCAAAAACCCACAATTTTACTTGCAGATGAAATCGTTTCAGAATTAGATCATGTTACTTCACGTGAAATTATGGATTTAATTGCTGAAGCTCAAAAAAGAATGAATTTGACTGCAATCATGGTGCATCATGATATTCAACTTGCATTAAAATACGCAAATAGAGTAGCAGTAATTAAAAAAGGTCAGAAAATTCTGGAAATTGGTGTTGAAGGGGACACAATAGTTGATTTTCAAACAGGGGATATGAATACTGAGGAAATTATGGAGATGTATGCAAATGACACCGAAAAATAACATCATCATAGGAATTATTGTTGCATTGCTTGTCGTCGCATCATACAATGTAGACGCAAACCCCATGGAGTTTGTTGATGGACTGCCAAATCTTGTAATAATTATAGATGAAATGCTTCAAGTAGAATCAAAATACATCCCTACTGCTTTTTTGGCAATGTTTGAAACAATTCAGATGGCATTTATAGGAACCGTTGTAGGAGTTGCAATTGCATTACCTCTTAGTTTGCTTGCTGCACGAAATCTGAACAGTAAATTTGTTTATGCTCCCACACGTGCATTACTAGCAGCAACTAGAACATTCCCTTCTATTCTATGGGCACTTTTGTTTGTAATCATGGTGGGATTGGGTCCTTTTGCAGGGGTATTGGCCATCATAATGTACACAGTAGGATTTATTGCCAAATTACAATACGAGGTAATTGAAACAATAGATTCTGATCCGATGGATGCAGTTAGTTCCATTGGCGTTTCAAAATTACAGCTTATTCGGTATGTAGTGATTCCTGAATCTGCCTCTCATCTATTAAGTCAAATTCTCTACATGTTTGATTACAATGTACGCCAAACAAGCATTTTGGGATTAGTTGGTGCGGGAGGTATAGGATTTTACATTATAAATTATATCAAATTCTTCGAGTATGGCAAAGCAGCAATTTTCATGATTGTAGTATTAGTTACAGTATTGATCATTGATTGGGTTAGTGTAAAGATTCGAGACAAATATATAATAAAATCGCAACATGGGATGGAAATTACTGTAAAATAATTTAATTGATTTTTTATGTTGTGATTTTATCTAATTGATTTGTCTCTGTAGCTATTTTTATCTCTCTTGCTATTCTTCTACCCATACTCATTGATTCATTAAACAAAAGAGAATAGTACGGTGAGCCATCCATATAGATATTAGTTCCTGCTACAATCCTTGCTGAAAATTCAAATGATGTAAATTTTGCATTTTCGTCATACACTCCTTCTATACAAAAAGGACCATTCATTCCCGGTGATACCATTTTTTTAGATGCATCGACAAAACTCTCCCCCATATTGTAGACTTCTTCTAACAGAGACTCTCTCAAAACCAGAGGACTATTACCAATTACGTTGAATGATGGAACTTTCTTTGATTTTAATTGTTGTTCAGATGGGATTCTAGATATTCCCTCAATATCTGATTCATGTCTTTGATCAACCCCGAAAAACTCCAGCTCTTCATTTAATGGTGAATAAAAGAATTGTAAATATGCTAAAACACCTGCAGCGTATTCTTGAATGTAGAGTGTTTCTTCTTTTGAAATTATTCCATCTGCAATCAATTGATTTTTTTTTATGTTGTAATCTTCTTCATTTGCTGCCATAAAGTATCCTTTGCCACCTGCAGCACCCTGTCTTTTGACAATTACTAATTTGTTAATATCTTTAGGATTTGAGACTGGTTTTGGAACTGGGAGTTTGGCTTCCACCATGAGTTTTTCTTTCATCTCTCGGTCTGATTCCCATCTTAGAATCCACTTGTTTCCAAAAACAGGCGTTTTGATTGATTCAATTTCTTCCGAATTCATTTGAGCAATTAATGTGCCATGAGGAACCAGTATTGCCTTGTTTTCTTCAAGAATCAATTGACATTTTTGATCTAAAACTTCTTTAAAAGAATCTACGATAATTAATTCGTCAATAAATGGAAATCTTCGATATAGTTTTTCACGCTTCTTTTCACATATCAAAATACTTTTGATTCCTTCATCTTTAGCACCTTTGAGCACTTGCAAAGCACAATGAGATCCTAATGTTGCTATGGCTACCATTATGATATTTTCAATTAAATTTTGTACCTTATGAACTATGTGTGGATGTGACGAATTGGAATACCTCGTCTATCAGTTCCACACTTAATTCGGATTTTATATTTTCAGGCACTATTTTTAGAATAAAATCATACATTGTGGTGTTTTTTGGAAGACTATCTCTTTCCTGTAAAAGCGAAAAAACTGCAATTCCATTTGAAATGATGGCAATCATTTTTTCTTTATCAGTAAGAACCACAAATTAATAGAAAAACTATGGTAATTTAATGTAAATCTAATTCAACAAAAATTAGATATGTGTTTTGATAATGATGGTATTTTGATCTATTTGCTCAATTCCAGAATTAACATTCAAAAGTTCAAATTCCACATTGTGGTCTTTTATTTCTTCTACTGGTTGCTGCATTGCATGATATCCTACATATACTGCAGTTATGATAAACATTGCCATTACTAGTCCCATTAGAATATTCATCTTATTTTGATGTGGAATTCCTGCCGGCTATAAGCATTATGAAAAATATGGATTTTTTCGTGTAAAAATTAATTACACCATCAAATATGCAATAAAGTAAATTATGATTGAAACTGAATTAGGAACATTACGTAGATCTCATTATTCTGATGAAATCCTCCCCTCTATGGATGGTTCTCAAGTAACAATAATGGGATGGGTCGTGACAATTCGAGGTCATGGAAATATTAGTTTTGCAACAATTCGTGACAAAAATGGCGATATTTCAGTTGTGGCCAAAAAAGGAGACTGTTCTGATGAAATACGTGCAACTATTTCATCATTAAAATCTCATTCATCCATTGCCGTTACCGGAAACGTCAAATCTTCAGAAAAAGCTCCTAGCGGGTTTGAAATAATTCCAACCGAATTAAGAGTTTTTTCCAATGTTGAAAAGATTCCTCCTTTTGAACCCACTGCAAAAACAGTGAAAAATATTGATACTAGATTGGAGGTACGACCCATTGATCTTAGACGAATTTCTTTACAACATATTTTCAAAACTAGAAGCTTAGTTTTAAAATCAATTCGAGATTATTTTAATGAACAAAAATTCATTGAAATCAATACTCCTAAAATGATTGCAACAGCTACTGAAGGCGGTGCAGCATTATTTCCCATATTTTATTACAACAAAGAAGCATTTCTAGCTCAAAGTCCGCAATTATACAAAGAACAATTAACGATGAGCTTTGAAAAAGTATTTGAAATTGCACCAATCTTTAGAGCAGAACCTTCTAGAACCAATCGTCATCTTGCCGAAGCAATATCTATTGATTTGGAAGAAGCATTTGTGGATTACAATGACGTGATGAATAGAATAGAAGAAATTATAAAAATTTCAATAATGTCTGTGAATAAATATGTAGATGAAAATGCAGGTGTTGAATTTACAATACCTTCTATGCCTGAAACCATACCGCGATATTCTTATGATGAATTAGTTGACAGAATGCAAAAAGCTGGAGCAAAAACTGAATGGGGAGATGACCTCTATCCTTCTAATCTAAAAAAGATTGGCCTGGATGGATTCTATTTTATAAAAGATTGGCCGTTGGCACCAAAACCGTTTTACGTAAAGGATAGTAAATCCAACCCTAAAGTTTCTGAATCTTTTGATTTAATGTTTGGTGATTTAGAATTATCCTCAGGCAGTACAAGAATTGAAAAAAGAGAAGAGTTAGCTGAGAGAATGAAGAACAAAGGAATGAATACAGATGCGTTTGAATATCATTTGGGGGCATTTGACTATGGAGTTCCTCCTCACGCAGGTTGTGGAATAGGTCTTGAACGGCTGATTATGGCACTTACAGGCACAGAAAACATTCGGGATGTAACGTTTTATCCCAGAGACGTTGACAGATTAACACCGTAGGTGTATTGAATGGGTATTGAAGAAGAAATAGAACATGTTTCAAAATTAATGAAAATCGATATAGATGATCATAAAGAACATGTTGAAAAAGTACGTATGATGATCAGCTATTTTGATATTTTAGATTCTGCAGGTGTTGAATCTGAAGAAATATCTGTGCATGAAATATCCCTTTCAAATCTAAGAGATGATGAATACATTCCATTTAATGAAAAATTAATTGAACAATTAAAACACTACAAGGGAACGTATGTTCGCGCACCCAAGATGTCTTCATGAACCTAAAAATATCTGCTCTTGAATATGTTCAAGAAGTAAAAAATGGAAATATTTCTGCAGAAGATTATGTTGCAAAAACTATAGAACACATACAAAATGTTGATGATAAACTCCATGCATTCTTATCTGTAAATAATGATGCTATTGATCAGGCAAGAGAAATTGACAAGAAAATAAAATCGGGTAAAAAGGTAGGCGATTGTTTTGGAATGCCTATTTCAATTAAAGATAATTTGTGTATTAAGGGAAGCAAAACCACATGTGCGTCAAAGATGCTTAAAGATTTTATCGCACCATACGATGCTACAGCAATTACAAAATTAAAAGAACAAGATGCAATATTTGTTGGAAAAGTCAACATGGATGAATTTGCAATGGGGCTTACAACAGAATTTAGCGCATATGGTCCTAGCAAAAATCCTTGGAATACAGAATATGTTCCAGGTGGTTCTTCTGGAGGTAGTGCAGTTTCAGTAAGTGCATTTGAATGTGTAGCTTCACTTGGTTCTGATACCGGAGGTTCTGTAAGAAATCCTGCAAGTTTTTGTTCAACTGTTGGTTACAAACCAACATATGGTTTGATTAGCAGATTCGGTCTAATTTCATATGCTAACAGTATTGAGCAAATAGGTCCTCTTACAAGAACGGTCAAAGACACCGCATTTATGCTAAATTTGATTTCTGGAATAGATCCTAATGACAATACTACTATCGATAATCACCAGGAGGATTATCTGTCAGGCATAGACTCTGGTATCGAAGGCAAGAAAATTGGCATCATTCAAGAAATGATGGGGGAAGGAATAGATCCATCTGTACTTCGTGCCACAAAAGAGGCAATATCTAAACTTGAAGGATTAGGAGCAATTTGTGAGAATGTATCCCTTGACATGGTAAAATACTCCGTAGCTGCATATTACACCATTACTGCAACTGAAGCCGGAAGCAATCTTGCAAGATATGATAACTTGAGATATGGTTATGACTTTCCAGTTGAAGGATACGAATTCAATTCTTACATTTCAAAAGCAAGAAAAAACTTTGGTCCTGAAGTAACAAGAAGAATGATTCTTGGCGGATTTGTGCCATCATCTGGACACGCTGGAAAATATTTTCTAAAGGCATTAAAAGTTAAAACTAAACTCACAAAAGAAATCAATGATGCGTTTGAAAAATTTGATCTGTTAATTGCCCCAACCGTACCAATACTTCCATTCAAATTTGGTGAAAAAATCGATAATCCTATCTCATTATTCTTAGTTGACATAAATACAATTACTGCAAATCTTACAGGTAAACCTGCAATTTCAGTTCCGTTTTCCCATTCAAATGGATTGCCAATTGGAATACAATTAATTGCAAATTCAAATCATGACAAACTATTGCTTCAAGCTGCTTATGCCTTAGAACAAACTGTTACTTTGCCGGTGGTACCACTATGATTGGATTAGAAATACATTGCCAATTAACAAATTTGCAAAGCAAATTGTTTTGTTCATGTAAAGCAAACTATCGTGAATTTGAAATAAATGAAAACATTTGCCCTATTTGTATTGGATTGCCAGGAAGTCTGCCTAGATTAAATAAAGAAGCCATAAAAAAAGCAACAACTATTGCAATGGCATTAAACTGTACCACTCCTGAAAAAATTGCTTTTTTTAGGAAAAATTATTTTTATCCTGATTTGCCTAAAAACTTCCAAATAACTCAACTCAACATTTATGGAGATACAAGCGTTGGAGGGCATGGTTCCGTCACGGTAGGAAATAAAAAAATCCGAATTACTCGAATACAGTTAGAAGAAGATCCGGGTAGGCTCGTTTATGAGGGAAGTTCATCAAAAAATATGATCACACTTGTTGATTACAATCGTGCTGGTACGCCATTAGTGGAAATTGTAACCGAACCTGATTTTGAAACTCCAAAAGAAGTAAGAGACTTTCTAAACATATTGTCTGATTTGCTTGAAAATCTTGAAGTTTCAGATCCTAGTTTAGAAGGAGCAATGAGAGCAGATGCAAATGTTTCAATTAAAGGTGGCAAAAAAGTGGAAATAAAAAATATCGGTTCATTTCATGATTTAGAAAAAGCCGTTCATTTTGAAATCACCCGACAAGAAAGTTTGAATTCCCGCGATATCCCCATCATTCAAGAAACACGCCACTGGGACGATAAGAGAAAAATTACTGTATCTGCGCGTTCTAAAGAAGAAGAACATGATTATCGCTATTTTCTAGAAGGAGACATTCCGTGGATTAAAATCGATACTGCGATCTTGGAAGAATTGAAATCAGAAATGCCTGAAAGCATAATCTCTAAAAAAGAAAGATATGTTTCAAAATACAACATACCTGCTCAGGTGGCAGATGTTTTATCATCGGATAAATTTTACTCAGATCTATTTGAAAAAGCACATACAGAAAAAAACGCTAAAGAAATTGCAAATATTATCACTACTGATTTGATGGGATTAGTCGATACAAGAGAGAAACGTGAAGCATCAAAACTCACTTCAACACATTTACGAGAACTAGCAGATTCAATACAATCAGGTAAAATTTCAAGAAATTCTTCTAAAAATGCATTACAAGAAATTGTGAAAAGTGGAAAAGATTTATCTGTAATTATTTCAGAATTAGATCTTGGAAATGTTTCTGATGCTTCAGAATTGATTGCCATTATTCAACAGGTAATTTCTGAAGAGCCTCAAGCAATAGAACAAACAAAAATAAATCCTCAAGCAATTAATTTTCTAGTGGGAAAAGTAATGCAAAAAACAAAAGGGAAAGCAGATCCAATTTTGACATTGGATTTGTTGAAAAAACAAATAGACAGTTCATGACCGAATTATCCTTGACAGATATTGAATTTATCAAAATTCTTGCAAATTCTGACGCATCCATCCTTCAAATTGGCATGAATGATGCCACTAGAAAGAGGTTAGATGAACAAATAGGCGTAATTTTGAGAGAATATTATCGGGAAAATACTATGAATCTAAAAACTGGATGGACTGAAAAATTTCTAAAAGCAGGAATCAACGAAGATGATGGAAAATCGGCCCTGGCATGCGCTAGACGACTTGGGTTGGACATATCATAAATCAAAAAATCTTTTTACATCCTTTTAGTTTTCATAAAATTGAATATTGTCCAATTTTGAATTTATCCCAACTGAAAAACAAATTCATGAATCGAATATTTTTCAATTCATGAAAAAACATAACATAGATTCCTTAGAGGATTTATCTCACAAGGCCAAAAATAATTTAGAGTGGTATTGGGAATCTGTTGATAAAGACATAGGAATTGTTTGGGATAAACCATACACAAAAACTCTTGATATGTCAAAGGGTATTGCATGGTCAAAATGGTTTGTGGATGGAAAAACAAACATTTACACATCATCTGTAGAAAAATTTGCAAAATCAAATCCAGAAAAGATAGCATATTATTTTGAATCAGAAGACGGGCGAACATCCAAAATTACTTATTCAGAATTGAATTCTAAAGTATCTAAACTTGCTAATGCTCTAAAATCATTTGGCATAAAAAAAGGAGATGTTATTGCAATTTATCTTCCAATGATCGAAGAGGCAATACTGGCAATTCTTGCTGCCTCTAAGATTGGTGCAGTTCAAACAACTATTTTTTCAGGATACAGCTCACAATCATTGCATGTACGTTTACAAGATTGCAGAGCAAAAATTCTATTCGTTTCAGACGGATTTCACCGAAAAGGAAAACCTATTTCTCAAAAACAAATAATGGAAAATGCAGTAAAAAATACCAGTATTGAAAAAATCATAGTTGTATCATACAAAGGAATTGACAAATATATTGAATCTGAAAATACTATTTCATTCAAAAAAATTGTGTCTGACGAGACGGACTTGTGTGATACTGAGGTAATGGATTCCGAGGATCCTTTGTTTATATTATATACTTCAGGCACTACAGGCAATCCTAAAGGTGTAATTCACAGTCATGGGGGTTTCTCAGTATTTGCAGGTCATCAATCTGCTTATTTGATTGATACGCATGAAAATGATATTCTATTTTGGCCTGCAGATATAGGTTGGATCACAGGTCTTGTATGGAATGTTTATGGGCTTTTGATCATGGGAGCAAGTGCTGTAATTTATGACGGCGCACTTGATTTTCCAACATCTGATAGAATTTGGAAAATGATGTCGGATTACAATGCAACTATCTTTGGAATATCTCCAACTGCCGTTAGATTGTTTAAAAAAAATGATGTAGAACCGTTGAAATCACATTCGTTAGATAAAATCAAAAATATTCCTACTACGGGTGAACCTCTTGATGAAGATTCATGGTGGTGGCTGTTTGAAAAAGTTGGTAATAAAAAAATTCCCATCATGAATTTATCTGGAGGAACTGAAATTGGGGGTGCAATGTTGTCAGTATTTCCAGGAATGAAATTAAAACCGTCTAGTGTGGGAATTCCAATTCCCGGAATGGATATTGATGCTTTTGATGATGACGGTAATTCTGTAAAGGGTGAAAACGGATATTTGGTTATCAAATCACCTTGGCCCGCAATGACTCGAGGTTTGCTAAATGACGATGTTAAATATATTGAAACATACTGGTCTAGATTTGAAAATATCTGGTTTCATGGAGATTATGTCTATGTAGATGAGGATAATTTATGGTATATGCGTGGAAGAACTGATGATGTGATTAATGTATCTGGGCATCGTATGAGCACAGTAGAAATTGAACACATAGTAATCTCACATGATGACATTTCGGATGCTGCTTCAATAGCAATTCCCGATGAACTTACTGGAGAAGCTATCGTCATATTTGTTGTTACAGATAAAACGCTCAACATAGATTTAGAATCTGAAATTTCTAATTATATCTCTGAAAAAATAGGGAAAGTTGCAAAACCGAAATATATTTTCAGGTTGACTGAATTGCCAAAAACCAGAACAGGTAAAATTATGCGGAGATTGTTGAAATCAAAATTACTTGGAAAGAAACTGGGAGATTTATCATCACTTGAAAATCCTCATGTTTTAGATGAAATTCGTAAATTAGGTTGATAAAATTAACACATTGATATTTTCTGATTAACGTTTTACATCTAAATTTGCATGTGAGAAAATTGATTATTGAAATTTGTAGTTGATCAGCAGGTTAAAGATATCGAGATGCCTGAAAATCTTAAATTAAACACGTTTTTGCAGGAATTTCATTCTGATTGCCCTCATCCTGAATGTAGTTTTGGATTCTATGGTTTTGCTTTTGGGCAATCTCCGTTCCCAGTACCTAAATTAATCCAAGATGCATTAGTAAAAAACGCATGTAAGGGTGCATATGCACCGATATCAGGAATTCCAGAATTACGTGATGCCATATCAAAGTATAACAAACACTATTTTGGAATGGATGTCTCAACTGAACGAATTCATGTTGGTCCTGGAACAAAAGAATTGATCTTTAATTTATTGGAAGTTTTACATGGGACTGTAATTTTGCCAACTCCTGCATGGTTAGGATATCTTCCACAAATTAGATATTTGAAGAAAAATTATCACATGTTGCCAACTAGATCAAATAAAAAAATATCTCCTACTTCTCTAAAAAAATTAGCTTTGAGATTACATGATCGACAAAAGATTCTGATTCTAAATAACCCGAATAACCCTACTGGATTACTTTATAATAAATTGGAATTAGAAGAAATTTCTGATGTGTGCAGAGAGCAAAATATCACAGTAATCTCTGACGAAATTTATGCACAAACAACATATGATTTTTCAAAATTTGTAAGCATGGGAAAAATTTACCCTGAAGGTACATTTGTAACAAACGGGTTATCAAAATCTCATGCTGCAGGCGGATATCGTTTAGGTTATGTGATTTTTCCTCAAGATACTGCAGATCTGAGTACCCAATTCAAAAAAATTCTCGCTACTGAATACACTGCAGTTTCAACCCCTATTCAACATGCGGCAGTTGCAGGATTTGAAATAAGTAAAGAAATGGAAGAATATTTTGAAGTTACTAGAAGCATTCATCAAATAATGGGAGAATACACATACGATGGATTATCTTCTATCAAGGGGGTAACAGCTACAAAACCCGATGCGACATTCTATCTTTTAGCGGATTTTAATTATTATGCAGCTGATTTAGAAAAATCAAAAATTCTCACATCTCAGAAATTATCTGAATCATTAATAGTACATCCCTATCATACAGCAATTGTGGGCGGAGATAGTCTAGTTTTGGAAAGAACTGATTTTAGCGCAAGAATTGCTTATGTTGATTATGATGGCTCCAAAGTGTATCAAAATTATCTCGATAATAAACCAAAATCTAATTCTGAAAAAACAGCCTTTGTAGAACACAATGCTCCAAAAGTTGTTGCAGGAATTGAAATGATTAAAACATTTTTTGACAATATTCAAACAACATTTGTGAGAGATTTACAATCTCAAAAAAATTCTATGATGACTCCCAACTAATCTAATTTTGATATTATCTGATCATATTCCTCTAAAGTGACTTTCTCTTTGACCAATCTAATTTGAAAGATATTTTTTGGATTTAAACCAATTATGGATTGGATAATTTTTTTATTGGATTTTTATTGATTGAGATTTGTTTTGAATTTTATTCCCATCTACTATTAATTGTTAAATGGTTTCTTCTTGTTTCGGATTCTATCTGGGCAATTTTATTTCTTATTTTATTAGATAGAATTTCCAATACCTCTTCTGTTCTAACAGCGTTAAATTTGGTCGGTTTACTAAAAGTGGAGAAAACAACTCCTTTTCGTTGCAATGCAGATAATAATCTGTATGTTTCTGTTCTTGGAATATTCAGGATTTTTGATATATTTGAAGCTGTTTCAACGCCATTTTTATTTAAAAACAAAAAAATTTTTGTTTCTTCAACTGTAAAATAATAATCTATGATCATTAGATTTAGTTTGTTGATGGTATTTTCAATTCCTAAAGAAGAATGTGTTTTATCGGCATTAATCCTACCCATTAAGAATGCATGAAGATTTTTTAGACATTAATGGAAGTATGTCATATTGTATTACATCATGTTTTATGCCTAAATATCACATTCCCAGAAATGTGCCTAGAAGCATGTCCCCAAAAAACAATTGAATTAGAAACCCTCCCGTGATTAATGGAAGATAAGGGACTCCTGGAGTAACCCATGTGTCAGGTTTAGTACAAAACTCGTGGTTTTCTGCATGATGTAATTTCAAATCTAATCTTTTTCTGCCTTTTTTGGTTTTTTCTATTGAAAATCCAAATTTTGGATTTTTTGCCCTATACCCAATTAATATGGCAACAATTTTTTTCCCAGTTGTTTCATCAAACCCTTCAAAAATATTTTCTCCCTTTAATTGTGCTATGGTATTTCTCAAAACATTAACGATAAACGGAATAACAAACAATAGGACTGCATTGGATAATGTTGTAAATGGAGTGATTGGGTTTTCACTTAATGTTGCCATTGGTGCAATTATTGCTAATGTTATAAGTGCAAAAGCATCAGCACCGCCAAAGAGACCTATTCTCCACATCAAAATTACTATTGGCGCAATAATTAATGCAAACCCTAAGGTAAATAAATCAGACATTAAATCAGGGCTGAAAAATATGAGTAAAAACCCTGCAATGCCAAATACGATCCAATAATAATCATGTATTTCTCGTTTCAAAACATCGATAATGGATGCAACAACCAACATTATCAAAGCTAGACCCATTCCTACAATATGATAGTCAGGGAGTAAGTCCATCCATTAGATTTGCATATGATTAACTATATTTGAAATGAAATGAAAAAGTCTTTTCTTTTTGTCATATTTTTTAATGATTTTTTTCGGCAAACTATGATTTGATTTCAAGAGTAATTTTAATCACGTATTGGGAGAGTGTATCGAATTATAGAGAATTTTTCTTGTGTCGTAATACAATATTACTAAAATTTGAGATAAAAGTTACAAAAGACAACTGGAGTTATTTACTATTTTATAAAATTCATGATGTTTTGTAGAATAGCATCATGCAGGAATACATTAGATGGATGAATTTTTTGCTAACAGATCAGCTGGAAACCCATATTTTTTACAAAAATTAAGTATATTTCTAAATTAAGTCCATATTCACGCCTAAATATGTTTTATTTTGAGTCTAAAATAGATAAAAACGATCAAGCCGATCTAACAAATTTAGCTTTACTACAATATAGTTTAGTGTTTTCTTAATGAAGATCCTGAAAAAAGATGGCAAAAGATACTCAAGAATCAGTGTTTGATTCAATTCCGGATTCAAAAATGTATGAATACAAATTATCTGTAGAAAAAGTTCAAACGGAATTACTTCAATATGGGTTGACTACTAATCAAAGTAAAGTTTTCATCTATCTTGGAAAATATGGTTCCAAAACTGCACCCGAAGTGTGTAAATCTCTAAAATTACCAAGAACAGAAACGTATCATTTACTTTCTGCATTACAAAATAAAGGGATTGTTTCTGCAACTTTTCAACATCCAATACAATTTACTGCATTACCATTAAACAAAGCAATATGGATATTGGTTAATGCAGAAAAAGAACGAGTAAAATCTCTTGAAAGAATGGAACAAGGATTATCGAAATTATGGGACAATATCCCTGTGTTTAATTCAATGGATTCGGATGTAGAAGAAAAATTCCAGATGTTGCAAGGGTCTAATCAAATACATTCAAAAATTACTGAAATGACAGATAGTCATAATGATGAATTTTTGATTTTAGGATCTGAAAAAGATTATCTTAAATTATATCACGGAGATTTTCTTGAATCATTTGTCAAATCAAAACAAAAATTTAGATTGTTAAGTGGATGTTCTGATAAAACTACATACATATTTGATGATTTAGAGAGAAAGAATATCAAAAAACTCCATAATGACATAAAAAATCACCTGTGTTTTATCGTAAAAGACGACTCTGAAATGCTGTTTTTTACTAAAAATGCAATGTCTCCAGAAGAACCGTTTGCTATGTGGACAAACTCTAATTCAATGGTATATGCAATGAAATTATTATTTGAATCATTGTGGTCAAATTCTAAAAATATTCATTTGTAAAAGCAACATTCTTGTTTTTTGTAAGACTTAAACTAGTACCCTTCTTTATATAGAAAATTTACGTTATTTTCTTTATTGATATGGATGCAACATACTCTAAAGTAAAGACAGGGATTCCGGGATTGGATTCTGTAATTTCCGGAGGAATGAAGTCAGGGCGCTCTGTGACAGTTTCTGGTCCTGCCGGAAGCGGAAAAACAACATTTGGCCTACAATTTCTCCATTCTGGCGCTAAAGATTTCGAGGAGCCAGGAGTTTATGTAACCATGGCTCAAAATATTCGGGAGATTAAAGATGATTGTAAATCATATGGTTGGGATTTTGACAACCTTATCTCCAATGATAAAATTTTAATGGTTGACGCCAGACCTTTTAAAATTCAAGAAGAACTAATTGGAAAAGATGATTCACTTTATAGAGGAGAGCAATTACCGTTTGAACATTTGACAAAATTAATTCTAAGTAGTATTAAACGCATTGAAGCAAAAAGAGTTGTAATTGATTCTGTCACTATTTTATCGATTCAATATTCAGATAAATTTAGTATGAGACAAGGATTGCAAGCAATGGTTCAGGCACTGGAGAATTTTGGCGTGACAAGTTTAATTTTATCCGAAAATTCAGATCATTCTGAAATTCCTTTGGAATGGTTTGTAACTTCAGGAATTATTCAACTACGTCATACACGGACAGGTGATACGATGGAGAGAACTATCCAAATTACAAAAATGAGAGGGATAAAACATAGTGAACAAATTCACCCAATTGAACTTGATTCTGACGGAATGCATTTATTGCATCCCAGATTATTACCTTAATTTTTTCTTTTTTCTAAGTTGATGTGCAACTAATGGTAGGAATGCCCCAACATCAGAAACAATTCCTAAAGCTTGCCATGTTCCTCTATCCATGAGTTTTGTTACTGTAGGTTGATTGATATCGACCACTATGACCTTGACATTCGCTGGAAGCATGTTGCCAGTTGCAATAGAGTGAAGCATTGTTGAAATCATGATGACCATGCTTGCATCTTTTACAATTTTTTTGTACTCTCTTTGAGCTTGAGCAACATCTGTAATGACATCGGGCAATGGTCCATCATCACGAATGGAACCTGCAAGTACAAATGGAACTTTATTTTTTACACACTCATACATTATTCCTTTTTTCAGCTTCTTAGTTTTCACCATATTTGCAATAGAACCTGCTTTGAATACGGCATTGATTGTATCCATATGGTTTCTATGCCCGTGATATGCCAAAGTAGCATTGTGTACATTCATTCCCAAAGACGTTCCTAATGTTGCATATTCAATATCATGAACTGCCAGAGCGTTTCCCGCTAGTACGCCGTCAATATAGCCTAATCTTATTAATTCAGATACTGAATCATCTGCACCAGTGTGTACTATTGCAGGACCACCTACTATGACAATTTTTCCACCGTTCTTTTTGGTGTCATAGATATCATCCGCAACTTGTTTTGCAATATGTTGTGTTGGCCTTTCACTAGAGCTTGAACTCCCCATGAATTCAAAAACATTGATTCCTTCTCTTGGACGTTCAGGGGGTGTAATTTTGATTCCTTCTTCTCCAACAATTATCTGATCCCCTTTTTTTACATCTCTAACTGGAACGCAAAACGCTCTATTTTGTTTAACTACGATGCATTTATCCATCATCATGTTTTCTACTTGAATCCATCTTTTTTTATAGAAAACTTGTGTGTGGTTGTTTGTTGTACTGTAAAAATCATCAGGCATTACATAATTCTTTGGAGATTTTTTTAATGTAATTTCTTTTTGTATTTTGGATACTGCACCTAATCGATAAACTGTCTCTAAAATTTCATCTAAATGTTTTTGATTTTTGCCTTTAACTAATAATCTTACATATGATTGATCTTTTTTTCTTTTACCAATGTTGATTTCTTCTACTTGGAATTCTCCATGCAAATCCATAATCTTATCAAAGATCTTAGTTAGAATTGATGAATCAATTAAATGACCACTAACTTCAATTTCTTGAGAAAATTTGCTCATTTTATATCACTCAGCATAATGATAACTAAAGGTTACGTTTTTCTTTATGGGCATGATCATACAGGTAGAATTACCTTTCCTTCAAATTTTGGTATATTAGCTGCCTTGAATACTTTCTCCAAATTTTCTTTTTGCTTAGGAGTTACTCCTTGAACAATTGTTTTAGAAGAACCTGTTTTGTCAACTAATGCTAGGATATAACCACTATTATCCGTTAAAACAAATCCTGCAGATTCATCTACAAACGCATATAGATTTTCTTCTCCAACAGGTTGCCAAATGTTTGAATCTGTACTTGCTAAGGCCAATGCAGGCATAGCACGTCCGTCTGTTAATGTATTGAGATATGCTCTTGCTTCTGCGACTCTTTTTTGTCCTAATTTTAATGCCTGAAAATACTGCATGTTCTCAAATTATCGAGTTATTATAAAAACAATTTCGCTACAAAAGATAGTTATAGAATCCTAGTTATTTTGCTAATATGCCATTAACAAATAATGTCATCATAAAATTAAATGAGATAACTACAATGATTGAAGACAAATCAAAATTATCCGAATCAGACATTTCAGTGATTAAATCTATTTTTCAAAATCTTGTTGAGAATAATGAGAGATATGATGTTGATGAAATTGAATTTTGGTTTACGAATGAAGGCAGTTGGACTAAAAAAGAATCAATAATACGGATTGCTAATCTTTCAAGTTATGTGCAAGACAAATACCAACAGACAGCCCATCTAAGAATTATCTCGGATGATGATTGTGGATGTGGAAATTAAATTTCTAATTGTTCTAGCAGTCTTCCAGCAATTTTGGCGTTTTCTGATCTTTCGTTCAAAATTTGCTGAAGACGCGTTTCATCTTTAATTTCTTCAGATATGATTTTAAAATATTCGTCATCAAGATCGTTGTTTGCTTGTAATCTCTTTATCACTTCAAACAGAATTCCAATAACTTGTTTTTGAGCATCAATCAATTCATCTTTGTTTTTTTCAGACATTTTCTAACTAATTCTCATCAACAATCTTTGTAAATAATTCTTTTAGAGATGGATCAACAATGTCTTTTTTTGCGTATTCAAAAAATGAGTTCAGTTTATCTATTGAATAACCCTCTTTTTGATATATTTTAGCTTGAAGTGTCATTTCTAATCGGTCTATCTGATGAACTAACATGGATTCTTTAGATGTGCCATCTTGGTATTCTTTCCAAATTTCTGAATAATTAGATTGGATGTTTTCAGGTAATTTTTCTATAATTTCATTGAATGCATTATTTTCTAATTCTTTTTTATTTTCTTTGCTTAGTTGATCTGGTGTATAGTCGCCAATTCTTGATTCAGCCAAGTCATGAAGTAAAACCATTCTGAGTATTTTTTCTGTATCGTAATTTTTCAAGTCAGACAACACCATGCCCATGATCGCCATTGAATACGTGTGATCTGCGACTGATTCTGAATCATCTATAGAAAGTTTGTCAATCCATCCCTGTCTTGAAATTTTTTTAAGATTTGCTGCAGTTTTTAAGAAATCTACCACCATGACAAAATGAAATAATTGTTTTCTCCTAATGAATTTTCATATTTTATTTTCGAATCACATAATAGGTCATTCTGAGATGAGAAACTATTGAAAATTTACACAAAGACGGGGGATGATGGAAATACAGGTCTTCAAGGAAATTTTCGAATATCAAAGTCCCATCCAAGAATAATTGCATATGGTGCTGTGGATGAAGTCAATGCCGCATTAGGAATAGTTTTGACAAACATCTTAGATGACGACATAGTAAAACTTTTGACAAAAATCCAAAATGATTTATTTCTGGTAGGTGCCGATCTTTCAAACCCAAATCTAAATGATGTTAAAAATAGAGTCACATTAGAAATGATTCAAAATTTAGAACACTCTATTGATAAATTTGAATCTGAACTTCCTCCTTTAACCAATTTTATTTTACCTGGAGGAAGTATTGCAGGTGCACAATTACATTATGTAAGAACAATTGTGCGAAGAGCTGAAACTCAAATAGTCCAATTGAGTGAAAAAGATGAAATTAATTCAAACTGCATCATATATCTTAATAGATTATCTGATTTATTGTTTGTAATGGGACGATTAATCAATAAACGAAAAGGCAAGGATGATATTCTTTGGAAGATCTAAAAAGACAAACTGTTGTAGACGTTTTCTAACAAAGATCAATCCTGTCATTCCAGAAAAATGGTAAAAACCACATTAAATAATATTCAGTAAACTGAAATCATCCGCAAAAAGATGTGAGTCTTTATATCACTAAATCTGAAATGCCTAACTTTAAAACAAATAATTCAGATTGTTTAAATCGGAGTTGCAGTTCATATTTGTCGTAACAAGAATTGTATGTAGATCTAATTAGAAAAATCCATATAAAATGAAAACCCTATAACCCAAGAATTTAATTAAAAAGCATAGATAAATGGAATGATGCAACTGAAATTGATAATGTATAGGGTTGAATTTAATGATTAAAAAATATTTATTTGTATTATTTTGTATTGGATTTTTTATTCCAATTGTATGTGCACAAACAGTTGATGAAGCAACATTATTAGAGAATACTAAAAAATTTCTTATGGATAAACAATATGATGATGCGATTATTGAATTAGATAAAATTTTAGCAGTACAACCAGAAAATGTCAACGCATTAATTGAAAAAGGACATGTTCGTCTAATTCAGGGAAAATATGTAAAAGCATTTCAAAATTTTGAAAAGGCCTTGCAATTTGAACCAAAAAACATCCTTGCACTAAGTGGCCAAGGAACTGCACAATATCATCTTAAACAATATGAAGATGCCTTGGATTCTTTTAATTCTGTTTTGAAAGTAGATAAAGACAATACGGTTGCACTTGTTGGAAGCGGAAACATACTACTCAAAGAACAACAATACGATAATGCCATTTTATTTTTTAATATAGTGTTAGAACGAGAACCCAATAACATTTCTGCAATGATTGCTAAAGCAAGTGCGTTAGCTGGCATTAACCAATATGATAAATCCCTTGAGTTACTTGATAATATACTTCAATTAGATTCAGATAACATCCTTGCATTAAATGAGAAAGGTCAAGTGTATTTAGAGATAGAAAAATATGCATTAGCACGAGATGTTTTTACTGATTTGATGGAAATCGACGAAAATGATATTTATGCACTACTTGGAATGGCAGAATTGAATTTCCTAGAAAATAAAAATATCAAAGCAGAGCAACTTTATGACAAAGTATTGTTATTGGATCCAGATAATGTGGAAGGCCTGTTAGGAAAAGCCAATGTTTTAGAAAGCCGAGGACAGTATGATGACGCATTAAGATATTTTGATGAAGCCTTGGAGGTAGATCCTGATAATTTGGAGGCATCAAACGGAAAAGGTTCTATTTTAGAACACGAGGTAAATGCTTCATTGGATTTGATCTTGATAATTACAATTATCGGTAGTGTCACATCAGTTTTTTCTTTCATTATAGTGATGATCAAAATTAAAGAAAATAAAAAATTACAAGAAAGAGTACTGATTGCAGATGAGCAGATTGAAGATATGGTTGATAAATTCATGAAAAGACAAAAAAAATAGAAAAAGATCATTAATTGATTTCATCCATAATTGTCAATCTTGATGTTCAATGATTAAGCAGTATTATTCCGTAAATGGAGATAAGAAATAAAGAGCATGAAAATGAGAATATTTTTTATAGTAACCTTAGAGCCATTTCTTTCGTTTAAACCACAATATCATCATACCAGAAACAATCGCCATTCCGGTCAACATGGAAAAATAGCTTCCTTCCCATTGTAATTCTGGAACATATACAAAATTGGTGCCATAGATACTAGCTATGAATGTAATAGGTATGAAAATAGATGCAATTATTGTAAGTGTCTTCATCACCTCATTCGTGCGATTACTAACACTGGACAAATATGTATCAAGCATGCCTCCAATCACATCTCGTAATCCTTCTATAGTATCGATTACCTGAATTACATGATTATAAACATCTCTCAAATACGTTCTAGTATTATCTGAAATTAATATTGTGGAATCTCGCCCTAGGAAATCAATAATTTCACGAACAGGCCAGATTGATTTTCTCAAAGATATCATTCGCCGTTTCAATGTTTGAATTGTCTGCATAGTTTCTGCAGTAGGATTTTGCATCAATTCTTCTTCTAGATCTTCGGTAATATCTCCAATTTTTTCTATAACTAGGAAATAACTATCAATAATCGCATCAATAATTGCATATGCGAGATAGTCACTTTTGAGATTCCTAATTGTACCTGTTTTACTTCTAAGTCTTTTTCTAATTTGATCAAAAAAATCAGCCTCAATTTCTTGAAATGTCACTACATGATCCTTTGCAAGAATTATTGAAATTTGCTCTAATTCTAGCTTTCCTGTTTCACTTGTATAATGAGGCATCTTTAACATGATCATAATGTAATTGTCAGAAATTTCAATTGAGGGTCTCAATTCAGTATTCATAATATTTGCCTGATGAAGAGGATGAATTTCAAAACTATTTCCAAACGCTTCAATTATTTTAGGATCATGTATGCCAATTACATTTATCCATGAAACATTTGGCTTATCTTTGGATTCTAAACATTCTTCAATTTTTACATCACTTTTTTCAGTAATTGTTTCAGGATCATATTCCACTATGTCTATTCTGACATTTTCTACTCTTTGCTGTCCAACATGAATAAGTGCACCAGGACTGTGTCCAATTGTATCTGCTAATGATGTTTTTTGAGTCTTTGTTTTGTTGAGAATTTTTGAAATTTTTGTAATATCTTGCAGTCCTATGTCTTTTGTCATTTCTTTAACTTTTGATGTTTTGCTAGCCACGCCCACAATAATGAATCCTGCAACTATTGAAAAGATAATACTGATTAGTAATGGGACAAAATCACCCACAATTGCTGCCTGATAAATTGCCTCTACATCAGTTGCAGTTCCAGATTTTATAATTAACCCAATTATGGAATCTAGTAAGAAGAATAAGAAAGAAATCAAAGCACCAATAATTATTGCTGTGACTATAGTGATTCTTGGTGGAACTTCAATGTTTTTTTCATCCTTGTAAGGAGATAGATATTTTTTATATCTAATTATCAATAGTGCCATAACTGTGATTATAATTGTGGAAATTATCCACCATGCTACAAGCCAAGGACCTTGTTGTGAATCTATTTGTTCAACTCCAGATATAAGATCTTGAATGTTGCCAGTCAATGGTAATGAAAGTAATGATGTGGCTATTCCAATAACAATTTGATACAAAAAAGCAAAAGTGAAACCATAGACCAACCTATTGATAATTACTCCTATTTTATTTCTCAAGTTTCGCCCACCATTTTTCTAATAGATGGAGAATAAAAAAATTATTCATGTTTAAGTCCTTGAAAATTATCTGTCTCGAATAACATCGGATTTGCAAAGTGAACCAGAATTTGTAAAATAATTTGCAGATTTTAGTTTTGAGGAGAATCCAGAATATTTTTCTGAAAATTCCCAATTACTCGATTAAAAACCACAAATGATAATGCGGCACCGATTCCTGCAAATACAAGCATTACAATGGTAAAATCAGAACCTGTGAAATTTAACAAGCTGGAATATGGATCAAAATAAGGGGTTCCAGAACCTGCACCGGGATTTGAGACTACGGAATCCACCTTTGTTTTTGCCATATATAGTGATTCATCAACAGAATTGACTAGTCCAGTTCCAGAAATCTTTACAGGCAAAATAAAATCAGAATACCAATTTTTTATAGGATTAAGAAGACTGCTTTCTGCTGTAACCATAACTAATGAAAGTGCAGTTATTGCCGAAACAATTCCCATTCCAAAGAATTTAGAAATAGAATTAAAAGATCGAATCAATAATTTGCTTTGTTTTGTTTTCTCAGTAATCTTTGATGGAGTTATTATTATTGCAAGATTGGATGTTTTGTAATAATTCATGTTTCGTGCTTTGCAGTTTTTTTCAGTCTTGGAAATTTGTATTAATTCAATCTGTTGCATTTTATCCAAATAATACTTTACAAGCTGCAAGGACATGTTTGTTTTTTGTGCAATTTCATTTGCGGTTAACTCATTGTAAAATAACAAATTCAAAATTTCTATGCTGGATTTATTAGAGATAACTTTGGCTAAAATTTTTAATTTTTCATCATCCAAAGAAAAAATATTTACAGAATTATCTGCATGTAAATTGTTATTGCTCATAGATATCATACTATATGACAACATAGTATGTAAGTATTAGTGAAATAATAATTTCATCAAACGCTTTATGTGAATTTCACGTAGTTGTGTCAATGAGTGAAAAGAAAACAATCATGGCAGCAGGAGTGATGTTGAGCCTTTTGATATTACCTTCTGTCAGCCTTGCATTTGCACAATACATTCCAAGTCAGGGACAAACTGGACTTGATGACCTAATGAAACTCTCAGAGGAACGAGTTAGAATAGCCAAAGAAAACCCACATACAGGTTCTGGAACCCCCATGTTTGCATTAGATGGAGTTTTAGGAGCACTACTTTTATCGACTGGGGTGTTTGGTGGAATTGCCACTGCATTTTTTGTCAAAGGTCGCAAGGGAAAATATGCCGCAATGGGAAGAGGATGAACATTCTCTTTTCTATTTTTTATGTAAGAATTCAATACTCAATCATTTTTGCACATACTCGATTTAATTAACTATTTTTTGCAGGTATGAACAGGAATCACGCCTTAATGAGGTGTTGTATTTTTGAGATCCCCCCCCTATCTTTGGGAAAAGTTATGAGAAATGTTTGTTCAAATGAATGTCCATTTTAGATGTTTATTCAAAAGGAAGTCATTTTGACAAATCAGATTAATTTCTAAAAAATAGTTTGTTAAAAAATATTTTTTTAATGATATTTGTTGACAGTCACTAGGATCAACAAATGAGCATCGTTTTTCAATGACGTAATAATGTTGGCAGAAAACCCAGAATCATTGAAAGTCACTCTCTTGGAGGTTCTTTAAGAAATTACTAATCATTGATCGAGGTAAGAAGACAAACTTTAATTCCTCAACTGATTGCATTTTTCTAAGTGCCAGGGTAGCTCAGCCTGGGAGAGCACTCGGCTGAAGACCGGGCTGTCGCGCGTTCAAATCCCGCCCCTGGCATCGTATTATGTTCTGTATGGATTTCAATGAATAACATTTTCAAATATTTGTATCAAAATTGAGTGATTTTCACATCGTCAAAATAATCGAAAAATTACTTTTGGTTTAATTTCTATAATTATGAATAATATACAATCATACAAAATCTTTAAAAATAAGGCAAACTCTTGTTTTTCGACATTCATGGCTGAAAAAAAGACTACCAAAAAAACTACCAAAAAAGATACTAAAAAAATACCTTCTAAAAAAACTAAATCTAAAACCACAAAAATAGTAAAAGCATCAAAACCCAAAACAAAAATCACAAAATCAAAGAGTAAAAAATCTAAAGAAGAACCAATTAGCGATATGGGCATTGTCATAGTCGATGATCATATTGAAATTGATCAAGAAAAAGTCAATGAAGAAAGACGGGCATACCTAGAAGAAGCAAGATCTCAAGAAGCCTTCGACTAGGAATCTTTATCCGATCCTATTGCATATACTAGATATGCGTGCATTGTGCCTTATTACAGTAAAACCAGGTAAAGCAGATACTGTTGTTGAAATTTTAAAGAAAAAAAGAAAGATTGTCAAACAAATCATGGTCGTTACAGGCAGAGCTGACATTAGTGTAATTTTACAGGGCAATATTGATGAAATTAACGGAATGGTGATTGATTTTAAAAAAATTAAAGATATTGTTACGACTGAGACATTAATTGAAGTGGAGGTTAATTTAGGATGGTAAGAGCAATAATTTTGGTAAAATCCCCAAAAAAGCTCATTGCGGCCAGACTTCGAAAAATATCCTCTGTTTCAGATTCGTTTCCTACAAGCGGTCAATTTGACGCAGTTGCCATAATTGATGTTAAACAACTCAGCCAGATTAAAGACGTAGCCACTCTTATTCAGAAAATTAGTGGGGTAGAAAGAACTGAAACCATGGTTGAAGTCCAATAAAAAGGATTTAAACAACTTTGAGGTAGCATATCTGTGAATATCAAAAAAGTTGGAAATGTCATATTGGCTGTAAAAGACATTGACAAATCCATACAATTCTATCATGAACTCATAGGATTGCCAATCAAAAATCAAAGAAGATCTTGGGTTGATTTAGGTACTTCCGGAGCCATGTTGAGTTTACATCCTGCATCTTTAACTGCACAGCATGTTGGAAGTTCTATTGATAATGGAATAACAATAGGATTTCTTGTTGGTGATGTTCAATCCGCAATTGATGAATTAAAAGAAAAAGGTGTAAGAATACATAGAGATATTGTAGAAAGGGATGCCGGCAAAAATGCAGTAATTTTAGATCCTGATGACTACCTAATTTCATTGTTTGAGCCAAACTTTGAAGACAAGGATCAACAAACAGGCGGATATCACGGATTTACACCATCTTAGATTATCTTTTTAATAAAAAGAATAATCTGAGTCTTTTATTTTTCATAAATTGTAATGTTGATTTATTTATATTGAAAAATTTACCTCCCTGGTCTTTTAAAACCTTGTTTGATGTTACAATTCGAGGCAGATGATTTTTGGAATTTTTTACTGGGGTTGTTCTTTTTATTTTTTAATTTTTCAGCGTCTGAAATTTCTTCTATTTTGAAAACTTTAGCCGTAGATTTTGATTTCGGATTAATACCATAAATGATATTTTTATGGGAATCTTTTTGGAATTTTTTATTGAAATTATTTTTAGTTATTTTTTCAATGTTTGTTGACTTTTTTTTCGTCCACACAATATTTTTAATATTATATGAAGATGATTTTTCAATATTATAATCACCTAACGATTTATTCATATTACTTTAATCCTTTAATCTTATTAAAATACAACTATTAGATGATTTTCTTAATAGACGAAATTATAGGTTCTATACCTTTTTCTTTTCTATCAATTGAAACATAGAATGTAACATCCTTTTTTTGCAAAATAACAATTGTAACGTTTTGATGTTGCAATATAACATGTTCTAATATTCCAACCGTACCAATTGTTTCTTTTCTTAATGACATTAAAGTAGAAATGATAAAAAATTCATTTTTGACTTGTTCAGATTTTAACAAGGGTTTTAGATCTGGTTTGATTATGCCAGTTAACGTTCTGCCATATGCATTAATTACTCCGGCATAACGAATACTGTCAGATAATTTCAGAATGTTTTGACACTGTTTTCTATATTTCACTATAGCATCTTTCCATTTATCAGCAGGCGTTTTTGCCATAAACGGGCTTGATTTATTAAACTAATAAGGATTCTTACTAAAAATACGTGAAAAAAATTATTTTTAATGTGTTTTTGAATTTGATTCTTTATCTAGTTTTTTCTTTAACTCTAAATTCTCTTTCAATAATTTGTCGTTTTCATTTTGAAGTGTTTCAACAGAATTATGTCTAGTATAAAGTGGATGTCCTGGAGGCATTACATCTGAGCTCATTGTAAGTAATCCTGCAGCATATTGTTGGTACATTTGTTGAAATCCTTGAAGTTTTTGATTTAGTGTTCCTGCATTCTTTAGAAATTGCTCTTTCATAGGATTTTCATAAATCTTGAACATTGGATTGGTTAGACCTGGAGGCAACCTTGGGAATTGGAATGCCATGTGCGGAATATTTGGATTGAGTCCATAAAGGTCTTGAAGATGTTTGATTACCAAATTATCCATACTGAGCACTCCTTATTTGCCATATTTCTGCATTGCTTTAGGCGTTTGATATACTATTTTGTAAAACCTCAGTCGTTTTTTATCAAATTGAGCTGATCGCTGATCCTTATAGATTCCATATTTAGATCGCTAGTACGCATAATGGAGTCAAAAAAGACATGTCTAAAATGTAAAAAAGACATTGAAGAAAGAGAACTGCACAAAATTGTAATTTACGTAGTTCAAGAAAAATTTACAGAACACCATTATGAGCATGTTGAATGTCCTGAAAAATTTACAGTTTGAAATTTATTTGAAATCATCCTTTAAATTCATAAATTTTGTAAATTTCTCCTGTTAGCCTAGATCTATATTTCCATTCGTTATTTTTCCAAACTATTTGCAAAAAATTTTTTTGAGATGTTGGATGTAATTTTTGGTATACATCATTTCCAATCAAAATTTGATTTGGTTTCGCGATATTTTGTATCTTAGCAGCAATGTTCATTGCAGGTCCCATCAAATCAACATGGGACTGCTCTGCATCAGAACCATATCTTACTACAATATTTTGCCCAAAATCTATTCCAATCTTCACCATTAGATCTGGATAATCATATTGATTTAGAATTGGATTAATTCCTTTTTGAATAACGGTTATCATTGATTTTGCACAGTTTACTGCATTATCTGCAGCCAATAATGAGTTACCTTCTGCAACAAAATATCCAATTACTGCGTCACCTACAAATTTTAACACATAACCATGATGCTGTCTAATAACTGCAGCCATCTCTTGTGAAAATGAACTGACGATAATTGCAATTTTTTCAGCAGGCATTTCCAATGTCATCGTAGTGGAACCTACCAAATCCACATACAATACAACCATATCCAATTTTAAAAACACGTTTTTTCTTAGAAATTTTTCAGATTCATCTGCCATTCCAGAATACTCATAACCTTTTTTGAGGGATCCCCAAACACGTTTTTGTGTTTCCAAGATCATAGTTTCAAAATCTACAGTCTGTTCTTTATTTTTACTTAGAAGCATATCTACCACATCAGTATTATCCATGGATGTTTTAGACAATTTTTCATCTTTGTTTTTATCTATATTTTCAGTCATCTCATTTCATCATTCTAGAGGGGAACCTATCTTATAGAATAGATATTTTTGTCTTATTTCTGTATACGCCTTATCATAATTATCAGTCATATTATCATCACAATGTACGCATAAATAATACCATTTTCATGCCTAAAATCTAAATTTTGTATATTTAGATATTCATGAAGGTTTAAGGAGAGCAACATTTTGTTATTTTTTGTGCGTTTAGGAACAAGATCCCCTAATGAATTCATTCAATTACTAAATCAAAGAAACGATACGATTCAAAAAAAATGCGTTAAAAAGATATCAGAATTAGCAGAAATGATCGATACAAAAGTTATGTTAGGAGATTCTACTATTACAGGGCAAAAAACATTTGATCCTAAATTGGTGACAGACTATTTTCAAAAAATCAATGATTCGCTTGAAGATTGGTCTGTACAAGATGTATCGATCTCCAACAATGAAGATCTACGAAGAGTTTTCACAAAATTTGAAATTATGGAAGGAAGTTACTTGATATCAGGACATATTTCTTTACAATACCATGTTTTACTATATTATAAACCGGATCAAAGGGTGATTGATTGTCAAAAAGAATTAGCAGACATTGTTGATATTACAAAAAATAAAGAAAAGGAACTTTCAGATAACAGTGATCAATTTGTGTTGAATAAGTTAAAGGAAATGGGTTACAAAGACTTTGATCATCAGAAATTATTTGAAGTATTTTACGAAAATGATGAGTTTCGTGAAAAAGTTTATGCAGAAATAGAAAAAGATGCAGGGATGGATTTTAAAGAATTATCAGAAAAGAAAAGAAAATTGTTTAATGAATTAGATTCTCTTTTAATTGAAACATATCAAACCAGTCCTGTGTTGATTGATGATGCCAGACTAGTTTCAGGTGAAGAGGGTTGTTTATGTACCATAGATTTGGAGTTTGTGAAAAATGAAATAAAGGAAGGGTTGTTTGATCCTAGAAAAATGTCGGATTCAGTAAAAGAGAAAATCATAAAACGATTGGATGAATTTGAGAAAATTTTAAGTTAAGATCAAGGAACCGGAAAATGAGAATTTTCTCAAAGGGGAGTTCCGATCCCTTGATATGATCTGAACGGTATTTTTGAACTATTTAGGCATATCTACAAATACAGGCATAAAAATTGACTAAAATTGTAATTTTTCTATAGAAGAAGTCAAATACGGCGTTTCGTTAGCAACATTTCCAATGAACCCATCATATGATGAAATATTAAAAGCAAATTCATTACGAGGTAATGAAATTAAAAAAACACCATTAATACATTCTAGTACGTTTAGTGAATTTACAAACTCTGACGTTTATCTAAAATTAGAATTTCGACAAAAAACAGGTTCATTTAAAATTCGCGGGGCATATTATAAAATTCAATCATTATCTGAGGAAGAAAAAAAATATGGTGTTGTAGCTGCATCAGCTGGTAATCATGCTCAAGGAGTTGCATTTGCATCAGCATTAGAAAAAATTCCATGTACTATTGTAATGCCTAAAAATGCTTCACCTGCAAAAGTAGCTGCTACAAAAGGATATGGTGCAAAGGTAATTTTAGAGGGAACAAATTATGATGAATCGTCTGCTAAAGCAAAAGAGATAGCAAAAATAACAAAAGCTACTATGATTCATGCATTTGATGATCCTCAAATAATTGCAGCGCAGGGGGTTATAGGATTAGAAATTCTTGAAGATTTACCTGATGTTGATGAAGTTTATGTTCCAATAGGGGGCGGAGGATTAGCTGCAGGTACTGCAATTGCAATAAAAGAAAAAAATCCCAAGATCAAAGTAATAGGTGTTCAATCAAGATCATTTCCTTCGATGTATGATTCATACAAAAAAGGCTCAATCACTGCAAGTGGCGGCGCAAGAACAATTGCAGACGGTATTTCTGTAAAAGTTCCAGGCAAATTGACTTTTGAAATTATCAAAGAACTCATAGATGATATTGTTCTAGTGGATGACACAGAAATTACAAAAGCAATGTTTCTACTAATGGAACGAATGAAATTTGTCGTAGAACCAGCAGGAGCTATAAGTTTAGCACATCTCATTTCAAAGAAGCCTTCACCAGGAAAGAAAGTTGTTGCGATTTTAGCAGGGGGAAATGTTGACATGTATCTTTTAGGTCAAATAGTAGACAAAGGACTTGCAGCAATGGGAAGATTGCTGAAATTATCTATTCTGCTACCGGATAGACCTGGTGCATTTAAAGAAATTGTAGATGAGATAACACTGGCTAACGCAAACATTGTTGAAGTTGTTCATGATAGGCTTAGTTCTAACATCAATGCAGGTTCAGCAGGAGTGACATTAAGTCTTGAAACACAAGGTCAAGAACAAGCCAATTTATTGATTGAAGCATTAAGACGGAAGAACATCCAATTTACTCTGATGACCTAAATTTATTTGAATTTATTTTTGGCAAATTTTGAAAGTCCTTCCTTCTTTAATTGTTCTGATTCTTTAATCACAGAGTCATGTTGATTGGATTTGTGCTGAATCAATTTCTTTTTTAATTCTGGAAATTCATTTGCAAGAATTTTCATGGCATAAATTGCTGCATTTCCTGCTTTGTTAATTCCGACTGCAACAACAGGAGAACCTGAGGGCATTTCAGTTATAGATAACAATGAATCCAATCCACCAAATGCAGAAAATTTTGAAGTGTTATTTTTTTGTGGATGTTTATCGTTATAGACTAGTATTGGAACACCAATGACTGGAATTACTGTGTGTGATGCAATCATTCCAGGTAAATGAGCAGCACCGCCAGCGCCAGCAATAATTACATGAAACCCCATTTTTTCAGCATGTTGTGCATATTCCGCTAATCTGGAAGGTGTACGATGTGCTGAAACAATTTGATCTTCGTGTTTAATTTTGAATTGATCTAATACTTTTGATGCATCTTGCATCACTCTACTGTCAGAGCTTGAACCCATAATAATTCCAACTAAGGGTTTCTTGGAAAATATCATAATTATAGAAAAGATTGAGAGTAATTATCTATAACTATTAGAAAAAACCCGACAAAATTGTTCAAATTAACATTAACTATTTTTAATCAATATCTGATGTCATTATAATGACAAAGGTTCTAGGGATTATTGGGGGAGGACAACTTGGAATGATGATCACAGAGGCTGCAAAAAAAATGCCTCAGCACATATCAAAAATTATTGTTTTAGATCCTACAAAGAATTGCCCTGCATCACAAGTAGGTGCTGAACAAATCATAGCAGATTTTAAAGATAAAAATGCCATAGTGGACTTGGCGAACAAATCAGATATTATTACTTATGAAATTGAATCAGGCGACAGCACCATACTAAAAAATGTTGAAAAAAATACCAAGATCAACCCATCCCCTGAAACATTAAGGATAATTCAGGATAAATTTTTACAAAAATCATTTTTAAAAGAAAACAACATTCCAGTACCCGAATTTATCAAAATTGAAAATATTGAAGAACTTAAAACAGGATTGAGAAATTTTGGATATCCAGCTTTGCTTAAAGCAAGAAGGGATGCATATGATGGACGAGGGAATTATAAAATTGATTCTGAAAAAGACATACAGAAAGCATTAGATTATTTTAAGGGTCAGAATTTGTTATTAGAAAAATTTGTTAAATTTAAAATGGAAGTTTCTGTAATCGCATCTAGAAATACTAAAGGTCAAATCAAAACATATCCATTAGTAGAAAACATTCATGAGCAAAATATTTTGCGTGAAACAATTGCGCCTGCAAGAGTGTCACATGAAATAACAAAAAAAGCAGAAGTGATTGCTGAAAAAACAATGCAGGTTCTTAAAGGTGCAGGAATTTTTGGAATCGAAATGTTCGTAACACAAGAAGACGACATTGTAATAAATGAGATTGCACCAAGAGTACATAATTCTGGACATCATACACTACAATCAACCAAAACATCCCAGTTTGAACAACACCTCAGAGCAATTTTAGGTCTTGAATTGGGAGATACAGAACTTTTACATCCCACCATAATGTACAATATTTTAGGTGATGTTTCATTTGAAGGAAAATATGCACCAATAAACATATCTGAAGAAAATGTTTTTTTGAAAATGTATGGAAAAGAAATTTCAAAACCATTACGTAAATTAGGTCATTTTAATTTAGTTGCAAAAGAAGGGGAGACAATGGAAGAATTACTTAAAAAGATTGAAAAGATAAAAGAAAAAGTTGTTGTCAAACAAGTATCATAATTTTCTAAATTTATCGTGCCCTGCTCCGTTATAGGTTTATTAATTAATAAAAAATTATGACAAGCATGGTGTCAATCCCTCATGTATTGTCAGGAATTTCTATTGTTCTTTTAGTTGTTTACGGTGTGGATGTAATGATAGGTGGTGGTGGAGCTGGTGAAGGGTTCTTACCATTTGACGCCATGACTAGAGGTATTGGATTTGGAATGCCGCCCATAATTTTTTCATTTATTGCATTCTTCATATCTAAAAAGCCCCCTTTCAAAGGATTGGGAATTATGTTAGTCATTACAGGAGTTTTGATCATTATTGGCGGCATAATATCTATGGCAAGTGCAGAAGAATCTGAAAATGCTGCAAGAATGGCAGGTGAAGGAGGAGGACTAATTGCAGTGGGAGTAATTATTGCCGCATTAGGCGGAATAAAGATAAAAAAATCACTGTCAACATAATGTCATATGGCTATTTGTACAAAATGTCAAAATGAAGTACCAAAAGTATATGACTGCGATCATACTGATTTTGAAGAATATTGTGTGGAATGTTATACAGAATTACATTACTATCTAACAGAAAAGGAATGAAATATGCCTACAGATAAAGAAATTGCAATTTATGCATTAGGAAAAACAGAAGGGGTGCATTCCATTGCAGAAACACTTGGAAAAGGACTGGATGATGAAAAATACATTGAATCCTGGAAGAAAACAATGAACATGCTAGGAATCGACATGTCTCTAAAAGATCTTGAAAAAATATATGATGATTTTGCAATGAAAATGGAAGAGATTGTAAAATCAAATGAATCAAAAAAATAAAATAGAAAATTTTCATATACTCTAAAAATAAGCCAATAATGTTGAAAGCAATAATTTTAGCAGGAGGTCGCGGAAAAAGATTAAGACCTATAACAGACTACATACCAAAACCCCTTGTTCCAATAAAAAATATTCCAATAATTGAATGGCAAATAAAATATTTAAAAAAATTTGGGATTGATGAAATAATTATTTGTACAGGATACAAACAAGACATTATAGAACATTACCTAAACATAAAAAATATTGGCATTAAGATAAAATTTTCAGTTGAAAAATCACCATTGGGTACTGGAGGTGCAATTAAAAAAGCGGCAAAGTTGATCAATGAAAAATCTTTTTTTGTCATTAATGGTGATACAATCACCAATATAGACTTGAAAGAACTTGCAAAAAAACAAAATTCCTTAGCATCAATTGAGTTGCGAACAAATTTTGGAATTTTAGAAACTAATAATGATAAAATAACAAAATTTAGAGAGAAAAAGGAAATTGTGGGCGTATGGATGAATGCAGGAATTTATCATTTAGACAAAGAAATACTCAGAGATTTACCAGATAAAGGCGATATCGAAAAAACAGTTTTTCCAAATTATGCTAAAAAAGGCAAACTAAGCACTGTAAAGTTTAAAAATGTGAGATGGTATTCTATTGATTCCTTTAAAGATATGGAAGAGTGTGCATTAGAAATTGAAAAAATAATAAAATGAAATTTTATGCCCCAGTTCTATGAAGTGTCACCATCATGTATGCTACTTCTTCAACAAATGCCTCGTCTTTACTAATTGATGCATATTTCGTAGCATCATTCCAAAATGTTGGTGACGGATTCATTTTCTCAACAAAATCTTGTTCAGTCATACTTTGAGTTCTAATTTGATCTGATAATACTCCACCTCAATGAAAATTAACTCAATACTAAAACAGAACACTAGAATATCCATTCAACACAGTATTTTCATGCGTATTGGGTTCAGCTTAGGTTCATTGCTTTCAGTAGATGAGGTTCTAAAATGCTCAGAGATTCTCTCAAAAACAAGTGTAGATACAATATGGATCCCCGAAACATGGGGCATGGAAAATTTTTCGATGCTCAGTGCAGTTTCAAATAGAACAAAATCTCAAAAAATTGGTTCATCAATCATCAACATCTATTCTAGAAGTCCCGCAACGATTGCAATGGGGGCAGCCACTGTAGATGTATTGTCTGATGGAAGATTGATTTTAGGTCTTGGAACAAGTAGTTTGCCAATAATTGAAGATTTTCATGGAATGGAATTCATAGATCCATTGAAACGTATGAAAGAATATGTAGAAATAATTAGGTTGATTTTATCTGGAAGAGTAGTTAATTATAATAGCAGTAATTTTAATTTGAAAAATTTTACATTGTTAATTAAAACGAAAAGAGAGTTTATTCCAATCTACTTAGCTGCAATTAATCAAAAAATGGTAGATTTAGCATGGAGTATAGGCGACGGAGTAATTTTTTATTTGAGACCAATTGAAGAAATGAAAAAAACGATTTCAAAAATGCAAACACGAAATAAAATTGATGTCACATGTCAGATAATTACTAGCGTATCTGAAGATTCAGATGATTCTATAATACGTGCTAAAAAAACACTGGCATTTTATATTTCGGTAGGAAAAATCTATAGAGATTTTTTGGCTAGTCATGGTTTTAAAAATGAAACTAGTGCGGTATATGACGAATTTAAAAAGTCAGGATTTAAATCAAATCATGAATTAATTTCAGATTCCATGTTGAGATCATTAGTGATTGCCGGAACATCTGAAGAATGTAGAAAACAAATGAAGAATTTCCGAAACACAGGAATAGATTTACCAATTATTCAATTCAATCCAATAGGAGATGTTGTAAAGTCTTTTAGATTATTTAAAAAAACATTTCTGGATGATTAGTATGAAAAAGGTTGGCATCATATCTTATGGGATTACTCCTTTTTCAAAAGAGGATCAAAAAATAGAATCAGTTTTACTCAAATCGGTAAAGAATCTTTTTGAAAATAATCCCAATATCAATCGAAATGATATCGATGCAGTTTTAGTATCTACAAATAACAATTCAAAATATTTATCCCCTATTTTGTCCGAAATGATTGAAATACATCCTAAAATTGCACACTCTATAGAGAGTTTGTGTAATTCAGGCACAAATTCAATAGTTTCGGCATATTCATACATTTCAGCTGGATTGGCAGATATGGTGCTTATTTCTGGTGCTGAAAGGTATGATAGTCCGGGACAGATTTTGGAGTGGGATAACTCAAGAGGAGAATACAAGCATCCAATTTTTTGGGCCTCAATTTTTACAAAATCATACAAACGTGAATTTTCTATTTCTGATGAAGAACTTGCGGTCGTACCAGTAAAGAATCACAAACAGGCTAAAGAAAACCCTAACGCAATGTCAAATAAGAATTTTTCAATCCAGGACGTGATAAATTCTAAAAAATTAACTGACGATATTAGATTGTTAGATTGTTCAAGACCATGCACTGGTAGTGCATCAGTAATTCTTGCATCCGAAGAGATAGTTAGGAAAAACACCGATGCTCCTGTATGGATTACAGGAATTGGTCAAAAAACAACATCTGCAAGTTTTACAAAAAATACCTCATTTAGTTTCATGGAATCAACTAAACTAGCCGTAGAATCCGCATTAAAAATGTCAAATAAGACCATTTCAGATATAGATGTTGCTGAAATTCATGATGCCTTTTCCGTTTGCGAACCCATGGCATTGGAATCGTTGGGTTTTGCAAATTTGGGCAAAGGAATCGATATGATAAAAGAGTTACATGAAACAAATAATTTTAAAATAAATCCTAGAGGAGGATTAATTGGGTCAGGTCATCCGCTTGGGGCAACAGGCATAGCACAGACAATTGAAATTATCCAACAAATACAATCAAACGCAATGAATAGGCAAGTCGATAACGCAAAGATTGGTTTGGTCCACAATATGTCAGCTGCAGCTACTTCGTCAACAGTATTGGTTTTAGAAAAATGAATTTTGAATCAGAGTTGCATAATGGAAATTTTTACATTCCTGAATGTATAAAATGCTTGAAAGTGGTCTGGCCACCGTCGGAATTCTGCAATCATTGTTTTGGGGAAATATCTCTAAAGAAAAAAGCGCATGAAGGAAAAATAATTGAATTCTCAAGACAAGATGACATGTATTTTTGTCTAGTTGAATTTGATGAAGAGATCAAGGTTATGGCAAAAATCCCTGACACGCCAAAGATTGGTCAAACTGTAAAAATTTTAAAATGTGGAATATCCAACGGGAATTATTTTTTTCAAGTTATTTGAATTTTGTATAGATATATGGTGTTTCAATTTCCTGATCAAATGTCCAAACAGTTGGAAGTGAAATAGTATCAATCACATCAAGATTATGTTTTTCAATTAATGTACTCCAACCACCATTTTCTAAATTTCCTGACAAGTGTCTTTTTGAATGGGTTCCAGCAAATACAATACAAGTGTTATTTTTAAGATCAGGCATTGAATTTATTTTATCGATGATGTTAGTGGCTAAAACATCACCTCCCATTTGAGGTAATCCGCCTATGAAAAATACTGGATGAATTAATTTAATTTTAGAGTAATCAAATTCCAATGCATCTTCACATTTTGGATGAAAATTTTGATGTGTGGATTGACAAAGAGTGTCTTGTAATTTTACTAAAACATCATCAATTTCAATACTATGAGAAATTAACTTTAAAAAAGTACCACAGAATGCAATTCGTCCATCACCAGAACCAATATCTACTAATTCTGAATAACCCAATTGTTTTGCAAAGAATGCCATAATATATGCAGACATTATCCAAGTAGGATAAAACGGCTGACAACTTGTACCGTGTTTAATACTATTAAGCCAGTGTTCATTAATGTCTCCTTCATATACAGTACATGATATGCCGGCAATTTGTTGTTCAAATGAATTAAAATAAATCGGATTTTGTTTAGCAAAGTAGTGAAGTAAATTCAAATGATCTTCTGCAATGGGAAATTCTTTAGATGGTTGGAAAGGAATTACTTCTTGAATATGTGCACTACCAGAATAATTTTTTACAAAATCTTGTTTTATTAAAATTAAATTTTTAACTATCTGGTTTAACACTATTTTTGTAAAACTAAAGGGATTGATATACTCATTGCGATCTAGAAAGTTTTTTCTGATAAAATTAATCTAATTTCGGATTCTATTTTTTTTAATTCCTTTATTGTAATAATTTTTAATTTTTCATTTTGAAGGATTTCATCAGGCGTAGGTTCCATTATTAATTGAAATTCCAGATGTTTTATAGTATTCAGATAGAAATCGCGCTGTTCAAATAATTTCTCAATAATTATTTCAGTCAACAATGAATCTAAAAAATACGCGTATTTATGGATTAGAAAATATTGGGTTAATGACTCATTGAATTAACAAGCCCTCAAAATTTATTTTTGAATTAGATGGATGTACCCACTATTTTTAAAAATGTTGGTATAAAAATGACCTTAATCTAACAATTTAGTGAGTTATTATGTAATTACCTTCTTTTCTATATCTATAATTAGAATAAAATGTCCATGAGAAAAAAAGTTGCGGCATTGACAATAATAAAGCAAAAAACAAAAAAAGAAAAGAGTAAAAATAATCAAAACGCTGCAAGAACAAGAAGACAAAGAGGTTATCAATGGGAAGATGCCATTGTAAAGAGATTCAATAATACTGAAAAGTGGAAAGCATTCAGACTTGGATCTCCAAGCATAGCATTACCAGATGTATTGGCTGTGAATACAGAAGCAAGTGCAATATTTACCATAGAAGCAAAATCAGGAACCAGTACATCACTTCCTGTTCCAGGAGATCAAATTGAGCGATGTTTATCTTGGATTAAGACTTTTGATATTTATGAAAAGAGAAATGTTTTGTTAGCATTCAAATTTTTGTCAAAAAAAAGAATCGATGTGGGAAAATATGAAAATAGAGAATTAAGAGAATTTTTTAAGATTTGGGATGAATCAATAGAAATAACAGATTGTGTTTGTACATACGAAGGGAAATTTTTTGCAAAAACAAATGGCAAAAGAAAAGAATTATTCCTAAAAGAATGTCCAATGCCCTTTAAAACAAAACAAAGAACTAATGCCTAAGTGAATGAATGTGCAAATCATTTTTTAAGGATAAGATACAACTGAAAATGTTGTCTGAAGAAAAAACAGATGTTGAATCAAGTGAGATTAGAACAGAAGCACTACTGGAAACGGTGTCTGATGCAGAAGTAAATTCACGCATAAGTTTTGAAGAATTTACTGATGAAAGAATACTCATAAGCCATGATGCTTTTGGAAACAAACAAATGAAAATCAAGGTATTAGAAGTATCAGATGAAACACCTCCTTCAAAATGGAAGTTTGGGGATCGTGTCAAAGTTACAAAAATTCTTGTTACAATCAAACATCTTACGACTCAACAAGTTGAAGAAGGTGAATTTGACATAGAAGCAATTGAAAGAGAGCTAGCAGAAAAAAGGCATTATTCATCTACAAACAGATGGATTCCTGCAAGCGATATAAAAAATGGTTATGTGATAGGTTCCAAGCACACCAGGTTAATCAGTGATGCATCAGCATTAGACTACATAGCATTTTGAATTTTTAATTATTAGTAATAATTTGATGCAAAATTCAAATGTGTCTTTTTTATTTTTAATGTAAGATGGATTCAGATGTTTTTCGAAAACGGAATCTCACAAAAATTAATTTTGATTATGAGGAATTAATAGGCAGAAACTTAGCTAATACAAATATGAGTGGGGTGAATCTTAAGAACCGAGACATACATGATGCAGACCTTAGTTGCACAGATCTTAGAGGAGCTAATCTCAGTTACTCCATTTTATTTTATGTAAAACTAAGAGGTGCAGATATGAGAAATGCTGATCTTTCTAATGCGAAATTATGGGACACAGAAATGTATGGAGTAGATCTTCGCGGTGCAGACATTAATGGGGCAGATTTGTTTTATGCAGATTTAAGAAATGCTGATCTAAGTGATGCAAATCTTAGTGGAATAAATTTAAGACATACAAATTTTGAAGGGGCGATTTTAACGTCAGCGGATTTTACTGGTGCAAATTATGATTTACATACATTAGATACTTTATCTAAAAATGCAAAAAACACATTAAAGAAAAAAGGTAAAAGATGGTAAAAATAAATTCGTAATCTAACCTATTAATGCCCTAGATATTTTGATTGTTTGGTACTTACAGTGAAAAAATCAAATCTGTGTTGATATAGTTTGGTGATTAGCATAACTTTTCAACCCTCGAGTCTAATGAACTTAAAATACAGAGAATAGCATGGATGGACCTGTATGTGATCATTATTGGACTCCCAACGGAACATATTTTTGCATACATTGTGGAAAAGACATCTATGAGAATTCATGATAAACTGAATCAGGATTTGTTAGAAAGGATGCAATAGCAAGCAAATTTCAATACTGAAATCAAATGATTGAGACACGAAAATAACTATTAGTGAAGGACAAAGTAGAACTAGCATTCTAGCAATATTGCCATACGAGAGAGTTTTCGATAATTACTAGCATAATTATATTTGACTGACCTACAAATGTTCACATTAAAACATCTGAAAAACATTATAAACAAAAGAATTTGAAAAACAGTATGAGTACAAAAGAATTTGATGTTAATGGAACTGATTACAAAATTGTGTTAACAGAACAAGTAATTGGTCACGTAAATAATCTCAAATCACTATATAATGCGGCTTATGAAGATCCTGAAAGTTTTGAAGATGTGAGTTCAGAAATTTCAAGTACAATTAATGAGATTGCTAGCACAGTAGAACCCCCAGCAGCAGACAGTGATCTTGATGGTTTAATTCAAGAGATTATTAAAGCTGTAGAAAGCAAAGCTGATGAAATTAAAAAAGAATTAGAAGCAAAAGAGAAACCTGCAAAAAAATCAAAATCTAAAAAATAGCCTCATTTGACTATAAACTCATAAAAATTTGGTGGATAAATTATATTCTAAATAAAATATACATTAGGATATGTCAAAAAGCTGTGAATGTGGAATATGTGGTCATCACAACGAATCAGAATGCATTGAAAAAGAATGTAAATGTTGTTTGAATTTTCATGAAAGATCTGGACCAAAAAGAAAATAATTATTTCTCATGTTTGTAACAGCTGCATTTTTTTACAATATGTCTCGAACAACCAAATAATTTGTGATCTTTACACCCACATATTATGCATTTTTTCTTATCAGTCATAATTTCTCAATTAATCCCTCAACATCATAAATCATTTTTTTGTCTTCCAAGGATTCTAAAATTTTTAGTCTCATGTTTTTTACTCTGTGTATATCATCAGAATACAAAGGGATCATTGTGTCAATCTCTTGTTCAAATGAATAATTTTCCAAGTATTGTTTGATTTTAGATTTTAATGGTTTAAAATCAGACAAATGGATATTCTCAAAATCAATTTTATTTGTAATCACTTTTAGAAATCCATTGATTTTTAGCATTTCTTTTTTAATATTTTTAAGATCTCCTGGCTTGTCTTTGATTTCTTTTAGATGATTGTAAGATTCAAGAATCTGAATGAGTATGTTTTTAAGATGATCGTTGTATGTTACCACAATAATTTTTGAGTTGCATCTAATCTAAAGTTTAGGAAAATAACTCCACTTGTCTAAAATACACACATTTGCTTTAAATTATCAGTAAATATCTGTAAAGATAATGCAAGGAGATGCGTATCTAAAGTGTATTAATCCAAAATGTGGTTTAGAGTATCCTGTTGAAAGTACAAACGTTCAATGCACTAATGGGCATCTATTAGATGTAAAATACAAGAAGATACCTCCTACAGATTTAAAAGAAGTATTTTACAAAAGACGTAATTCCGAAAACAGTATTTTTAATGAAAGTGGAGTTTGGAGATTTAGAGAATTGTTGAATTTCTGTCAAATAGATACAGAAAATTTTGAAGAATGTTCAAAATACTTAGTGTCTCTAGATGGTGCAGAAGGCAGGCAATCAAAGCCATATCAGATGTCAAAAGCTGCAGACTTTGTAGGAATTTCAACTAGAAATTTATGGTTACAGCCTGAAGGATACAATCCCAGTGGATCTTTCAAAGATAATGGGATGGCAACAGCTGTTACACATGCAAAGATGGTAGGAGCTAAGAAAATTGTTTGTGCATCTACTGGAAACACATCTGCATCTGCAGGGATGTTTGCGGCAAATGAAGGTATTGATTGCGATGTATACATCCCAGCGGGGCAAATTGCGCCAGGAAAACTTAGTCAAGCTTATCAATTTGGAGCTCAAATTTTAGAAGTTAATGGGAATTTTGATGATGCATTAAAGCAATCCTTGGAGGATGCACAAAATCATGAAGGATATACTGTAAACTCTGTTAATCCGTTTAGAATTGAAGGTCAAAAAACAATTCCATTCAGAGCACTAGAATATTTGAATTGGGAGGTACCTGATTGGATAGTTTATCCAGGAGGGGCATTAGGAAATACTTCTAGCTGTGGAAAAGCACTAATGGAATTATATGAGTGGGGATGGATTAAGAAAATTCCTAGGATTGCAGTGATTAATTCAGATGGTGCAAGTACATTATCGGATTTGTATAACGGAAAATTTGAAGATGAAGAAATCAGATGGAATAAAGGAAATCCAAATACAGAATTAATTTCTAGATATTATGATCATTTAGATAAACAAGGAATTAAACCTAAAACCAAAGCTACTGCCATTCAAATTGGAAGACCTGCAAATATTTTGAAAGGCTTACGTGCATTAGAATTTACAAATGGTGTGGTAACTACCGTATCTGATTCTGAAATGCTTGATGGGATGTCAGTGGTGGGATTAAATGGATTCGATTGCGAAATGGCATCAGGAGCTTCTGTAGTAGGCATTAAAAAGTTGATTGCACAGGAGATAATCAAAAAAGATGATGTCGTGGTTGGAATTTTGACAGGCAGACAAAAAGATGCGATGTTGCCAGTAGAATATCATCAAAATCCTAACAATATTTTTGCAAATCCTCCAAAAAATTAGGCACTTTTTTCTGTTAATTCAATTATGATTGATTTTTGTACATTAAGAGTTAAATCTAAGAGTTACAAAAAGAATTCAACCAAGCGATGGTGCATAATACATAAAATGAATGACCTTACCTGTTATTCGGACATAATTTTCTGGAGGAAATCATGGTAGAACTTTGGATGGAATTATCTGCGCTAGCTATTCTCATAGGACTGTCTGGTTTCTTTAGTGGTTTGGAAGTAGCTCTAGTTGGAACTAGACATTCAAAAGTGAATCAATTAAGAAAACAAAAAGTAAAAGGTTCCGAAGCCCTCTATAAATTAAAACATAATCCAGGATGGATGATGTCAAGTGTAAATCTTGGAAATAATCTAGTAAATGTAGGATCTTCTGCATTTGCAACTAGTGTTGCAATTAGAATTTTTGGGAACGATGGTTTGGCAATAGCAGTAGGAATCATGACCTTTTTGATTCTAGTGTTTGGAGAAATAACCCCAAAAACATATTGTAATGCCAATGCTACAAAGATTGCATTACGATTTGCACCTGTATTGCTAGCATTTAGTTATGCATTTTGGCCCGTAGTGAAACTATTTGAAATAATTACAAAAACAATGGTGAGAATAACTGGAAGTAGTTATCATGCACCGCCAATTACAGAAGAAGAAATCAAAGGAATCATAGAACAAGGCTTAGCAGATGATGCATTAGAAAAAGATGAAAGTGATCTTGTTCACAGTGCATTGGAATTTGATGATACTGTAATTCGAACAGTGATGACCCCACGAACTAAGATGACAGCACTACCTGCAAAAATGTTGTTGTTTGAGGCATTGCCTTTAATCAATCAAAACGCTCACTCAAGAATACCAATTTATGGAGAAACAAATGATGACATTATAGGATTTATTCATGTCAGAGATGTGTTAAAAGAAGTTGAATTAGATAACAAAATGAAAACATTAGAACAAATTGCAAGAGAACCAGTATTTGTATCTCAAGAAAAGATGGTAAGTTCTTTATTAAAAGAAATGAAAGGCAGGAAAACACACATGGCAATTGTAATTGATGAACATGGCGGGGTGGAAGGTTTGGTAACACTGGAAGATTTAATCGAGGAGATCATAGGAGATATTGAAGATGAAACAGATATTTCACCAGGAGTAGACCATCAATCAATTGACAAAGACACCATCATTACAAGTGGGGAAATAGAAATAGAAAGAGTAAATGATATTTTTAAATCAGATCTGCCAGAAGGAGATGATTATAGTACACTTAATGGTTTATTACATGAAAGATTACAAGATATACCTCAAGAAGGAGACAAGCTAGAACTTGAAAATCTCAGAATAATCGTAGAGAAAGTCAGTAAGAACATTCCAGTAAAGATAAGAATAGAACGTATGAAAAAATAATATTATTTTTTAGCAAAATATTCTTGTAGTTTTTCCTTTTTTTCCTTCATGTGAAATATTGATTCAGTATGAGCAAAAGCATCTTCGTATGATTTTTCAAATAGCATTGCTTGTAAAAGCATGTGATTTTCAGGAATTACAATACCTGTTTGGTCATCAGAATACATCATTTGAACGGTGTCGTCGATAGATGTAGTCATATTTGCATGAATGTGAATCATATTTGTATCTGTAAAATTAAAGCCCATCTTTTCTGCATAATCTCGTATATCTTTAGTTCCTTTAGCAGTCCAAATAGTTGCAACACCAAATTCATTTGTAAAAAGTTCATGAATTTCAGATGGTTTTGGAGCCACATCTTTGAATCTAATATCCATAATGTGTAAATGCATTTGCCGTGTTGGAACCTTGATTGCCCGAACATAGAGGGGTGCTTCTTTTCCAAAATACATTTTTACATCATCTCCATGATGAGGTTTTTCAGACATTTCTATTGTATCTACAACCTTTTTTTCTGTTTGCTCGATATCGGCCCATCTTCTTACTAAAGTCACATCAAAACGAATTAGTCTATCTCCAAATTTGACACGCAATGGTTCTAGAATTCTACCCATCCCAGTAACATTACAGCTTCCTTGCATTACATGTCGTTTTCCTAATGCTTGATCATAATTTACTCTTGAATTAAACAATAAATCCGAAACAGCTTCGTTTCCAACAACTGTTTCACCACCTTGATAAATTGCGGGGATATTTTTTGGTTCATAGAGATTTATTTTATTTTTATAGCCAGATCCTCCAGGAGCAGCATCAATTACTAAATCACAACTATCGAGAACAGATTCAATTGAACCGGCAATTTTATAATTTGAAAAAGACGGAATCTTGCTGGCCGGAACATATACATCAAGCCCTTTTGAAATTGCATCCTCTACTTTTTCATCAGGAGAATATTTTCCCACTCCAACAACTATAATTTCAGGATCATCCTTTAGAAAGGAAGTAATTCTACTACCAATAGATCCATATCCATTGACAAATACCTTCTTCATAATTCAGATATATTTGACCCTTTTATTTAGATTAGTTCAATGAAATTCTGAATTTATTTTCTAGGTCATCTATGTGGATTTTTTTCATAAAAAAAATTTCTATGTGTTCATTCAATTTTTCATTATCAGGCAAATGTGAGCTATGGAAATGTTTTTTTCATTTTTTGATAGAATTTCACTGTAAAACATAGAATTCGTCAATCAAAACATCGAGGAATTCGAAAGCCTCCTTGCCTAAATGCCTTTTTGATCTTTATCATTAATAATACAATTAGACAAAATATCAATTTTTGCTTTTTTTAACTGTAAATTCACTCAGAATTCGATATTCAAAAGAAATCATTGTGATGAAGGATGTGATCCACGGATGTATGCTCATTACGGTTGGAATTAAAAAGATAAGAGGCAGATACAGATTTCATGTATTATTAGACATAATTAGGCACGGTAAAAAAGTAGACAGATAGGAAAGTTTTGATGACTAAATCACATATAATCATAATTCAAAGATTAACTATAATTAACATTGGACAAAATTTTATTAATTAAAAAACTAGCAGATGCCATAAAATTATCAAAAGGAGACATTGGAAGAAACAGATATCTAATTGAAGTGATTAACAAAAATAAAGATATTTTAAATTCAGATAAAACATATCTTAAAAATTGTCTAGGAATAACTATTTCAGGAAAAATTGAAGAATCACAACCAGCTAAAAAAATACTTAAAAAAGATAAGACAATTTTTCTAAATACAAATTTAATTCAGTGTTCTGAATGTGGAAAAGAAATCAAATTAGATGAAAGATCATCAAGATTTCAAAATTTATGGTATCATGAAACATGTTACAAAAGAACTCACAAAAATAACCCAGAACAGAAAATTATAGAAATACAAAAAAATCAAAATATTTTTAAAAAAATCAAACATAACAATAAATCAAATATTGATGAAGATGAAATTCAATATGAAAAAATTAAACAAGACCCGATACTAGTTTTATTGGCCGGAATACTATTTGTTTTTCTTTTTTCTGGAGCGTATTTATTAATTGGCGGCTTCAGTTTTGTTGCAATGATCCTAGGAGGGTTATTAGTGTTATACCAGTTAATAGATTCAAAAAAATGGAGAACAAAAAAATTCAGAAGAGATAAAAAAGCACCGGCAGTTTTCCCAATGATTCTATTATTCTTACCGTTTATACTTGCAGGAATTCTTGCATATGAGGGATATACAGCATGGGAATCAAGTTACAGAGCCATCATATTATGGGGTTTAACACTAGTTTTCTGGAATACATTATTGATGATCCCATTAGCAATATACAGTAAGAATAAAGAAGACAATATTCCTACCACACCAAATACTCCTATGGTTAGTATTATCATTCCAGCTTATAATGAAGAAAAAGTTATTGGCAATACAATTGAAAGTACACTGGAAATCAATTATCCAAATAAAGACATCATAGTGGTTGATGATGGTAGTAAAGATAACACATTACAGATTGCAAAAAAATATGAAAGTCAAGGAATCAAAGTGATACACAAAGTTAATGGAGGAAAAGCATCTGCACTCAACATGGCATTGAATTTTACTAAAGGTGAAATTGTTGCAATTTTAGACGCAGATACATTAGCTTCCAGAAATTCACTAACGGAAATTGTCAAAGTTTTTGAAAGTGATACAAACATAGTAGCTGTTGCAGGAAACATAAAAGTGAGAAATAAAAAAAATTGGATTACATGGTGTCAGGCATTAGAATACGTTGCAGGAATACAGATTACCCGAAGAGCCATGGATATTTTTGGGGCAATAACTATTGTGCCAGGAGCACTAGGTTCATTTAAAAAATCAATGTTAAACGAAACCGGAGCGTATGACAAAGGAACGATAGTTGAAGACTTTGATACAACAGTAAAAATTCTTAAATCAGGATATATGATACGAGGAACAACAAAGTCTATAGCTTATACCGAAGCACCAAACACACTAAAGGATTTCTACAATCAACGTAAAAGATGGTATCGAGGAAATTTACAAGTAGTATCAAAACATCATGACGCTCTCACAAATCAACGTTTTGGGTTTTTACAAAAACTAGCATTTCCATACATGCTAATTGCAATGATTGTTTTACCTATTACTGGTTTTTTTGTATTAGGATCAGCTATACTAGCATCCATCCAAGGAGACATAATTTTTGTTTTAACATCATTTGGATTTTTTATTGTTCTGCAATATCTAATTAATACCATGGCAGTAAGAATTGATGGAGATGATCCAAGAATGACATTATATTCCATATTCTTCAATTTTGGATATAAGCAATTACTTGATGGCATTTTGTTAATCACGGTCATTACACATATTTTTAAAAGAAAAGCTACTTGGACTAGTGCAAGAAGAATAGGTATGGAGGAAAAATCATGAAATCCTATGAAACGAAGTACTTGACTGCAATAATATTTTCAGTCTTTTTTACAATAACAATACCAATTACATCATTTTCGCAAGAAGATGTAAAATCGATTACTGTTGAAATAAAATCGTTATTAGGAGATAGACTTGACACATATCAAACAGTTTTAAAAATATACCAAGATGACAATACAACTCCAATACAAATAATTGAATTTCCTCAAACAAATCCCATAAAAATTGACGGATTACCATCAGGTCATTCATATAAAATTGAAACATACGTCACAGGCATTTTGTCAGATATTACTAAAATTCATGATGAAACAGAAACAACAATACACATTCCATTACAAGGAGGCATGACATTTTCAATATTATATGAAGACGGACAAACGCCTATTAAAAATGCAAAAATATCCATCAAATCCCAGGATGGGAAAGTTTGGCAACAAGACATAGTAGGTACTGATGGCAAATCAAAAAAATTTTGGCTACAATCGAATAATCTAGTAGACGATCATTATATTGTAGAAGTAACACTAGATCAAAGTTTAACATTCACAAATCCTGAACAAATAACTATTTTTCCAAATATTCAAGGAGAAATTAAAATAAAAACACCATGGCCAGCCATAGTAGATGATCTCATAACAGTATCACTGTATAAAGATTCAACTCAGAAGATAGATTATTCAAATGGAAAATATATTGTTGAATTGTTTGACAATAAAAATAATAAAATTTCAGAATCAATAGTCAATCATAAAGGGGATGCATTTTTTTCAAATCTAAAAGTGGGGCAATATTATTTCAAAATTATTGAGCAATCAAAGAGTTCAATTATTGAACAAATTGAATTCCCGATAACAAACATAGTTATTACAGGAAAAGAATCATCATTCACAATTTTTGGGCAACCACCAATTCAAAAAGCAGAAAACACATGTAATTGTGTAGCTTTTAGACTAGACGATGTTCAAGATTATTTCCTCAACACATCCCAAATAGAAATAATGAAGACATTTCAAGAAAAAGGCGCACCGCTCACATTAGGGATTATAGGAGAGTATTGGGGAAAGGATCAAAAAATATTAAATTTTATAAAAGATGATTTGGATAATCAATCCCCCACCTTTGAAATTGCCAGTCACAGTTGGAACAATACACCACTATCTAACCTTAGTAAAGAAGAGCAGAAAGAACAACTTAAAAATACTAATGATGTAATTCAAGAAACATTAGGAGTAATTCCCAGCACATTAATTGCTGTTCAAAATAAGTTTAACGAAGACACGATAAGTGCGTTAGAAGAACTAGGATTTGCACAGTTTACAGCACACGTAGATGAGGTACACAGTCCACCATATCTAAAAGAAATGGTCGAGTTATATTATTTACCAGCAAATACCGAAACAGCTATTTTAAATCCACATACAAATAATTGGGATAAAATAAACTACCAATCAACGTTTACCAAAGCACAGGATTTCATTTACGAGCATGGATTTGCAATAGTGATGATGCACCCATATGAATTTACAAAAAAAGACTACAATGGCTATACAAACGAGGTGGATTTTGAACACATAGATAATTTAAAAAAATTGATTGACAAATTTAGAGAAAATGACATAGAAATAGTAAACATAGAACAAATCCCTAAAAAAACATCATTCAAATCAAAACCAATCGACCAAGAAACCAATAGTTGTAATTGCGTATATTTTAGATTCATTGCATTACAAGATTATTGGTTAAATGAAGTTCAAATAAAAGTGATCGATACATTTGTACAAAATGAAAGTAGTTTGACAGTAGGATTAATCGGAAATGTAATTGGTGATGATTATAAGTTTGTAAATTATTTAAAAAATACGATTAATAGAAACGAAAACATATCAATAGCAAATAATGGTTGGAATTATAAAGTCATAACAGATTTTTCAAGAGAAGAGCAAAAAGGGTTTTTAGAACAAAGTAACACAAAAATTGAAAAAATCTTTGGTGAAAAACCATCAATTTTCATTCCACCATACGACATATTCAACGAAGACACAATTTTAGCAATGCAGGAAAATGACATGATCAATTTAAGTTCAAACATCAAAAATGATCCACTGCCTTTTGATGAAAATTTAGGAGTAAATCATTTCCCAGGAAGTGCAGTAACAGGAATATACAATACAGAATTACAAATCTCAGAAGGCATTAGTCATGAAAAAACATTTGCGCAAATTCAGGATAGTCTAGCTAATAATGGATTTGCAGTAGTAACATTGTCGCCACCAGAATTTGCAAAAATTGACAATAGTAGTTATTTAAATGAAGTTAATGAATTACAAATTAAAGAATTAGAATTATTAATACAAAAAATTCAAGACGAAGGATTAACAATACTACCAATAATAGATAGAGAAATCAATCCAATAGAAGAACCAATTCCAATCAATGGGAAGATTGCAGATTGCGAGCAAATTTTTTCGCCATTTTTAGATTTAAGTGGATGTGATCTAACAAACAGCATAGTACAACAGACTGACTTGAGTCATTCAAATCTAATTAAAACAAATTTTTCAAATTTGAATATTAAAAATGTAAATTTTGCTAACGCAATAATGACCGAGGCAAATCTTGAAAACATAAGTATGACTGGCGGGAGTTTTGAAAATGCCACACTCCACAAAGTGAATCTGTCAAATGCAGATTTGTTAGAAACAAATCTCAGAGGAGCTGATTTGTCGGGAGCTGATTTGAAAAAATTGACATATGTCAATTCAGATGCCAGAGAAGCTGTGTTTGCAGATTCTGATTTAACGGAAGTAGTTTTCAAAGGAGTCGGTTTGACAAATACAGATTTTGTTAATGCAGTTATGATAAATGCAGATATGAGTGGAATAAATCTAGGAGGATCAAATCTTAATAAAGTGAGTTTTGAAAATGCTAATCTTACAGGAACGTCGTTTGTAAAAGCGCATTTGGTAGAAGTTAATCTCAACGGAGCTGATTTGACCAATGCTAATCTCAAAGAAGCGGATTTGTCGGGAGCTGATTTGAGTGGGGCAATACTGGAAAACATCATTTTATCCAATGCGATATTGTCAAGAGCTGATTTGAGTGGAGCTAATCTTACAGAAATTAGTCTTAAAGATGTGAATCTGTCAAATGCTAATCTCAAAGAAGCGGATTTGTCGGGAGCTGATTTGAGTGGAGCTAATCTCAACGGAGCTGATTTGACCAATGCTAATCTCAAAGAAGCGGATTTGTCGGGAGCTGATTTGAGTGGGGCAATACTGGAAAACATCATTTTATCCAATGCGATATTGTCAAGAGCTGATTTGAGTGGAGCTAATCTTACAGAAATTAGTCTTAAAGATGTGAATCTGTCAAATGCTAATCTCAAAGAAGCGGATTTGTCGGGAGCTGATTTGAGTGGAGCTAATCTCAACGGAGCTGATTTGACCAATGCTAATCTCAAAGAAGCGGATTTGTCGGGAGCTGATTTGAGTGGGGCAATACTGGAAAACATCATTTTATCCAATGCGATATTGTCAAGAGCTGATTTGAGTGGAGCTAATCTTACAGAAATTAGTCTTAAAGATGTGAATCTGTCAAATGCTAATCTCAAAGAAGCGGATTTGTCGGGAGCTGATTTGAGTGGAGCTAATCTCAACGGAGCTGATTTGACCAATGCTAATCTCAAAGAAGCGGATTTGTCGGGAGCTGATTTATCAAACACAGGTATAGAATTGAGAGATCTTCAAATGGCAAAAACAAATAGTGAAACGGTCGTATCAGAAACAGGTTTCTTTTTCTTTAGAGAACTCTTTTCATTTTTTAAATCTTTATTTCAAATAACTTAAAAATATTATTTTCAGGCACATAGTAAAACATTATTTAAAAATTATGAGCAAATATCATTTCCTGCACCAGTGATTCTAAAAGTCTCCAACTCAGCGGCTTTACCTTCGCCAGTATAAACATCAATATGTTTGCCTTTAATTGATGTACCAATATCTGAGGATTCAAAAACAATTTCATTCCAAGGGTAAGGTAATTTTGGAATGATCAAGTTTGTTTTTTGTTTAATGAGTTCAGAATCAACTGCAATTGATGGAACTAAAAGGATATTACCGTGAGAGTCAAGGGGAGAGTCACTCATATGAAAAGATTCATCATACCAACCCAAGTACATACCAGAATTGGTTTTACCCCAACCTTCTGTTTTAATTACCGATATAAAATCAGATTTAAAATATTGTATTTCATCATTTAATAAAATACCAATCAATTCACCAGCATAATCATCTTCAACAGGAGTAAAATAACCTGTAACATACCAATCAGAACTACAGTTTAAAAATTGACTCTGCGTTATCTTGTTTTCAATTGATGATGTTATTAAAAAATTTGTAACCGGATCATAATCATAATTCATCACTAATTGTACAATTCTATGTTCTTGTAAATATTGAATAACATTACCAAATTCTTCATAAGAGATCTTTTCATGAATTAAAAAATCATAGACAGTGAATATCCAAGTAGGAAAATAAAGATCTTCTGCAAATGCAGCATATCCTGATAAATGAACAATTCCCAACACAAATAACAAAATTATTAGATAATTTTTAACAACCACACTTGTCATGTTTATCATTATAATACGAACAAAATTATTAAAGAATCAGAAAAGATATCAGTAGTCATGCATTAACTTGTATTCCATGCTTTCTTTCCAATGACCACTGTCAATTTTAAACGAAGTGTTGCATTTTAAACAAAGAGATTCATTAGATATGTCTTGAAAAATTTCATTACACTTCTTACACAGGTATCTATTATGCAATACTCTGTAATCAACACCCAACGCCTTGATTTGTTTTTTACATTTAGGACATTTATCATTATCATATGTTGATTCAGGGGAAAAATTTCCACAATCAAAATGTTCAATTAATTTCACTTGATCAAAATTAGAATTTTTGCAATTTGGGCATTGATAAATCTGAGCAAGTTTCAAGCTTCCACAGGCATTACAACAGATCTCACGAATATTTTGCAGTGCTACAACTTTTCCTTCAGAAATAAGTTTTTGGAGATATGTTGTAACATCCTTTTCAGATAGATTACTCTGTTCAATTAATCGTGATAGCGTTACACGTTTGTAAGTATTAAAGTAACGATCAATGAGATGACAACCATCATTGTCTACAGATGAAGTATGTTCAAGAATGGATTCTTCTTCCTCTAAAATTTTCATTACATTTTTTATCGCTTCAAAATGAATTGGTTTTTGAATGTAATGATATGCTCCCAATCCAATTACTTCTTTAATTGGATCTTCATCTTTACCGCTTGCGGTTTCAATTATGATTTTTGTATTGGGTTGAATTATTAAAATTTGAGACATTACAGATTTTGCATTTGTATCAGGAAGATTATAATCTAAGAACACCAATGGAATAATTTTGTTATTTATTAATTCTTTAAAAAGAGCTAATCCAGATTCTCCAGTTGCAGTAGTTTTTATGTCAGCATAACCTAATTTTTTAAGAAATTCAGTTAGTAAAATCCCAATAGCCGTACTATCATCAATGATTAAGACTACATCTTTTGCACCCATAACAAACTCTCTAATTTATTCTAGAATAATAATTGTTTATAAAACAATAAACGCTTATTTTTGATGCATAGAATGAAATTTTTCACATTATTTGGGATGTTAGCCTTTTTGAGTTTTAGTATTTTTGGGAATGACCTTGCAGAAGCACAGGTTGATCCATTGAGCAATATTGTATTTTTACAAACAGGACAAATTAATACAGATGAAAATCAATTTCAAATTAGTAATGATATAACGGTAAGGGAGTTTTTTGGTGGAAAAATTATTCGTATTTCAGGTCAGACAATTGAAGGCTTTCCATACATAACATATTCCAAAGTATCTGAGGAAAAAACAGATTCAAGAGGCATAATTTTCATTAACGACCAATTTGTCAATTTGAGTTTTCAGGAAAAAATAACAGACAGTAAGACAATTACTGAAAAAAACGATGATCTAGCAATTTTAGTACAATATACTCAAAGAGTATATTCAGAAAAATATGCAAAGATAGATGTCAAAATTTTTGAAAAATCACAAAACAAATTAAATGATTTTTATCAAAATTATGGTTACAAACAAAACACAAACATTAGTGTGTCAATAATTAATGAGGATGATCAAACAGCTTTTTCATCCAATGGAATTACAGATAAAAATGGCCTATATCAAACAGAATTTTTCATTCCAGAAAATTTCAAAAGACAGACATTAACAGTGACAATTATTGCAGAAAATAATGATTCAAAATCATCAAGAGTTTTACAGATTTTTAGTCTAGGCCAACAATCTGATGATGGTAAATCATCAACACCATAATAGCACAAAAGACTAAATGGGTCAGAAAATTTAATTCTTCATTGATACATGGTCCATCACTTGGAATAGGTGCAGGTATTGCATCAATAGTCATAATTGTCATATTTTTAGGATTTCAAGGCAGTCAACCAGAATTAACAATAGAGCCAGCTCCTGAAATTCAAGAGTCAGGATCGTCAAAAATAACTATGAATACATTTTTGGCAAATGGGTCACCTATTCTTGGCAATCCAAACGCACCTGTCACACTTGTGGAGTTTGGAGATTACCAATGTCATTTTTGTAATGTATTTTTTCATTCAACTGAGGATCAAATATTAGAAAATTATGTAAAAACCGGAAAAGTACGAATGATTTTCAAAGACTACAATATTATTGGTCCTGATTCTGTTACTGCATCACATGGTGCACATTGTGCTGATGATCAGGAATTATTCTGGGAATATCATGATATTTTATATTCAAATTGGACTGGAGAAAATAATGGATGGGCATCATCAGAAAATCTTGTAAAATTTGCTCAAGAAGTAGGATTAGATTTGGATGAGTGGTCTGAATGTATGAATACACAAAAACACGCACAAATAATTCTTACAAGTAATGAGGATGCCAAGTCTCTTGAATTAACAGGAACACCAGCATTTTTTGTAATTGGTCCTGATGGAAAAACTACTCGTATTTTTGGGGCTCAACCATTTGAAGTGTTTGAAAACATTTTTGAGACAGAGCTTGGAAAAACAAAATAGCGATCAAATTATTTATAAACAATTTAAAAAAATTAGGAAAATTTCCTTCCTAGTTAGTTAGAATTCACACAATAACCTTATTAATGAAATATCGGAGCGAAGCTTATGGCAGCTGGTATTGATGATATTGCAATATACATTCCTAGATTGTATATTGATGCAGCTGATTTTGCAAAAGCAAGAGGGCTAGACCCAGTTAAATTACAAAAAGGCTTGGGAGTAGCGCAAATGGCAATCGTTGATGCAAATCAGGATCCAGCATGTCTTGCAGCAAACGCATGTTTAAAAATTATGCAAAAAAATAAACTATCTCCAGAAGATATTGGTAGATTGTATGTTTCAACAGAATCTGCATTTGATGAATCAAAAGCAATGAATTCATACGTTATTGGAATGTTAGAGCAGGTTTATGGTCAAGGTGCTTTTGAACACTGTGGAGGAGTTGAAACTAAATTTGCATGTGTTAGTGGTTCATATGCACTTTATGACAATACAAATTGGATTAGAGCAGGAGAAGCAGAAGGAAAACATGCACTAGTAGTAGTCTCAGATATTGCAAAATACGATATGGGTTCTAGTGGAGAGATGACTCAGGGTGCAGGAGCTGTTGTAATGTTATTAAATGATAAACCACGATTGTTGGCATTTGATCCTAAAGTAACAGCCACATCAATTAAAGACGAATATGATTTCTACAGACCATTTGGGAAAGAAACACCAATTGTACACGGACAGTATTCAAATTTACTTTATATGATTCAAGTTAGAAAAGCACTTGAATCATACAAGAAAAAAGTAATTTCATCAGGATTAATCAAAATAGAACCTGGAGAAACAATTTTAGATCATATGGATTACATCAATATGCATTTGCCCTATAGCAATATGGGAAAGAAAGCATTAGCATATCTAGTAAGACATGAATGGCGTCAACTGCCCAGATGGAAACGAATTTTGCAAGAAATAGGAATTGAAGAACCAAGACCAAAAGATCCTCGTGGAACAATTGAATCAGTATTGGCTGATGAAGAATTTATGGCAAAAGATCATGAATTTACAAAACTGTTTACCAAAACTCACGAATATCAAGAGGTGTATGAATCCAAACTTTCAAGTTCTTTAATTGCATCAAGTATGATTGGAAATTTGTATACTGCATCACTGTATTTGGGCTTTAGAAGTAGTTTGGAGTATGAATTTCAGAAAGGTGTGGATTTAGAAGGGAAAAGAATAGGATTTGGATCTTATGGAAGTGGAAGCAGTGCAATGGTGTTTAGCGGAGTAATTCAGCCAGAATTCAAAGAGATTGTCAGAGACATGAATTTAGAGGCAGAGATTGGAGACAGAAAGAAATTGACATGGGAAGAATATGAGGAATTGCACGAAAACAAACTTCTACCAGAAGAGTCCATGGTTCATTCAAAGAAAGAGTTTGTACTAGTAAATGTGAAAACAGATACTGAATCCAGAGGCGAAAGGCGTTACATCTTTAATGAATAGATTTTAAAATAATTTTAAACATTGAATGTCTTTTTCAAAATTTCTATAGATGTAAATATTATAAATCATAGAAATTTTGAAAAATTAAAAAAGAACCTATTTGATTAGGGTTTTTCATTACACCATTTTTGAGCAAATTCCTCCTAAGTGGAAATTCTAGATTTACATTTTACACATCAACACATTTTGGGATGTTTCGAAAATCACCAAACATGGACTTCATTTTTTTAATAACAGTTCATAACGAGTTAATTTTAAGGACATAAGGTGTTGTTACTTGAATAATTCTAATTCTTGTAATATTTTACTCATAGAATGTTTCCATCCTCTCATTGCAGTAATATCATGAGGGCGATTCTTTTCCAATTCCTCTTTTTGTTTTAATAATTCCTTATGCCTTTTATCCTCTATTCTAATCATCATTTGTAACCCAGTTTATCCTAAATTAAGCCTGTCTTTAATTGAATTTGATAGATTTTTAACGATTAAGGATTATTTTATCAAACACACACCACCTTATTATAATTAAAAAGAGAGTAAAGTTATGAATTCTAGAGCGTGGAAATGTTATAGATGTGATTTGACTTTTAGAGAAAAACCTACTGCCAAAATACACAATGAACTTTCAAAACATCCAATAGGAAAAATAGAATTAATTTCAGGATAAACCCAAATACAGGAAAATAATCTTAGCATAATAGAAAATTGGTTGAAGATGGTAATCCAATTAAGGAATACATATTTGAATATATTAACAATTCACAAATCATTCCCAAATTAATTTCTGAGAAAAAATTTGATCAAATAATTGAGGATGTGACAGAAAATTGTTATGATAAAATCGTTTCAATGGGAGAAAAAGAAGAGGCAGTTGGAATTTTAGCAACAGGATTACTGCATTATTTACTTACAAATGCTCTAATCACCAGTCAAAGAAAAATAAATTATAAAGGAATAGAGATAGACATTGTAATTCCAGACATTAAAACTTTAGAAAAAGACCAAAAAAAGACTTTACTAATTTGCATACTAAAATCTTCAGATGTTAACACAATTAATGAAAAAATATCTCTATTAGAAAAGATTCAACATGAAAAAGAAAACATTTGGCTAGTTTTATCAAAAAACATACCCATTAAAAAAAGATCATTCATATTATCTAAAAAAAATAATTCATTTTCAAAAATTATCTTTGAGATTGCACAGTTTAGTAATGTAGGTGGAATAAACAAATTTAAAATTTTACGAATTTGAATAATTATTTTAGAAAAATTCTCATATCTAGATTTTTTGTAAATATTCTATTCAATGAAGAATCACTCATATTTTTAATGAATGGAATTGAACCTAACACTTTAACACCGGTTAGGTTTTCTATATCTTGTTTTAATTCAGATATAGAATAACCCTTTTCAAAATTATTAATTATAATTCCTTTAATGGGGATTTTATAATTTTTGCACATAATACAAGTCATTAATGTATGATTTACGGTTCCAATTCTACTACTAGCAACAATAACTGTGGGAATATTCATGTCTTTAATCAAACTGGAAACATAGTAATTTTTCTTAATTGGAGTCAGGATCCCGCCCATTCCTTCAACTAGAATTAATTCATGAAGTTGAGATAATTTTTTGAAACTATTCAACACAGTTGCAATTTTCGGTTTAATTTTTAACATCCTTGAAGCAGTGTAGGGCGAAGCTGGAATAGGGAAAAATTGAGGGTTTACTAAATTTTCAGGATCGCTTATACCTGCAGCGTTTGATAAAATTTCAACATCTTCGGATTTGAATCCATTCTTTTGAACCACGCCGGCAGCAAAAGGTTTCATCACGCCAACGTCAATCCCCATCTTTCTTAGTGTCACTGCCAATCCTGCAGTCACATATGTTTTACCAACATCAGTATCAGTCCCAGTAATAAAGAAAGATTTCACTAGATATCATTTAGAATCATAATTGATTAATCTTATCGTTTGATTATTAAGAAGATCAGAAATAACAGGTTTGTTTGAAAAATACAAGTTTTGTTTGGCATCCAAATACACAGATGAAAGAATGGAGTTTGTTTGATGAAATTACTAGTGCAAAAGGAGTATGGTTAAGAGATTCAAAAGGTAACAAAACACTAGATGCGGTAGCATCAATGTGGTGTAATGTTTGGGGGCACTCAAATCAAGAATTAATAAATGCAATTACAAATCAAAGTAAAAAACTACAGCATTCCTCAATGTTTAATTTAACTAATGAACCTGCAGAAAAATTAGCTGAATATCTTGTGAAGATTTCTCCAAAAATGCACAAGGTGTTTTATTCAGATAATGGTTCTTCAGCAATGGAAATTGCCATCAAAATGGCATTACAATATTGGAAGAACATAGGAGAGAAAAATAAAACAAAAATCGCAACGTTGGAAAACGGATATCATGGAGATACATTTGGGGCAATGTCAGTAGGATATGTTCCAGAATTTTTTGGTAAGTTCAAAAAACAATTATTTACAACATTGCAATTTCCGGTACCTAACAAATATAGAGTTCCAAAAGGATTTACTTTTTTAGATTATCAAAATCATTGTTTAGAAAAAATAGAGAATGAATTTGCAAAAAGGAACAACATTGCGGCGTTTATCATGGAAAGTGGAGCACAAGTTGCAGGTGGAGTGATCATTTATCCAAAAGGGTTTCAAAATAAAATAAATAAATTGTGTAAGGAATATGATGTAATATTTGTATTAGATGAAATTGCTACAGGTTTTGGAAGATTAGGTTCAATGTTTCAATTTCAGGAACAAAAAAACACACCAGACATAGTAGCATATGGAAAAATGTTAACGGGGGGCTATCTCACAATGGCTGCAACATTAACAAGCAAAAAAGTATATGATTCGTTTTTAGGTGAATTCAATGATTGGAAACATCTCTTTCACGGACATACATATACTGGTAATCCGATTGCCGCAGCCGTTGCATTAGAAAATCTAAAGATGTATAAAAAATACAAATTGATTGAAAAAATTCAAAGCACATCTAAAATTTTTGAAAAATACTATCAAAAAATTTTGGAAATTGATATTGTGGGAGACATTAGACATAAAGGAATGCTAATGGGAATAGAATTAGTCACAGACAAAAAGAAAAAAACACCAATACATCCTAAAAAGTCAATAAACAAAATATTTTTTGAAGAAGGGAAAAGACATGGAATCTATCTTAGAACTCTTGGAAATATTGTAATGATAGTGCCTCCATTGGCCATTACTAAAAAAGAACTAGAATTACTCTTAGAGAAGACAATTTTAACCATAAAAGCTGCAAGAGCACAAGTAATTTGACCGTTAACCCCCAGGATAAAGAAAGGTTAACCTTTCCATTATTGTTATAAATGGAATATTTATTATTCCAATTATGAGTGCATATGAATTTATCAAAGAGTGTCAAGAAAAAGTATTTTCAGGAATCAGTATTTCTTCAGAAGACGCAAAAAAATTATTGAATATACAAGATGAAAAATTAAAAGAATTAGCAAAGTGTGCAAATGAAATAACTCGTGAATTCAACGGGAATAAAGTAGATGTTGAACAATTAAACAATATCAAAAAAAATGCATGCAGTGAAGACTGTACATTTTGTGGACAATCGGCATTTTTTGACACAGGTATAGATACATATCAATTACCTTCACCTGAAGATGTAGTAAGTAAAGCGCAAAAAGCTAAAGAGGATGGTGCGGAATCATATTGTCTTGTTGCAGCTTGGAGAGAACCAACAACTAGGGATTTTGAAAAAGTTTGTAAAATTATAAGTGAGATCAATGATAAAGTAGGGATCAATGTGGAGTGTAGTTTAGGATTTCTAACACCAGAACAAGCAAAAAAACTAAAAGAACTTAAAGTCAAAAGATACAATCATAATTTGGAAACTGCAAAATCAAAATTTCCCGAAATATGTACAACACATACGTATGAAGACAGATTGAAAACATTGAAAATTGCAAGAGACGCAGGATTAGAATTGTGTACTGGCGGGATTATCGGATTAGGAGAAACACGAGAACAGAGACTGGAATTGGCACTTGAATTAGGAAGACTATATCCAGAAGAAGTAACAATCAACATTCTAGTTCCAATGCCCGGAACTCCATTAGAATTACAAACAGATCTTCCAAATTCTGAAATAGTTAGAATTTTTTCAGTTATACGATTTTTACTACCTGAATCAGTAATCAAAATTTCTGGCGGTCGAGAATCAAAACTGGAAGATTCTGGAGAGGAACTTCTCCAAAGTGGTGCCAACGGAATAATCACTGAAGGGTATCTAACTATGGGAGGAAATGAGGCTAAAAAAGACCGAGAATTAATAGAGAAAATTGGCCTCCAATCATAAACTAAACTTTGTTGATTCTGAATTAGAAAATCTAAAACGACTGAATCTTTATAGAAAATTACGATATGGAAAATCCAAAGGGCCTCACATAATCATCAACAATAAAAAATTATTGAATTTATGCTCAAATGATTATTTAGGGATACATTCATCACAAATTCAAATAAATCAACTTCAATCAAGTTCAAGATTAGTATCAGGAAACGATGAATCATATAAAAAATTAGAAAGCATTCTTGCAAAACATAAATCACAACAAAACAGTCTGGTATACCCTACAGGATATATGGCAAATCTAGGTGCAATAAGTGCTATTGCCAAGAAAAAAGACATCATTCTAAGTGATGAGTTAAATCATGCAAGCATTATTGAATCATGCAAGCTTACTGATTCAAAAATTATTATTTACAAACATAATGATATGCAAGATTTAGAAAAAAAACTCAAATTAAAAGTAAATAACAAATTCGTAATTACTGAAGGAATATTCAGCATGGATGGAGATTTTTCGTCATTAAAACAAATATCAGAATTATCAGAAAAACAAAATGCAATAACAATAGTAGATGATGCACACGGTGATTTTGTTGTTGGAAAAGATGGAAGTGGAACTCCAAGTTATTTTAATGTAGAAAAGAAAATTGATTTATACATAAGCAGTCTAAGTAAAGGTCTAGGATCTTTTGGAGGGTATGTTGCATCAAAAAATAATGTAATTGATTTATGCATAAATAAATCAAAATCATTCATTTACACATCAGCGCTTCCTTCATTTTTAATTGAATATTCAATAAAGAGGTTCAAATCAAATAGAGAAGAACGAAAGAAAAAACTAGAAAGAAATACTAGAAAATTAATTAAAGGATTAAAGCAAATTGGATTTGAAATCAATTCCACCACTCATATAATTCCAATAATCATAGGAGATGAAAAAAAGGCTATAGAGTTTGGAGAATTCTTGATGAACAGAGGAGTTTTTGCCCAACCAATTAGATATCCAACAGTTCCCAAAAACAAGGCAAGATTAAGAATTTCGGTCACAGCATGGCTGTCAGATAAAGACATTGAAAGATCGCTTGAAATTTTCGAGAAAGCATTTAGAAAATTTTGCAACTAGCGCATAGAATCAAATCCACCAATAGCAGGAGAACCAATAATTACAGCTAGTGTGATTACTATGCCCAAGGCAATACCCACTAAGATAAATCGCTTATTCACACTAAAAGTTACAATGACCTAGATAAAAACGGATTGTAGGTTTATCGAGTAATTTGGAAGAATGCTTTAAAGGAAAAATAGTACATTTAATGCATGAGTGAGATCAATCTGGCAATAGCTGCACTTGCAGGATTAGGATCATTTGTAGCTCCATGCATCTTACCAATGATACCGGCATTTTTGGCATATATTTCAGGAACAACACTTACAGAATTAAATCAAGCAGGAAATGCCAAAGTATTCACTATAAACAGAACCAACATTGTTTTGAATTCAGTATTCTTTGTTCTAGGATTTTCAGTGGTGTTCTCAATATTAGGAGTAATTATTAACAGTGTACTAGGAACAGCAGCTGAAGAATTTGTAGGTGTGTTAAATCAAGTAGGAGGAATTATCATCATAGGATTTGGAATATTTTTACTTCTTTCAACAAAGATCAATAAATTAAATATAGAAAAAAAATTCTTTCCTAAAAGATCAAAAGCAAGTTATCCTATGTCGTTTGTTTTTGGATTAGCATTTGCTGCAGGTTGGACACCATGTGTTGGTCCAATATTAGGCACAATACTTACACTGGCTGCAACAACTCCATCTGTTGCATTTAATTTACTATTAGTTTACTCCTTAGGATTAGGAATTCCATTCATTTTGATCGGAGTATTTTATTCTAGGGCAACCAGAATTATTCGTTCTATGAGCAAACACCTGAAATATTACAATTTAGTATTAGGTGGGTTTATTATGATTTTAGGAATTTTGGTTTTCACAAATCAATTAGCATATATTGCAAATTTTCCACTTCTTAACGAATTATTATTTTTAGGGTGATCATTTGAAATCGGAAATTAAAACTGCGTTAATCTTAGGAATTGTGATAGCCATGGGACTTGTGATTATAAGTATTACTTTCTCAACTTTAGATGAAAAATCTGAAACAGCAAATATTCAGGAAGCAAAAACACTTGATAAAATTGACAAATCAAGATTCAAAATGGCTCCAGATTTAGTAGGCATATCACATTACTTGAACACCACTCCAGAAGAATTAAAAAAACAAATTGAAAATAAAGTGGTGCTTTATGATATTTGGACATACAGTTGTATCAATTGTGTAAGAACACTACCTTACATCACTGCATGGGACGATAAATATGAAGAACAGGGATTGTTAGTAATAGGAATTCATTCACCAGAATTTGAATTTGAAAAAAATCCTGAAAATGTCAAAATGGCAATTGAAAAATATGGTATAGAATACCCTGTCGTGATGGATAACGATATGGAAACATGGAAAGCTTTTGAGAACAGATATTGGCCAAGAAAGTACATTGCAGATCATGAAGGATACATAAGATATGATCACATTGGCGAAGGCGGATATCAGGAAACTGAAAAAATCATTCAACAGCTTTTAGAAGAACGCGATGCATCACTTGGAATTCAGATGGCATCATCTGGACCACTTGTAGAATTAGAAGAATTTGAACATACAATGTTCAGAACGCCTGAATTGTATTTTGGTTACAATTTTGCTCAGAATAGAAATCAGTTAGGAAGTGATGAAGGATTTCAACCAGAAAAAATTGTAAGTTATTCAGAACCGGATAAAATTGATTTACACAAGTTTTACCCAATAGGAAATTGGAAAAATCATGAAGATAGTATGGAATTGGCATCTGCAAATGGATCAATCAAATTACTTTACAACGCAAAAGAAGTAAATCTAGTTACTGCAAATAATGCAGAACTAGAGATATTTCTTGATGGGGAACCGCTGCCATCAAAGTATTCAGGTAAAGACATCATATTTGAAAATAAAATAACAGTTTCAGAACCAGGATTATACAACATAATTAGCAGTGAAATTAGTTCTTCACACACTATGGAAATTAAGGTTGTAGGAAAGGGATTTCAAATATTTACATTTACTTTTGGATAGTGTATCTGAAGCCTCTTGTCACTCCAGTTACAGTATCAGTGGTGACAAACCTCTTTAAAACAAAAATTTTCATCAATATTGAGGAAATTAAGGTTTGATAAGCAATTCATGGAATAAAGCAGAAAGAGAAAGCATATCTCAAAAAGTAATGGGAAGGGTAAAACCAGACGAGCCATTAAAGAACAAAATTGACTTTGCACAAAAAAAATTACAATTTCAAATTTCAAAATTAGAATCAATAAATGAAAAATTGCAGAAAAAACACGATATTATCTTTGAGAAGATAGTAAATGCACAAAGAAACAACAAACCCAGTTATGCACAAGCATATGCAGGAGAATTAACTCAAGTTAGAAAAATGAAAAACATGGTAAGCGGTGCCAAACTTTCAATGGAACAGGTCAAACTTAGACTAGACACAGTATCGGAATTGGGAGATGTAGTAGTAACACTTAGTCCATGTATGTCAATCATTAAAGGTCTTAGTCCGTCACTTAATGGAATAATGCCAGAGGCCAATGCTTCAATGCAAGATTTGTCACAAATACTTGGTGATGTGATGTCAGGCTCATCAGTAAACATGGGAGATGCTATGAATATGGGTACTGAAACAAATGCAGACACATTGGCAATTCTTGAAGAAGCACATAATGTAATTGCAGGTCAAACCAAATCATCAATCCCAGATGTTCCAGATAGTCTGAAAAAACAAATTGTTGAGAGAAAATCAGATATTTTCATCTAGAAATTATATAGATTTGAAATAAAAATCACTGGAAATTGGTTTGTGACCAAAAGTGCCAATAGAAATACTTCTTGATCGGGCAGAATGAAGACTTGTAAATTCCAATTTTCCAATGATTTTAGTCTTGGATGACTCGTAAGGTATGATAGACCAAACATACAAGACCAACATTATTGAAGTTATGAAATTATTATAGATGTCTGAAATTACATTTTCATATTATATGATAATAGATTCATGGTTTTTATGATTTCATTTCACAGACATATAACAAAAAACTGGATCAATCATCATGTTTAATACAAAAATTGCATTATAAAAAATATGAATCAAGAAACAAAGCCTTGGGTATTAGTAAGCAGCATACAAAAAGAAACAAAACCAGTTGATCTTGAAATGATAACCTCCCAAATATCAACTCTTGTGGATGAATGGCAATCACATGGAAAAATAATGTGGTCAGGTGCATTTGATAATCAAGTTTCATCTATGGCAGTTTTTGAGGCTACAGAACAAGAAGCAAAAGAATTTTTCAAAAAATATGAAAAGATTTGTTCAGGAATACTAACTTATGAAATGTACCAATGGGATGCAATGCCAATTCTATCAATCTTATCAAATTAATGATAAGATTTTTTCTTATTCTAAAAATAGAATAAATTGTAAAAACAAGAATGGAATTAAAATGTAAAGTGAAGAAGAAAAATCATAATGAATAAAGCAATCTGTTAAAACATATCTAAGATATTCGAAAAGAATTACTTTGACTTCTTTTTACTTTTTTGAATTAATATTTTCTTTATTCTAGAAATTGTAGGGTAGCTGTATCCACGTCGACGATAATTTGCTATCATCATCTTCCAATTTTTTAGTCTCCATTGAGCTTGCTCGGCAGTAACAGAATGAACTTCTTTTTGAATAATGCTTTTTCTTCCAACCTTAAGAGTTCCCGCATCTTTCGCAGACCATCGGTTTTTTGCGAATTTTAAACCTGTAAGAATTTCTTTTACAGGCATTTCTTTGAAATATTCTTTAATCTTTTTTAATTCTGCATCTGAAAGGTTATCAGAAATCGGTAACTCAATAGTGGTTTTTATCATAAATAACCTATTACCTAATACTTTAAGAGAATCATGCTAAACCAGAATTAACTAAAATAGAGAAAATTAGAAATTGTTTGATACTGATTGAAAAATTCAAACAATGAATGGAGTTTGGTTAACAAGGCAATGGAATGGTAGTAGTTTTACACAAGGTGTTATACATGCCAAATCCAAAAATTATGGTTGCAAAAACAATCAACGGAATCAAAACAAAAATTTTAGTTTTAAGACCCATGTTTAAAATAAAATGAGTCAATATAAAATTGTGACAGTTTCAATCAATATCAATAGTAAAAGTACCTTTTGTTTTTGGATTTTGTAATAAAGATACCATCGTCCTGGGCAACAAATCAGATGCCTTATCACATTTTATTGCCAAAGTTCTAGGACAAATAAAATCACTTTTTCGTATTACAATGTCTTTAGTATGAGCAAGGATCAATTCTGGATGCCCTCTTCCTTCTAAAATAAATTCATCATCACCTACACTAATAGTGAATTTTATCTTTGAATTAGAATTTTTTAATTTATTTTTTAACTCTAATGGTAAATCAGCACAACTGGATGTTGCATTTACACCCACAATGCAATCCCCTTGAGGAGTTAAATGAGATTCTTTTGTAATTTCAATAGTTTTTTGATGGTTGGATCTAATATTTTCATGTCCAAAAAATTCAATTTCAAATTTCACAATACTTGAATAAAAAAAACTCAAATTAAACGTTCATGAAAATTATTTTAAATCACATTTCATTGTTTCCATTTTTGTGCTTCTATAGTACATTTATCATAAAAATCAGCAGATACATAATTACAAACTCTATCTTGAAATTTTCGAAAGAATTTACTTAGACACTCATATTGATTTTCTTCTTCAAGATAGTCCAAACATATTTGTGGACTTCGTTTCATGTATGCAAAATTACCAATACATTCTTGAGGATTATCAAATTTCAGACACATTTTTGGTTCATCCATATTTAATGCAGAATTTACTTCTTTTACTAAAGATTTTTCAGAAGACACTGAAGTAAATGAGCCAATTATCGAAAATGCAATAACCATGATTACTGCTATCATCATCAAACCGCCAATTGTAAAACCAAACATAGGATTCATTTTCTAGGATCTAGAATTGTGTAAAATTTTTAATAAAATACTGGGTATTTTATTTTGATATACAAGATATTATATGTAAAATCAATTTTTTGCAAAATAACAAAAACGATCAGTGTTTTTTCGAGCCTAGTTAAAGTAGCGAAATATTTCTCAGAGTACGGTTTAAATTGTACATTCAAAGCATTGGAATCAAATGCTTCCTGCACAACAAGGTTACGATAGAGCAATTACTGTATTTTCGCCTGATGGCAGATTATATCAAGTAGAGTATGCAATAGAGACGGTACGAAGAGGGACAATTGCCGTAGGTGTTAAATGTAAAGATGGCATAATTATTGCAGTAGAAGAAAAACCAAGAAAATTACAAATCTCAAACACTGCTCAAAAGATTTTTCAAATTGATGATCATGTAGGAGTGGCCGCAGCAGGATACATCCCAGATGCAAGAAGTCAAGTAGATAATGCACGATTCTTTTCTCAAAGTAATAAAATGATTTATGATGAACCAGTTGAAGTTGAAACTATTGCAAAACACCTAGCGGATCAATGCCAACAATACACGCAATACGCAGGAGTAAGACCATATGGGGTTGCGCTGATTCTTGGGGGAGTTGTAAATAATACACCGCAATTGTATCTAACAGATCCTAGTGGAACTTACATATCATATGATGCAATTGCAATTGGTTCAGGTTCAGATCAAGTTACAGACTTTTTAGAAAAAACATACAAAGATGATCTTTCACTAGATGAAGCAGCAACGTTAGCCGCTGCTGGAATTTATCTGTCAAGTGAAGATAAAGAAGGGACAAGCCATATCAGAATGGCACATATTAAAACAGAAACTGAGTTGTACGAATTAGTTTCAGATGAGCAAATTGCAAATTATGCAAAAACTGCAAGAGAAAAATATCCACACGACCAAAAATAATTACATTGAGTGGTTTGGAGAGATCAAATTACGTTGAAACTATCTGTTGCAATCCCAGAATCAGCATTATCGGATGAATCGCTTAAGATAGATAAAACGAGGAAAATTTCTGTTCTTGCAAGAGCATGTGCCATTTTTAAAATTGATACGATATATGTCTATCAAGAAGGAAATAACAGAACAGATGGAAGTCTAATGGTGATGATTTTAAAATATTTAGAGACACCACAGTTTTTGAGAAGAAGGTTATTTCCAAAAATAAATGATTTAAAATTTGCAGGAGTTTTGCAACCACTAAAAATTCCAAGCCACATAACTCCAGTAAATTCCAAAAAAATCAATGTAGGAGATATACGAGAAGGAATTGTAATCAGTGTGAAAGGTAAAAGATTTGTTGATGTAGGAATAAATCAACTAATCCCATTTTTTGGCAAGACGTCAATTGGTAAAAGAGTTACAGTTCAATTTAAAGAAGGGTTTCCAAAATTATCTGTAAAAGAGATAGGCAAAAGCGAAGTTAAAACATATTGGGGATATTCTGTCAAAGAGAGAGCAAATTTATTTTCAGTATTGACAGAATGGAAAGGAAATGTAATCATCACATCCAGAAAAGGTAAAACTGCGACAAAAGAACAGATTTCCAAATATATAAAATCAGAACAACCCACACTCATAGTTTTTGGATCTCCCGAAAAAGGGATTCACGAAATTCTTGGCGGAAAAATGAAAAATGTTCAAAATGCAAAATCATTGAATTTTTTCCCCAATCAAGCCACCGAAACTATACGGTTAGAAGAAGCATTGTTAGGAACATTGGCAATAATTAATGCCCAAAGTACTTCATAAAATGGCAGAAAGAAAAAATTTCTTATTGTTGGCTATTGCATTAGGAGTTGTAGGAATTATAATTGGCGGAATTACTATTTGGAATAGTGCATCAGATTTGATAAAGCCATAACATTTTAGGCATATATGGTTAACCAGTATTTTTCTAGTGGTTAACGAAGTCTCACATGGTTTAATAGAGGGAAATCGAGACGCGTTTTATCCATGGGCGCTAGAAAGAACCATCAACCACGTAGAGGAAGTCTTGCATATTCACCTAGAATACGTGCTAAAAGTATGGAGGCACGAATTAGATCATGGCCAAAATTAAATTCAGAAGAACCAAAGATTTTAGCTCATTGTGGTTTCAAAGCAGGGTGTGTACAAATAGTAACTATCGATGATCGTGAAAAAGTTCCAAATGCAGGAAAACAACTTGTAAGCCTTGGAACAGTTCTAGTTACACCACCGGTATTAATTCTAGGTATTAGAGGATACTCAAAAGATCATGATGGAATGCATGCAGAATTTGATGTATATGCAGAAGATATTCCAAAATACATTTCAAAAGAAATTACAGTGAAAAACAAAGAAGGTGCATTAGACAATGCAGAAAAATCCCTTCGAAAAATTAAAGAGATTTTTGCAATTGTTGCCGTATCTCCACGTGCAGCAGGCTTAGAACAGAAAAAACCTTACATCTTTGAAGCTTCAGTTAGCGGAGGAGACATACAAAAACAATTTACTCATGTCAAAGAATTACTTGGAAAAGAGATCAAAATTGATCAGATTTTTGAAACAGGTGCAAGTGTAGATGTTGCAGCAATCACTAAAGGTAAAGGATGGCAAGGAGTTATTCAAAGATGGGGAGTAAAAAAGAAACAACACAAATCAAGAAAGACAGTTAGAGAGGTAGGTTCACTTGGCCCAATTTCCCCACAAAGTGTCATGTATACAGTACCAAGAGCAGGACAAATGGGATTTCATCAAAGAATAGAATATGATAAACGAATCATGATTATGGGTAATACAAATGACGAGCAGATTAAAATCAATCCAGACGGAGGCTACAAACACTTTGGATTAGTAAAAGGAGATTTTATTATTCTAAAAGGATCCGTTCCAGGAACATATAGAAGATTGATTAAACTCAGAAGTCAGATTAGAAATGTGCCAGTTAAAATTACCAAGCCAAACATTTTGGAGGTCGTAATTTAATGAAAACAGCATCTTATTCAATAGCAGGAGTAAAGGATGGCGAAATAGAGCTTCCACTAGTATTTTCAACTCCTTTTAGAAGAGAATTGATTCACAAAGCTTTTACCAATTTAACTTCACATAAATTCCAACCACAGGGAAGACATCCATCTGCAGGTCAAGATGTGGTTGCAGATTCTAATGATCCACCAACAGGTCAAGGTGTAGCACGTGTTGCAAGAAGTTCTGGTGGAGGTGGCGGAAGACAAGGACAAGGTGCAGAAGTTGCATCAACCAGAGGCGGGAGACAAGCACATCCGCCAATTGTAGGTAAAGTAATTTATAAAAAATTAAACAAAAAAGAAAACAAATTAGCATTATGCTCCGCAATAGCTGCAACAGGTTCAAAAGAACTTGTTAAATTACGAGGCCATAAAATTGACGGGATTGAATCATTCCCAATCATAGTGTCTGACGAAATAGAATCAATGTCAAAAACAAATGAAATCTTCAAAGTATTAGATGCATTAAAACTCACACAAGATGTAGAAAGATTAGAATCAAGAAGACCACGTTCAGGACAATCGAGACTTAGAGGACGTAGTAAAAAAATCGGAAAGAGTGTTTTGTTTGTTACAAAAGATGCTTCAAATATCAAAAAGGCAATAGGTGCGCTACCAGGAGTAGAAGCAAAAAGTGTCAAAGACTTAAGCATATTAGATTTAGCTCCAGGTTCAGATCCAATTAGATTAACAGTATATTCCAAATCGGCAATTGAAGAAATTGCAAAAATTAAATCAACACATTTAGAGGTCATGGTGAAAACACAATGAACGTAGATCAAGCAAACAAAATCATTCTCAAACCATACATTACAGAAAAAACATTTGCCATGGTAGAAAACGAAAGTAAAATTTGTTTTATTGTAGAACGATCTGCAAGTAAACCAGAAATTGCCGAAGCAGTAAAAGCACTATACAAAGAAAATGTCACTAACGTTAACACCGCAAGGACAATTTATGGTAAAAAAGCATTTGTTCAATTCGAAAATACAGAAAAAGCAAGAGATTTGGCGACAAAGATAGGAATGCTATAATATGGACCACAAAGCTCAATGTACATTAACAGAGGAGAAGAAGATTGGTTAAAGAATTTCTATACAGAGGCATTCCAAAAGAGGATCTTGACAGCATGTCCTTAGAAAAATTATTCCTATTATTCAATTCCAGACAGAGAAGATCCCTTACAAGAGGAATTACCGATGGAAAGAGAAAATTGATTGAAGAGATCAAAGCTGCAAAAGCAGGAAAAGTAAAAAATCCCATAAAGACACATGTTAGAGACTTGATTGTTTTACCATACATGGTGGGTGTTACAGTAAATGTATTTTCAGGAAAAGAATTTCGTCCAGTAAGTATTACCGCAGAAATGATTGGGCATTATTTAGGAGAATACGTAATAACAAACAAGAGAGTTTCACACGGCGCACCTGGTGTTGGTGCATCAAGATCCAGTCTCTACGTACCATTAAAGTGATTATCATGGGTAGATTCAATTACGCTTTCCAAAATTATGATGCAACAAAACACGTACGTTCATCATTACGAGAAAAAGATATTTCACACAAGCATGCACGTGAGGTGGCTGTTTCTATCAAAGGATTATCAATTGAAAAAGCAAGAGATTATCTAATTGCAGTAGTTAACAAAAAAAGAGCGGTTGCGTTTAGAAGATATAAGAATCAAGTAGGACATAAATCAGATCCAGGAATGATGTCAGGACGTTATCCACAAAAAACAGCAAAAGAGTTTATCAAAGTTTTAGATAATTTAGAATCAAATGCAGAATACAAAGGAATGGATTTAGATAGATTACGAATTATTAATGCCACTGTCCACAAAGGAGTAATTGTTAAGAGATTCATCCCAAGAGCTATGGGAAGGGCAACTCCCAAAAACAACGTACTGACACATGTAGAATTGGTGGCACAGGAGATTTAGAAATGTCAGCAGTCAAAAACGTAATCAAAGACAACTACAACATGATGCTTCTGAAAGACTATCTAAGAGAAGCAATTAAGGATGCAGGATTTTCTCATGCAGAGATTTCAAAAACTCCAGTAGGAACCAGAGTTGCATTACATGTAACTAGACCAGGCATAGTTATTGGAAGAAAAGGTTCTGGAATCAGAACATTAACAGACAAACTTGCATCAGACTTTGGATTAAAAAATCCACAAATTTCAGTAGTAGAAATTGAAAAACCAGAGTTATCTCCAAGCGTCATGTGTAATAGAATGGCAGCACATTTGGAGAGAGGAACTGCTTTTAGAAGGGCAACTATGTGGACACTAAAACAAATTATGGAAAATGGTGCCATGGGTGTTCAAATTACAATATCAGGTAAACTAAGAGGAGATCGTTCTGCATTTGAGAAACACACTGCAGGAATTTTACCAAGAGCAGGTCACCATGCAGAAGTAATAGTTGCAGAAGACATTGCACACGTAAAAACAGCCATGGGTTTAATTGGAATTAGAATAAGAATTGCTAGAAAAGATAAATTAATTCCCGAATTTGAAATGAAGACTCAAAAAGCAATGAAGATTAAACAAGTCAAAGATGAAGACACAGGAAAAATGAGAGATGAAACTATAGCAGAGACAAAAGCAAGAACAGAATCAGAACAAATTGCACTAGAAGAAGAAAGAATGAAAGAGCTTGAAACGCTAGAAGAAGAAGAGGCCAGATTCAAATGACCAGGATAAGCATGAAGACAATAAAGCAGTTAAATGAAAAAGATCTTAAAAGCAAGATTCAAGAGGCACGCAGTGAACTTGCAAAACTCAGAGTCGATGCTTCCAAAGGAACTCTAAGAAAAGAAAGTGGTAAACTAAAACCTCTTAGACATGATATTGCAAGGATGCTAACTAGAATAAACGAGATGAAGAAAGAGAAATGATCACAGCAGACAATATCACATCACATGAATTTATCGGATTACATACAGAGATTGTTAAATCCACAAATCCACAAGTTATAGGATTAAATGGAAGAATCATAAATGAAACAAAATCGATGTTTACAATAAATACAGAAAAAGGAATAAAATCAATTGCAAAATCAACAAACAATTGGAAATTTTCAATTGAGAATAAAGATGTGATTGTGGAAGGGTCTAGAATTACAAAAAGACCATTTGATAGAATAGGAGATAAGGCATGACACGGAATATTGGATTAAAAGTGAAAGAACCAAAGGGAGAATGTGCAGATAAACATTGTCCATTCCATGGAAATTTGTCAATTAGAGGAAAGCTCTTTGATGGCAAAGTGACAGGAAGTAAGGCAAGACAAACAATTACGTTACAAAAAGATGCACCAATTTATTTTAGCAAATTTAAGAGATATGCAAGAGGGACAAGTACGATTCATGCACATGTACCTGAATGTATTAATGTTGAAACAGGAAATCATGTTTTAACTGCAGAGTGCAGGCCGATATCAAAATCAGTGTCATATGTAGTTGTAGAGGTTAGATCATAATGGCAAAACAAGCAGGTAAGGGAGTAGAAGAATTCCGCCCATATGTCACACGTTCAATACCCGTAGGAGCAAATATTGTATGTGCAGACAACTCAGGTGCCAAAATTTTAGAGATCATCAATGTACCAAGACATAAAACAAGAGTGTCACGACTTCCTGCAGCAGCAGTAGGAGATTTCTGTAATGTTGTAGTAAAGAAAGGGCCAGCAGAGTTGAGAAAACAAGTGTATGGCGCAGTTATTGTTCGACAAAAATATGCAGTTCGTAGATTAAACGGGGTTAGAGTTTGTTTCGAAGACAATGCAGCAGTATTAATCACGCCCGAAGGAGAAACAAAAGGAACAGACATCAAAGGACCAGTAGCTGCAGAAGCTTCAGAAAAATGGCCAAGAGTAGCTAACTTGGCATCAATGGTGGTATAAGAAAATGAAGCCAACAAAAATGCGTAACAAGATGATGTATCAAGCAACATTCCAAACTAGAAGTAAGCAACTTGGAAGTGCATTATCAAAAGAACTTCGTAAAAAATATGGCAAGAGAAGTGTTCGGGCTATTGAAGGAGACAGCGTAACTATACTTAGAGGAGAATTCAAAGGAGTTGAAGGAAAAATATCCAAAGTATCTACAGAAAAGAGCAGTGTTGCAATTGAAGGAGTCAAAAAAGAAAAAACAAAAGGAGACAAATTTGATGTTTATATTCACACATCCAATCTGGTAGTAACATCACTTAGTACTGATGATAGGTGGAGAATTTCAAAACTAGAAGGTAAAGATCCAAGGAAACAACCCAAAGAAACACAGGTAAAAGATAAACCAGTTGAAGAAGAGACTAAAGAAACAAAAGTAGCAAATAAAGAAAAAAAGGAAGATGAGAATTAATGGTAAGTATTAGTGGAAGTAAAAAACTCAAACGTCAAATGGCCCCACAGTTTTGGGGAATTGCTAGAAAAGATAAAAGATTCGTAATCAATGTAAAACCAGGTCCACATAAAAGGAACCACGCAGTACCAACGGCAGTATTTCTAAGAGATATGTTAAAAATTGTAACTAGTCTTAGAGAAGCAAAAGCTTCAATTTATTCGGGCAAAGTAAAGGTTGATGGGATTGTAAGAAAATCATTACATCATGCAATAGGATTAATGGATGTAGTAGAATTAGAAAATGTTTCAGATATTTATCGTCTGGTTCCAACCGAAGAGAAATTACTAAAACCGATAAAGATTAACGAATCAGAGAAATCGAAAAAATTAGTTAGAGTCACGACCAAAACTACAATTGGCAAAGGCCAAACACAAATAGGATTTCATGACGGACGTTCAATCATTTCAGACAGTAAAGTAAATGTTGGTGACACATGCTTGATACAAATTCCAGATGTAAAAATACTTGAAATAATAAAATTAGAAGTAGGCAGTCACGGATTAGTTACACGTGGAAATAATACCGGGAGAATTGGCAGAATAGAAACAATCGAAGAAGGAACATTCATTCTTCCAAAAAGAGTTATCTTATCATTAGATGAAAGAAAAATCGAAATTCCAGCAGACATCATTATGTCAATAGGTAAAGGAGAGCCAGTTATTCAAATAAAGTGATCATATGTCTCAAACAACAGAACCAATAATGAAAAAAATATCTCTCGAGAAAATAGTTCTCAATATGGGAGTAGGTAAATCAGGAGATTCAATTAACATTGCAAAAAAAGCACTGGATCAAATATCAGGAAAAAAATCATCATCGAGAGCTGCCAAAGAAACACAAAGAGATTGGGGAGTTAGAAAAGGCGAACCAATAGGTGTAGCAGTAACAATTCGTGGAGATGACGCAAAAGAACTACTAAAAAGATTGTTAGAAGCAAAAGGAAATACAGTCAATGGCAAATCATTTGATAACTTTGGGAATTATTCATTTGGAATTAAAGAACACATAGACATTCCAGGGGTAAAATATGATCCGCAAATAGGAATTTTGGGTTTAGGAATCTCAATCACATTAACAAGACCAGGTTACGGAATTAGGAATAGAAGTAAACACAAAGCAAGTGTCGGAAAAAAACACATAATCAGCAATCAAGAAGCAAAGGATTATCTAGTAAAAGAATTCGGAGTGACAGTAGCATAATGGCAAAAGATAGATCATACGAGACTACTGGAAGAAAAAAGCATGATTTTGGCAGAGGTTCAAGATGGTGTAAAAGATGCGGAGATTATACAGCTGTAATTCAAAAATATGATTTAATGCTATGCAGACGATGCTTCAGAGAAGTCGCAACATCTTTAGGGTTTAGGAAAAATAAGTGATATAACATGCCAGCAACGAACATTTTAGCAAATCTATTTGTCACACTATACAATAATGAAACAAGAAGGAAAAGAGATTGTGTGATTCTTCCAACTTCAAAACTCGGAATCGAAGTTTTAAAGACACTTCAAAAGGATGGATATATTGGAGAGTTTGAACATATTGATGATAAAAGGGGAGGTAAATTCAAAATCAAATTATTGGCCAAAATTACAAAATGTGGAGCAATTTCTCCAAGATTCAAGGTAAAAAACGACGAATACAATAATTGGGAACAGCAATACTTACCAGCATACGACAGAGGAATGTTACTTGTTACAACTAATCAAGGAGTAATGTCCCATCATGACGCATTAGAAAAAGGAATTGGAGGATTTTTAATCGGATATGTCTACTAAACAAATGGAAAAATTTCAGGACGAAGTGATCATTCCAGAAGGCGTTAAAATCACATTAAACAAACACATGTTGTCGTTTGTAGGACCACTTGGCAAAACTTTCAAAAACTTTAGAACTATACCAGTAAATCTTGAGATTACTGAAAGTAAAGTTATCTTAAACACCATAGGCAGTAGAAATAAAGATTATGCAATTTTACATACAGCAAGATCTATCATTAGAAATATTTGCGAAGGCTTGGTAGAAGGGTATACAATTAAAATGAAAATTGTTTATGCACACTTTCCAATCACATTAAAAGTAGAAGGGAAAAAAATCCTAATTGAAAATTTCCAAGGAGAAAGAGCTCCAAGAATTACAAAAATTGTCGGAAACACCAAAGTGATTCCTAAAGGTGAAGATGTAATTCTAACAGGCGAAGTATGGACAGATATCACTCAAACTGCAGCAAATATCGAACAAAAAACCAAAGTAAAAAATAAAGACCACAGGGTTTTCTTAGATGGGATATATGCTTTTGAGAAAAAGAAAGGCTTAGAAAAGTAAAACCACCAGTTTTTCTAATGACCCTTGATCCTGAATTTTCAAAACAAACAACAGATTTGATTGAACAGACTCTAGAGTTATACAAATCTGCAGGAGCATCACCTAGAGTTGGAGAAACATGGGATTGTGCAAACATAGGAGATTTTTTGTGTGGTTTTTTTGTTGGAGAGATGGTGGGTTCAGCACTCAGTGCATTTCAAATTGTGCATCAAAGAGAACCAACAGCTGATGAACACCTAGAAATCATTGAATTAGTTGAAAGTCATGCAAAAGAGATCAAAGAATTTTTTGCAAAATTCAATTAAGTCTTGTATTTAATTACTCTATATGGCCTAGTCGGAAAGATTAAATCACTTTTGCCAAGGTACAATCTTGTGCCTCCCTAGCTCAGCGTGGTAGAGCATCCGGCTGTTAACCGGATGGTCAACAGTTCAAGTCTGTTGGGAGGCGCCTCATATTTTTAAACTTGAGATCTGAAATATTGTGTTTCATGTCTTTGATAACACCATAGAAAAACAACATATTTCTAAATTCGAATTTAGAAATATTGATCGGTTGATAGTAATTAGTTTAGACTATTAGACAACATAGATCTAATAGATGATCGCATATCAAGAATAATGCAGGAGGTTTACATTGGTCAGGATTAGAAGGGCCAACAGATATTGTGTAGATTGTGGGGCAAGGTTGGTGTATTATCCAAGATTATCAAATCCTAAAGCACCAAATGAACATAGAGTCTTAGTATATGCATGCCCTGATTGCACCGACGACTTTGAAAAGCCCAAAATGTTTTCCATAAGACGAAATCAGGTGGAAGATCCGCTAGAAACAGTAGAAATAGAGATTACACAGCTACAGAAAAAATCAATAGGTACAAAATAATTAGAAAAGTATGACATATTCTGAAAAGCCAAGAAGCAATGCATGGTTTTTGTTGCCAGTGTTTTTAGGAATAATTGGAGGGATAATCGCTTATTTTGTTTTACGTAATGATGATCCACGTAAAGCCAAGAATTGTTTGTATCTAGGTCTTGTTTTGATGGGGATAGGGATAATATTCAATATGTTGATAGCAGCATCAATTCCAGGCATAGAGTCAGGATTCAATGTTAATGTATAACCACAAAAAACATTGTTTTCCAGACAGTAATTTTGAATGTTTCTAAACTCGAAATTAGAAATATCATTAATTTACACTACAAACTATTGAATTTAGAATCATATAGAACTAGTTCAAGTTGTTTTAACATGAGTGCATCCAGGTTACGCGATAATGTCGAAAGATGGTTGATACATGAAGGACTGTCTTTTGAAGAAATAAAGAGTGCAGAAAATTCTTTCCAAATTTTAGCAAAGCACGCAGGTCAAGCAGACATTCCTGTTGAAATATTTGAACCAAAAGGCCAGCCAGGAATTCTGGTAATTGGAGCCAAAGTTGTAATGAAAAACAACCAGATTGCACGTTATTTGGGATTTAATGCACAAGAAAAAGAGAACTTTGAAAAAAAAGTGACAGATTTTTGCCATTCAATTCAGGCTATTAATAAAATCATTACAGAAGATGGCAAACAAAAAATCGGAGTTTATGTTGTTCTAGACGATAAAGAAAACATCAACCAACAGACAGTTTTTGATGCAATAGACAGTGTATCAGAAAAACATGAAAAGACGTCGAGATTTTTGTTGAAAACATTTTAAAAAAATAGATGATTTATCAGTTCTACGCGGGTCTTATATCTAAAATTCACCAATATACGATATGAAAACAACAATTTTTCCAGAAAAAAATACAAAAAGACAGAGTTCAAAAGGAAATTTTTTAGAAAACCAGATTTTGAAATTCAAGGCTTCAAAGAATAAAGTATTCATTTTGACAGCAATTGCAACAATAATGGTGGTTGTAAAATGAGTATTTTCAACATATTATTCAAACACACCGCAAAGAATTATGAGATCAATGTCAGCATCAACGTCAATAGACTCAGACTAGAAAATGCAACATCAAGATTGGAGGTTATTCAAAATTGAGCATATTAAAAATCATAGGAGAAATTCTAGAAGCATATGAAAAAACAGAAGGTCAGCCACCATGAGTAATTTTTTCAAAGTAATCGGGATTGCATTAGCCATACATTTCATTGTGAAAACAGTTCAAAAAGAATTGAAACAATTTGAAGTGTAGATGGACGCATCTCTTTTGGGGGATAAACCCCCCTATCACACATAAAATGTGTGTACAAAATGCATACACACCATAAAATCAAATTTTGAACAAGAATGAGAAAAATAGAATTACAGTTGATGAATCAGCAATTAATAACGCATTTGTATCCACAGATAATCTTTGATGAGTTTAGAGAATTATCATAATTCTTTTTTTCAAATATTTGATTGAGCAACACAGATTTCTAAAAATAGTCTAAAATAACAGAATTTATCAAAATCAAGCCTAGGCGTTAAACCCCCCTTGAAAAACGGTGCATTTAGTCACAAGATGATTTTTTCAAAATTACTAGTTTTAAGGGGGGGTTTAACACTCGTGCCTGGATATGAGATGCAATCATCAAACCACCAAGCTCTCCCATCTAATCATACCCCAAGTTTTATTGTCGTGCGTAAAAGCTAAACCCTCTAAATTTTGATCAAAAAAGCATCCAAATCAGGCAATCATGACCAAGAATTCAAGTAATTACACATTCAAAAACCATGAATATTCATTAAATCTCAAGACGATAAATGTGCGATTTTAACAAAAATTTGGCTGAAAAAGAGGGGGGATGCAGGATATGTTTTTGCCATTATTGATGCGTTTCAACTATATAACAAAATAATCAGAGTTATTTCATGGCAGGAATGGGCGTAATTATTGTGATCGGCGCCATCATAGCTTCAATGGTTGTTGCAAATTACATGTATATACAATATACAACAAATTACATCGAGGCAGTTGCAGGAAAGCCAATCATGGTAGGTCCGGTGGAATACGCCATAACATTTGAAGGAACTCATGAAGGAAGTAAAGAAATGATGCCAGAAAATACATTTGTAAAAATTGGAATTACAGCCAAAAACACCAGTGATGAAAAAACAATCCTTTCAGGAGGACAATTTTACATTGTTGATGAAAAAGATCAAAAACATGAGGCAGTATTCGGAGAGTTTTCTTCTAAAGACCTATTCCTAGAATCATTAGAGCCAAACAAATCGATTGAGAGAACAACGCAGTTTGATATTCCATTTGATGAAGAAAAAAAATACAAAATAATTATTCGGCCACAAAAAGATCAATCAACAGTTGATACAGCTGTTGTTTGCATAAGAAATTGTTGATCGTAAAACAAAAAATGTGTCAAATTTTTCTATAGTTTATGTTGTAATGTATGACTTTTACCATATAACACACATGATTTTCGCAAAAAGTTATGGCAATATCCAAAGCCAAAAGAGCAGAAGCAGCTAAAAAAGCAGCAAGAACTCGAAAGAGAAATGCAGCTAAAGCAGCCGCAGAAGCACTAAAAGCAGCCGCAGCTCGTAAGAGAAAGGCAGCAGCAACTCGAAGGAAGAACGCTGGCAAGGCAGCTCCAAAGAGAAAGGCAGCAGCAAAACGCAGAGCCGCTCCAAAGAGAAAGGCAGCGCCTAAGAGAAGAACTGCAGCTAAAAAAGCAGCTCCAAAGAGAAAGGCAGCAGCAAAACGCAGAGCCGCTCCAAAGAGACGTACTGCAGCTAAAAAAGCAGCTCCAAAGAGAAAGGCAGCAGCAAAACGCAGAGCCGCTCCAAAGAGAAAGGCAGCTAAACGTCGACGTTAAGCTGTCTATACTATCTTTTTTCTTATTTTACATATTGGATTTAGTATATTTCTAAACTCGAATTTAGAAACATTTGAAATCATTACTCGTTGATCTTTAGTTCAGGCAAGACAAAAACTTTGATTGGTTTTATTTTCAGTATGATTCTTTTTTCATTGTCACGTTTGAAGGGATAGTGTTCACGTTCCATGTATTGTTGTGTGAGTTTATCAGCATGTTTGTATTCATAATCGGGAATCAAATCCTCAACTGTTCCGCGAATTGTTGTCATGTCAAGAGGATTGTCTCTAGATACAACAGAAACCGCAACCCTAGGATCACGTAAAACATTTTTGTGTTTTATTCTTCCCTCTGCAGTGTTCACCAAAATATATCCATCTTCATAATTTGCCCAGACAGGAGATACCTGTGGGGAACCATCTTTCATAACAGTCGCAATGAAAACAAGATTTTTTTGTGAAAACAACTTTACTGCTTTTGCATCAATCATTTTTCACATACCAAAGAGGATCGATTGCCTTAGCAAACATTTTCAATTTTTTTGCTTTTTTTGTGGTTTTTTCTTGCAAATACATAGAAAAATCAGATGAGTAAATGATCGCATTTGACGATTTATTCACAACAATTTTCGAATGCATTTTATTTTTTGTTAGATTTTTCAAGAACATTAGTCATCGCCCTATTCATGATTTCCATCACCAAATATTGAGAATAGTCTTCAGATTTTTTTCCTTTTGATGCAGTTTTTGGGGTCAATCCTTTTAGAATTTTTTCAATTTTTGTAGAAGTGTTGTGTATTACCTTTGAATACGTAGAATCAAAATCCACAGGAGTTTGAAAATCTAACAATTTTGTCGATGTGCTATAATATTTTGTAATAGCACCACGAGATTCCTCAATTCGAACAATTTCAACTAGTCCCGATTCCTTTAGAATTTCTAAGTGATGACGCACTGTAGTCAATGCTTTTTTGTATCCAGTCTTTTTCAGAGCTGTTGAAATTTGATCTGCAGATAATGCCTGATGGTACAGAATTTCCATAATTTTTGCCCGTGCAGGGTCTTCAATTGCACGTGCATGTTCAATACTTGTCGTAACAATACGATTAACTTTGATTTGCTTTTCTAACAACGTAGACATACAAAAAACCCTTCAAATCTGATCTAAAAGATCCTTGTATCATATTTTTTTGTCTAATCGCATCAATTTTTGTTTACTTTAAAAAATATTGGACCGCTATCAAGTCAATCATTACCGTTACAAGAAATATTGTAATGTATTACAATATTTTGATACCACTACAATGAATAAGATATCAGTATGACAATTATTGTAACGGTCTAAAAATTTTCAAAAAATGTTGAAAAATGAGAAATCTAGGAAAATAAGTCAGAAAATGGCGATGATGACAGCATTTTGCAAATAATCAAAAACACAATTCGAGTTGAAAGAAAGGTACTATGCGTATACTAGGAATTTAATGATGAGATTATCTCTTGTTTAATATCTGCCAATCTATCATTGAACACTTCAGATATCAAATTCATCATTTCAAAAGTAGACTCTGCATTAGTTTCTTGTTTATTATCAGTTCGTTTGTTATTTAGATAGTCAGTAGACTTTGCAACAAAAGAATGATAAACCATTCCAAGAATACAATCATCTAAATTTACATCCCAATGTTCAGAATTTATCATGTTTGTGTAAGATGGGATTTGGTTAATCACAATGTTCATCAATGTTTCGATTTCTTTTTTGTCTTCAATTCCCATAATCCATCAATTCTTTGAAGGTTAAAGAGTATTTCCAGTTATCTTTTCATATGCAAGAACATATCTCTGAGTCATTTTTTGAATGATTTCATCTGGAATTTCAGGGGGAATAGGTTCTCGTCCAGCATCACGCTCATCATCAAATTTTTTCTGATAACCATTAGCGGTTAACCAATCCCGTAACAGTTGTTTGTCATATGCTTCTTGGATTTTTCCTACTTCATAGGAATCTTTTGGCCATAGTCTATACTCGTCTGGACCAATAGAATCACCCAAGGTAATTTTTCCGTCTAAAATTCCAAATTCTAGTTTCAAATCAGCCAAAATAAAACCGGCATTATTTGCAATTGCAGCCATTTTTTTGTAAATGGCAATCGAAGCTTGCTCTAACCACCCATATTGTTCCTCAGTTACCAAGTTCATATCCAGTGCTTTTGATTTGTTGATAGGAACATCATGTTCAGACTTTGTGGTAGGATCAAAAATTGGTTCAGGCAGCTTTGCAGCAAGTGTTGTGTCGGTTCCTTCTGGAACAGAAACCTCGCCTTGCTTCCATCTACTTACAAGACTGCCATAAAAATAACCTCTAACCACGCATTCTATAGGCAACATCTTCATTTTTTTTACAACAATTTCAGTATCTGATTCTCTTCGAACAAAATGGTTTGGTACGGACAATTCGTTAAACCAAAATTCTGCAAACTTGCACAAAACTTCCCCTTTACGAGGAATATCCTGTTTGAACTTGACATCAAACGCTGAAACTCTATCTGAGAACTTGAAAAGTAGAGTATTTTCATCGACGTCATATAGATCCTTTACTTTGCCGCGTGTAAGAAACTTCAAACAATAAGACATTATTTTTATTGAATTTAACTGCTAGGAAAATTAAGAACCCATCATTCCAACCATTTTAGGCATTTCACGATACACTTTGTTTACGAAAATATCATTATCTGCAGATATCATAACGAATTCCATCGGATTGTCTGATGGTGGTGAAACGATGATTTTTTCACCAACATTTATTGTTCCTAGTTCCAAAGTATCACCAGCTCCAAAATTCACATGAACGTTTGTAAGCGGCAAATATCCAGTATTTTGTATAGTTACGCGCCCCATTACAAACATGCTTTGTTTGTCTAAAATAGGATCAACAAAGATATCATAATCTTGGGTGGAGACAGACAATTTTAAAATATCCATACCAAAGATTAGCATCATTATTCCAATGCCGCCAATACCTACTGCAATAATCACAGTATACTGTTTCACGAATAATGGATTGTTTTTCTAATAATTAAGACTAACCAGAAATAGTGAATTAATCCAAACGATAACCATATGCTTTCAGTACAATTTAATTCTGAAATGGTATTTTTTAAACAAGCATCAGTTAGGAATTAACCACTTTAACACCATTCCAAAACGCCACCATTCCCTTGATCTTCATGGCAGCATCATTTGGTTGCTCATAATACCAGGCACAATCTTTGTTAGTTTTTCCATTTACGGTAACTGAGTAATAATTCGCCATACCTTTCCAACCACAGAATGTCGTAAGATCAGTCTTTTGGAAATATTCTTTTTTTATAGAGTCAAATGGAAAATAATGATTTCCTTCAACAACTACCGTATTATCACTTTCAGCAATTACTACATCATTCCATATTGCTTGCATGATATCAACTCAAAAATACAATATTTAAAGAAATTTCCAAGATTATTTTTTATTTTGCTCAGGTATTACAGATAACGTTGTAGTGGATATCACATGCGTGATTTTTCTAATTTGTTTTGTAATGATATCTGCAATTTCCAGTGAAGAGTTTGCCTCAATTTTTACAAAAATATCATAAAGGCCAAAAGTGCCCTTTGCCTCTTTGACTTGATCAATTTTTAAAAGTTGACGCATAACATCCATTTCATGACTAATTTCACTTTTTACTAAAACCAAAGCTGTTTCCAACTTATTCACCCTTCATTTCTTCTCTACTTCGGAATTCAGGAGTTATTCCAAGTGACTCGTAATTTCCAGATGAGCATGTAAAACACATAGAGTCTTTTGGAATGCCTACAGCTGCTGCAAGGTTTTCTGCATCATTGTACCCCAAAAAGTCAGCACCTATACTTTGTCTAACCATTTCAGTAATCTCAATCTCACTCATTTCTTTGCCATCAGAAAATGTTGCGAGTTCTTCTCGTGATGGAAAATCAATTCCGGCATAACACGGAAATTTAATTGGAGGGTATGTTATCACCATACTGATTTTTCTAGCACCTGCTCTACGTAATGCTTTGATGATTGCCTTGGAACTTGTACCTCTAACTAAACTGTCATCAATAACAACTACATGTTTGCCTTCAATAATTTCCTTAATTGGAATAATCCATCGGTTAATTTCTATTCGGTCTGATTGATGAGGTTCGATAAAACTGCGCAATGGGCCTTTCTTGCTATATCTGTCTTTTAGAAGGCCCTCATCAAAGGAAACACCAAGTTCTTGAGCATACCCTAATGCAGCAGGTCTTGCAGAATCAGGTACCGGAATTACTAAATCGGCATCATTTATTGGGAATTTTTTTGCCAAAAATCTGCCAATATTTTTTCTTGCAACATAGATGTTAGTTCCTTCCATATTGCTGGATGGATGTGCAAAGTAAGTAAATTCAAAAGAACAGTGTGCTCTTGTAAGATCATCAGAGAAGCGTTCAGTTTCCAAACCATTTTTGCTTAATTTTATTAATTCACCAGGATTTACATTTCGTTGAAGTTTTGCTCCAACTGCAGATACAGCGGAAGACTCTGATGCAACAATGTATGTATCATCAGATTCTTTGTATCCCAGAACCATTGGGCGGAAACCTTTTGGATCACGTGCGGCATAAACTGAATTATCATCAGAGATAAATGTAAAACAATAAGAACCAACCATCTCATTTTTAAGAATTGAAAGCGCTTTTCCCATTTGACCGTTCTCAGAGATTAATGTAACTAGTCTCTGGGCTGCAACAAGAGTGTCACTTGCGTTCTGAGGGGTAAATGAACATCCACCTACTAGATTTGATAACTCTTGTACATTTGCGATGGTTCCATTATGCGCAATACAAAGATCTTTTACTTTAAGAGGTTGGGCATTTTCCAACGAGCTTCGTCCCATTGTAGAATAGCGAACATGGCCTATCACTGCCGGAGAAGAATATTCTTCAGTTATTTTTTTGAATTCAGAGGAAGAGCCAGAAACCAATCCAAGTCGTTTAAGCGGAGGTTTGTTCGGAATTGCCAAGCCCCATGCTTCTTGTCCTCTGTGTTGAAGTGCCCTTAGTGCATCAATGACCATTGGGACAACATTAGTTCCACTAAGACTGAAAATTCCAACAACGCCACAATTTTCTTTAACCATGAAGCACCAAATCCCTTAACGAATTTAACCAAGTTTTTTGTGCTTTATCAACTCTTAGATCAATGATAGAATTTGTTCCACTTACAAACTGAATTTTGTCTCCTCCAAAGTACCCAATAATTCCGAAAGAGATTTTGTTCTTTTTTAATAGAATTTCTAGTTTTTTTAGATTTTTCTTTTCAAAAGTTAAGAGATATCTGGAATGGCTTTCAGAAAATAGAGTTCTGTCAACATCAAGTTTATCCCCTGGAATCTTTTCCAGAGATATTTTACAGCCAATCATGTTTTGCATACATAATTCTGACACAGCTACTGCAAGCCCCCCTTTGGAGCAGTCATGAGCAGACTTTAGGATTTGGGCACCTATTACATCCAATACTGCAGTCATGTTTTTCTTTGATTCTGAGAAATCCACCACAGGGCATTTTCCGCCAACAAATTTGTGGATGTATTCAAAATATTCAGAACCGCCCATTTCGTCTTTAGTGTCCCCAATTATTACAAGACAGTCATTTTCAGAAATTTTTTGAGGTGCCAGTGGTTTTTTGTCAATTAATCCTAAAACACCAATTACTGGAGTAGGCTTTATCGGTCCAGCAGGAGTTTCGTTGTAGAGGCTAACTTTTCCGCCAACGCAGGGAATTTCAAAATATTTAGCAAAATCAGTCAATCCTTTTAGAGATTCCAGAAAAGTCCAAAATATTTCAGGATCTTTTGGGTTTCCAAATTGAAGATGGTCAAGCATTCCAATTGGTTTTGCGCCAGTGCAAACAACATTTCTGCATGCCTCTTCAAAACAGCCTATTGCACCTTCTCTTGGGTTAATGTAACAATGTTTTGGATTTCCATCAATCTTTGCAGAAAGAAATTTTCCATTATCTAACCTTAAAACAGATGCGTCACTGCCCGGTTTTACAACAGTTCTTATTCCAACTTCATGATCATATTGTCCATAAACCCAAATCTTACTTGCAATGTTAGGGGATGCAAGCAATTGCATCAGAGTTTTAGAATAATCAGATATTGATTTGAATTTCTTTTCAGTCTCAATTGTTTTAAGATATTCTGGGTATTTTGATGGCAAATCCAATAATGTTGCATTTGCGACAACATCGGTGGGAAGATTTGCCAGTATCTTTGTACCTTTCTTCACACGCATTTGACTATCCGTTGTAACATGTCCAATTACGGAACATTCAATGTGAAATTTTTTGCAAATAGATTCTAGTTTTTTTAATTTAATTTTATCAGTAACAATTAGCATTCGTTCTTGAGATTCAGAAACCATGATTTCATCTGGATGCATGTCAGATTCCCGGAGGTGGACTTTTCCAACATCCATCTCAATTCCAATATCTAGCGCATCGGCAGTTTCTGAAACTGCACAAGATAACCCACCACCGCCAAGATCTTTCATGGCGTGAATTAATTTCTCATTTCTAGCCTCCAAAACTGCCTCAATGATCAACTTTTCAATGAAAGGATCTGGAATTTGTACTGCGGAACGATCTTCAGATTCTAATGAATCAGAAGCAAATTGAGAGCCGCCTATTCCGTCTCTACCGGTAGAACCGCCCAACAAGACTACAAGATCACCTTTTTTCGCATGATTTTTAATCAAATTCTCTTTTTTACCAAATCCAATCGCAGCAACATCAACTAGTGCATAATTTTGATAACATTCGTCAAATTCAACTTCACCGCCAATTGTTGGAATCCCCAAACAATTGCCATAAGCTGCAACACCACTAACGGCATTTTTGAAAAGCCATCTGGCCTGTTGATCTTTCTCAATATTTCCAAATCGCAATCCATCAAAAATTGCAATAGGTCTTGTTCCAGCAGACAAAATATCTCGTATTACTCCACCAACACCGGTTGCGGCTCCACCAAAAGGTTCAACAGCAGAAGGGTGATTATGACTTTCAATATGTGCAGTTACTACATAACCGCCGCCAACATCTAAAACACCGGAATCATATCCTTTTTCATTAATTACTAATGGTCCAGCCATGGGCAACATTTTGAGATGCTTTTTTGATGATTTGTAAGAACAGTGCTCAGACCATTCTGCAGACACAATCTGAAGTTCTGTAGATGTAGGATTCCTGCCAATTTTAGATTTTAATTCAGATAGTTCATGGGATTCTAAACTCAATTATTAACACCCATCTTTACCAATAATGATTCAAAAATTAATGAAGACGGTTTGTTATCAATTGGATTAATTTCTGGCTCAACAGCTCTTTCTGGATGAGGCATCATCCCAACAACATTTTCGTCTTCATTGCACACTCCTGCAATTCTATCTGTAGAGCCATTTACAACATCACTATATCTAAATACAATTTGATTTTTTTTCTTTAATTGTTTTAGTACATCGTCGTCTGCATAATACCGTCCTTCGCCATTTGCTATTGGAATTGGAATTTTTTGATGGAGTTTAAACTGATTCGTAAATGGAGTGGTATTGTTTTCTACGATAAGACTTGTCCATTCACACATAAAATTAAGAGATTTATTTTTCAGTAAAACTCCTGGCAACAATCCAGATTCCACTAAAATTTGAAATCCATTACAGACGCCTAATATCGGGATCCCTTTCTCAGCCAATTTTTTGACATCTTTTATAATTGGACTATGAGCAGCGATTACTCCTGCACGAAGTCGATCACCATAAGAAAATCCCCCTGGAAGAATTACTGCATCAATATTTTTGGGAAGGGGTTTTTCATGCCAAAAGTATTGAGCATCAAGATTAAAGACATCTGTTAGGACATGATACATATCACGATCACAGTTACTACCTGGAAAAACTACAACCCCAACTTTCACATTTGTTTTTAGATTCAGAGATATTTAATTTGAATCGAGTCTGAGAAAAGTTTTATGCGAATGAAATCCCTGATCGCTATCAGTCAAATCAAAGATAACATGCAAAAAATGCAATAATCACATAATTTTGAAAATATCAGGCTTCAAAGACATCTATTGTCACTTTACTCACCATAGGATTGTAAATTCGTAATTCATCACAAATTTCTTGTACTTTCGATTGGGCAGATTTCTTATCTTTTTCTTTAATGGTGAACTTTAACATTTTTGCAGTTTTGATTTTTGAAACTGATTTGTGAGTTCCTTTTAGCACCAGATCATTTAGAATGGTATCGCCTTCAGGATCACTCATGCCAGGTTTATTTTCAATGGTTACGTGAACATCAAAAATAGGCATTAATTTAAAAATCGAAAATGAGGTTAATCTATCTTCCGAAAAAATTTGTGTTTTTATACTTATTTTGTGATATTAGCCAGGTATCCGATTCTGAGGACTTGTATTGTTGCAGATATGACCAGCCCAGGATCGGTTACTTTAGATTTTTTAATGTACGTCCCATTCAAAAGAATCTCTGGAAAACAAGTCATTAATTACAATTAACCCTCTTTCCATCTTGTCTTTACTGGGATTACATCAAGTATCTTTTGCAAAAATTCCATTTTCATCCAAAATGATGCAGAGATAACCATGAAAGAAACAGGATTCTATTTGCCGTTGCATAAACACATACAAAAACTAAGATTATTGGATTTGCCCAAGAAAGGATTTTCCATAGTATGATTTCTTTTTAATGTTTGAAAATAGATCAAACATTCACAATTCAATTATTCAGATATGGTTCTGATCACTTATAAAAAAAGTCATTTTTTGCACACATTGCATATATTGGAATTTATAGATGATGATTTTAGAGAATCACATAATGGCAAAAGGAAGAATGAGATATTGGAAGATTACTCCTGAGGAATTAGGAGGATATGCTTATGATGAAAATAACTTGCTTAATTGGGAAATAAAATGCGTTAGAGAACCTGATGACGAGGCCAAATTCATAGGTGTTTTCATGTACAGACATGGTACTGCATATGATTACGAATCAGTAAGAGGGATTTGTTACTATCACAACAATATTGACAGAAAAGAGATTCCATCAATCACTAATTTCCTTCAAGGAAAATTTAACGGTAAAGAAATGGAAAAAGGAGACAGAATATTCCTCAAAGATTCAAAAGAAATCTTCTCGGCTAAAGACATTTCAGAATTGGCAAAGGAGATGGAATCGAAGTTTAATACAAAGGCAATAATTTCTTTAGAATTTGAAGGAATTACTGCTGAAAAACTAAAAGAAGCTGGCCTCCCAGAAGCAAAATTGTTACCAATCCCCACTTGATTGATATAGTTTAAAACACAAAGATATCCGATGTCGGAATTGGATGGAATTAATCAGCACTTAGAAGAGTTAAGAAAAAGACTTCTCAGGATTGTTCTAGTAATAGGAATCATTACTGCATTCATCTTAACTTTTCATGCAGAACCAATTCAGATATCTGGAATTACAATGTACTATCCTTCTCCAGATCCGCTAAACAACATTGCAGCACAAATCACCAACCATATGAAAACAAATCTCGTTCCAGAAGACGTTAGACTAATTCAAACTGCACCTGGACAGGCTTTCTTTGCTCAAGTGTACATTGCGGCACTAGCAGGAATAGTTGTAGGGATGCCAGTGATTGTGAAAGAGTTAGTAGGTTTTATCAAACCAGCATTAAAAGAAAATGAGATTCATGTAAGCAGAAACATCACCATTCCAGCATTAGGCCTATTCATTACAGGTTGTGTGTTTTCTTACAATTTGGTCATCCCATACATCTTAGATTTTTTATATCGATATGGAGAATCTGCAGGACTTGTAACTTTTCTTAATGTTATAGAATTCGTTACATTTGTTTTACAGTTTTTACTTGCGTTTGGATTTTCTTTTCAGTTACCACTAGTAATGTATGCAATTTCAGTATCAGGTATGGTAGATTCAGATTTTTGGAGAAAGAATATCAGATATGCAATTGTGATCATAACGATATTTGGTGCAGTCATCACTCCTGATGGAAGTGGGGTAACAATGTGGTTCATTGCAGGTCCAATGATTGCGCTTTATCTAATAGGCATGATAGTAATTGAGCGCAAAGAACGCAAAAAGTTGAACACTTAAATCCAAATTTGATCAAATAGCAATAACATGTTAGGAATGGGATTAGCCAATTTCATAGCTGGACAGGAATGGATCTTTATCATCATTATTGCAGTGGTATTCATTTTCGGTGCAAAGAAAATCCCAGAACTTGCAAAAACCTTCGGTAAAGCTAAAGGGGAGTTTGAGAAAGGGAAAATCGAAGGAGAAAAAGAACTCAAAGACTTTAAAGATAAAGAAACAAAATCAGACTAGGTTTCAGCAGTTCTTAGAAAATCGTCAATAATTTTAGAATAACTACTTTCGTATTTTTTGTTTCCAAAAAGTTGGCCAATCTTCATTTTGCCTTTTAATTTCAAATTTACATTGATGAATATTTTAGTTCCTTCCTCATGTTCAATAAATTGTTGTTTTATGTGACTGCCCTTAGCATCACCACCTATTACAAAAATCTCATGTAAGGCAGGTTCTTGAGAAACATGTTTTGACATTATCACCATTTCTTCTCCTCCAAGATTCAAATGCTCCTCAACTACTGCAACATTCCCACGAATTGAGCGAACCCTAATTGAAGGAAAATGTTGAGGCATTAATTTTTGATAATTTTCATAATTAGATAAAATCTCAAAGACAACTTCGCGTTTTGCATTGACAATTCTTTCTAAAGTAAACTCTGACAAATGTAATTTAAAAAGTTCCCCAACGAGGGTATAAATCGTGCTCTACATCAAATTGGTCCAGACATTTTCCCACGCCATGATTTACAATATCGTCAATGGATTTGGGTTTTGTATAAAATTCTGTTACGGGGGGCAATATTACAACTCCTATTCTAGAAAGCTTTAACATATTTTCCAAATGGATTGCAGACAATGGAGTCTCTCTCACCATTAAAATTAATTTTCGGGATTCTTTTATTGTCACACCAGCAGCTCGTGCAATTAATGTATCGTCATACCCATTTGCAATAGCTGCCAAAGTCTTCATACTACATGGTGCGACAATCATACCATCAATTCTATGTGTTCCACTTGAAACACTTGATGCCATATTTTTTTCATCCGAAATGCTTGTTGCCAACGATGTTACATATTCAAGTGAATAATCAGTTTCCATCGAAATGCATTTCTGAGCCCATTCAGACATAATCAGATGTGTTTCAATGTTTAATTTCTTGAGAGTTTCCAGCATTCGTATACCATAGATTACACCAGTACTGCCAGTGATTCCTATAACTAATTTCAACAAGATATCTATCAAAGTACAGTATTTTATGTATTAGATAGTAAAGTGTTCAGCACTAGAAATTTTGAGTGTTATCGGCTTCTGTAGAGTCTTGCAGTTCTTTGTTGAGTTTTCTTCGTTTAAGCCACAACGAAATTCCACCTACGGCCATTGCAGTAAGCAAAATCACCCCTGCCATTTGGAGTTCAAATTGGTATAGCATATCTAAAACAAACAATAAGTTTGGGAAAAATCTTGTGATCTCATTCGATCTTGAAAATTAGCTATATTACCTCCTCTCTTATAGGCATAGTGTGATTAAGAGTTCTGAAATAAAAAAGATAGTAAACGAATATTCAGACATCAAAATAGGAGTACTAGGAAGTCATTCAGCATTAGAAGTAATGGACGGGGCAAAAGACGAAAATTTCCAGACCACAGTTTTCTGCCAGAAAGGCAGGGAGGAACCCTATCAAAGATTTAGAAGAATTGCAGACGAGATAATTATTTTAGATAAATTCAAGGATATGGCTTCTGCGAAATATCAAAAAATGTTAAGGGATTCAAATACAATTATTGTTCCGCATAGATCACTTACCGTTTATCTTGGATACAAGACAATTGAAAATTCATTCAAAGTTCCAATTTTTGGAAATAGAAAATTATTCCAAGCAGAAGAGAGAACAGCAAAAAAGGGCCAATATTACTTGTTAGAAAAAGCCAGAATAAAATATCCCAAATTATTCAAAGATCCTAAAAAAATTAACAAACCATGTATCGTAAAAGTTCAGGAAAAAAATAGACCTCTAGAAAGAGCATTCTTTACAGTTTCATCATACAAAGATTTTGTTGAAAAATCAGAAGCAAAAATCAAGCAAGGGGTAATCTCAAGAAAAGATCTAGCAAAATCAAGTATTGAGGAATTAGCAATTGGCACATACATGAATTTCAATTTCTTTCACACACCAATATCAAATCAAGTTGATTTTATCGGAATTGAGCGAAGATTACAAACCAACATTCATGATTACAATGCCCTCCCTGCAAAACAACAATTAGATATCAATGTGGATTTGCAAAATATTGAAGTAGGACACACCCCTGCCAGCATTAGAGAATCATTACTAGAAAAAGTCATTAAAATGGGAGACAAATTTGTAGCAGCAGTCAAAAGAGAATATGCGCCAGGAATCATCGGTCCGTTTTCACTTCAAAGTGTAATTACAAAAGATTTAGAATTAATTGTGTACGATGTGTCTTTGCGAGTTCCTGGAAATCCAATAGTTGCAACTACTACCCCATATACAAAATACCAATATGGACAAACATTTGGGGTCGGTAGAAGAATTGCTATGGAAATAAAGCGAGCTCAAGAAGAGGGACGTCTTGACGAGATTGTCACATAAGTCCAATTCCGACATTTCCAGTTGAAAATATTTTTGATGTTCTGCAAAGATTTTTTGTGAAATTGAAGAGCGTGTCTGAATAAAAGAAAAATTAAAGGCGCAAACCCCTAACTGCAGAACTCTGAGAGATTCCCTCTCGTGGTCAAACGTCTAAACGTCTGATTGCCTTTTTTGTTCTGCGGGGCAGCGCAATCTAATCGCCAGATTTTATAACTAACGACATCAATTAGTATAAGACATATAACTATTTAACATTTAGTATGATTTTTTTGAATAAAATTAATGAAATATTGTAAATATTATCTAAGCATAAAAATCATAGTTTGCTGAATTTGCATGAGTAAATTTATTCACATACAAAAAAGAAGAAAGAGAATTCAAAAAAATCACATTATTTGATTGATTCAGGGCAACAGAGGATTTTTAAAAAATGCCTAAAAAATTACAAAAACATATTTTCAGTGAACACCATGCATTTTTGTTAATTGGTTAGATTGGAAATATGTTGAATACCATTCGTTCTAATTTTGAATGATTAAAGCGGTTTGACATTCAAAATTGAATTGCTGAGGCCAATTAACAATACAAACTCTTTTGTTTCCATTTATTGATTAAACAACAATGGGGAAAACAATTTTCATTAAAGAAATAATCCTAATTCTAAAAGAGCCAAGATTATGTCCAACTTGTGAAAAAGAAGACAAGTTGGAAAAAGATGTTGTGAGAGAAGAGAGAACCAATGGCAAAACCATCTTATGCTCCAGATGTGAGGCGCTAATAGTAATAACTAATCAGCATCCAAGAAAAGTAGAACTATCATCAACCAGGGACGACATCATAATGCTAAAAGAACCCCATTTAATTAGAAAAGTAAGCTACTAAGTTTTTGATTTTCCAAGCAATTCTTGGATTACATAATTTCGAACATTTGCGAATTCCCACTCTTTTAGATCAGCATTTCTGCATTCTTCCTTGATGATTAATCCTGCCAGACCATGACTCCAGATATGACGCTTGACATCATAAACTTGAATGATTTTTCCATGTTTAGTGATTTTGATTGCCCCATGGCATCTTTGAACCACTTGTAATGCTACTCTTTGATAGATTTTTTCAAAATTTACCATAACATTACATCATTGAATCACATCAAAAAGGTTATGATTTTTTAGATGGGATAATAATATACCATAGAAATTACAAGAAAGAATGCTGATGATTAACCAACAAACTAAGCTATAACTGATAGATGATGAGTTTGCCGAATTATGAAGCAATTTAAAAAAATATCAGGATTTCATAACCAGTATTAAGAGGAGATCCTTATCTTAGGCAATGGGCAAACTTCCAGAAAAATTTCCAGAATACTCCATAATGTATAAGACATTATCAAAGCAAATCAAAGCATTAGAAAATATCAAAGAAAAGGCCCAAGAAAAAGAGGCAAAGGAAATCAATTTAAAAATTCAAAATTATCAATCAGAATTATTGAAAATAAAGAAAATGTTTCCAGATGATTTTTTTGATGAAGAAAATTAATCATTAATGAGAATGATCATGATCGCAATCACATTGATGATGATCACCTTTTGCAGACATTAATTTCTGCACCATTTCATCACGAATTTTAAGTAAATCACCAACCTGATGTTTTAATGATTGAGAATCCCAATTTCCTTGATGAAGTTCCCTGACAACATCTATGATCTCAAGATCAACATTTAGCAAATTATCCATCAACTGCTCTTGTTCATTCATAAAATTCTATAATTCCGCTACGAGAAAAACCATTCTAATTTAAAAAAATACAGGATCTATGCTTCCATGCTTTCTTTTAGAAGATTTTTCCTAACGAGAATAGGAATTTTGTAAAATGCACCTAATGCCATTGCGTCGGACGCTCTATAATTTCGCAATACAAGATCTTTTTTTCCTGTAAAATACAAATTTGCACGTAAAACTTCTCCACTCTCATAGATTTTCACCTTAACTAGAATCAGCTCATTCTCCTCACAAATCTCCTCAATCATCTTGTAGATGGATGGTGCAGATTCACCTTCAGGATCGTTAAAACTGGAGATATGCCTAGCGACCTCACCAGAAAAAGCCCTCATATGGAATTCTTTTCCAGTATCAGATTTTAGAACAACCATGCCTTCAACAGCATAGGGATCAACAAACCCAACATAATCAATTTTCACAGATTCATAATCAGGCTCTTGTGCTTGATCAATTTCCATATTACGCATAAACTACTTGTTCAGAGCTTATAAAGATAGCAAATTTTTCGGATCAAAGATTACCATGTTATTTTGTGAATTATTTTTTGACGATCAAGGATTGAGCATGACCCCAAATTATTTAAAATCCCCAACAATGGTAGCTTTATGTCGGAAAATCCTGAACGTGCAATATCATATGTTCTAAGTAGGTACGTCAGAAAATACATGGATAGTGATGTGCTCATATTGAATAAGAACACTCCCACTAGAGAAGCAACTAGAATGTTGCACCATTATGAAACAGATGACATAGTTGTTACGGATGAAAACAATATTCCGGTAGGAATTGTAACAGATGAAGACATCCTAAGAAAAGTGAGCGATGTTACAGTGTACGCAGAATCTACTACATTAAAAGACATCATGACAACACCCCTAATCACAATTAATGAAAAAGCAACATTACAAGAAGCATTACATAAAATGAGAGATAACGGAATTAGAAAATTACCAGTTTTATCAAATAAAAATGAGATACTCGGCATGATCTTTCAGACAACTATTGCCAATGTGATTCGAGATGCTACAGCCACACCAGCTCGTCTGCTGAGTCCGCCTGTAAAAGCAATATTGGGAAATCTCGGGTTTGTGTTACAGTTTGCAGGAGTGTTGTTACTTGTACCTGCCATTCTTGCCACGGTTTTGGAAGATACGGTGATTGCTACAGGGATTTACCTAACCACAGTTCTTTTACTTGTAACGGGATTCTTTTTGAATTCATATGGGGAAAAAGCAAGTCTTAATCTTCAACAGGCATCAATATTGGTGTTTTCCAGTCTGTTTTTACTGACTTTGTTTGGCACAGTTCCATATCTGTATGTACTGCCCAGTGACGAGACCAGCATAGAAGCATTTTCAAATGCGTTCTTTTCAAGTGCTGCAGGATTTACAACCGGAGGAATATCTTTATTTCACGAACCAGAGAAATTGAATGAAAGTTTTACGTTTTTCCGAAGTTATACTCAACTTGTAGGAGGGATGAGTTTCATTTACCTAGTGATCACGGCATTTTATCCAGAGTCAAAACTGCAATCAATGCGTGGTTTTATTTCAGGTAGAACGCTACACATGAAAGAACTATTCCTTACAATCACAGTTATTTTTTCGATTTATATCGTAATTGTTGCAACATTGCTGTATCTCTTTGGCGAGGGAAACATTATAGATAATTTCTCATTGGCAATGAGCACACTTGCAACAGGAGGATTCTTACCCACATCCACAATTCTCGGTAATTTATTGTGGCAAGAGCAGATTATTCTCATGGGCGCAATGATACTAGGCGCATTACCATTTACATTCCACTATGCATTTGTCAGAAAAAAATTCTTGTCCCCAAAACTCGGAAAAGAGGTTCTAACATATTTTGCAATTTTGGGAAGTGCAATAATCTTATTCATTTCAATTAGTGGTTTAGACCCCATGGAAAGTGCATTCATTACTGTCTCAGCAAGCACCACAGCTGGACTTCAACAAGAAAGTCTTGCAGAACTTTGGAGTGGAGCTCAGACGATTTTGATAATTTTGATGTTCATCGGAGGATGTGGATTTTCAACAGCTGGTGGTTTTAAAATTTTCAGATTATTACAATTGAGGCATTTCCTAGATTTTATCAACAAAGTAAAAAGATCAAAATTAACAGCAGAGACAAAAAAAGAAATGATATCTACTTTGATCATCATAGCATTATTTCCAATAATTGCAGTCATTGCTGGAGCACATCTTGCAGAAATAGAACAAGTCTCATACGAAGATGCATTTTTTGAAGCAGTAGGGGTAATTACAACTGGAGGATTGTCAGCAGGAGTGATTGATCTCAACACAGATCCGGCTACAAAAATCGTGTTAGGCTTTTTAATGATATTTGGTAGATTGGAAATAATTGCGATAATTTACATATTCGTTCCAAAACTTATCTAAAAATATTTCAAATTCCATGGAATGGTTTTTGTTATTTCTTGTAAGGTCTTAGCAGCAAACTAGTGAAATTTCAAAATCAGAGAAATTAGTACAAATGATTCAAGATAAAAACAACCAGAGAGCAATTGCAGAGTATCTCAACAGGATACATGAAAGACGTGCAAAACTTGAGAAATCAAATGAGATAGGATTTAATTTCATTGAAATCGGAGATAAACATGAATGAGCGATTAGAGAGTGTCAGCAAAGGAAAAAAACTCATCATATTAGGATTCATAACAATTATTGCCCTATTCATATTGTATGGAAGATACCAGGATCCGGAACTTCTTACTCCCAGTGCAATTGATTCAATACAAAGAATTGCGTATGGATTTTACATTACGTTAGTTGCGGCATTTGGGGCCATTGCTTTTGGATTGTATCGTTATCACAAAGGAAAAGTGATGGCTAATCAAAAAAATCTCTCAACAATAATCGCTCTAACAACATGGAATTCAAAATCACGCAAAATTTTTGTTGTCACCTTTATTGGATACGGCATGTTTTTTTCATTGGCATCAGGAACTCTTGTTTATCAACCAGAAGTTAATTTTGCAATTCATTATGGTGCTACGATTCCATCAGGGTTTATTGCGCCATGTTGTGATGGTCCGGGATATATGCCAAAGATAATCGTGTACCTGACTGAACATGTGGGTTTGCAGATCATTCCGATAAATTTAGTGTTACAGGTAATTGTGTCTTATTTGGTCGGATTAAACGCTGCAATTGCTGTAAGTGCATATGGAATATCAAAGAAAGGCAGAGGGGCAAGTACGATAGGAGCTGCAACGGGATTGTTTATTGCGTGTCCAACTTGTGCAGGGACATTTTTGTCAATATTTATTGGAACAGCTAGCGGGATAGCATTATCCATTGCATTAACTCAAATGCAGACATTGTTTATTGCAATTTCAATTCCAGTATTGATTATAACTCCATTTGTAATGGCAAAAAAATTGCAAAATTCAGATGGAAGTTGCAAGATAGATCCTAAATGAATTTTTTGACTTCAGGGACCTTGTGATTACCAATATCATAACCGTCACGCCTTAGAAATTTCAGAGTAAGTTTGTAGAGAAGTTCATCATGATCCACTTTTTCTAAAATTTCAGTCCATAAAACACGACCATTTGTTTCAATGTATTTTTTAAAATCAGGATTCATAGATTCTGCAATTTCTTTACACTGATCAAATGTTTTTCCATTTTTATAAGCACGAATTCGTCTATCACAACTATCCATGTCTTGTATTGGTAAAAATTCTAAATAAACCTAGTTTATCAGGATTCAAACAAATACCAGAATAATCTTCAGAAAACATGGGAATAAAATCACCTTCAGAATATGTGGATTTTTTCATAAATCTCAACATGGGGGAAGATGTCAGTTTACTAAGTTTCATAAGCAATGAAAAAAACATTCTGAAAAAAAATTTAGAGTTGAAAAACATCAATAAAGAACCAATCAAAAAAGGAATAGAGATTTTGGAGTTATTAGTAAGAGAAATTAATGAGAATGGAGAAAAAACAGTACTAGGAAAATATCAAAAATAGTCCTGGTGGAAATTATGGAAAAAGATTCACAGATTATCAGAACGGAGATCATCAGAATTCTCAATGAGAATGGGAAAATTCGCGGTACAGAACTTGCTAAAAGGGTCATAGAAAAAATGGGCAATGAAAAGACAGTATACAGAGAAATCAGTGCATTAGTTGAAGCAGGAGAAATAGAGAAAAAAGTTCACAGTAGATCCCACATAGAATACGAATTGATAAATCTGTACGAATCAGTAAACAATCAATTAAAAAGTCTACATAAGGAGATTGAAACAGTTTTTGAAGAAATAAAAAATTTTACCATTATTAGCAAGGAGGAAAATTTTTCATTTCATGAGAGATTAAGATCAGTTATTCATTTGATACACATTGTACAGTCAACGGATGGAATTATGAAATTGCTATCACATTATCCCGCATTCAAGAAAGATAAAATGTTCTCACAGATAAATAGAAAGATAGATGATTGTTGGAAAATAATCATGGATGTTATTGCACATCAACCAGAAAAGGATTTCCTGAATGAGGTCCTGGCCAATTTAAGAATACCACAAATAGACACTAGCAATGTTAACTGAAATTTTTTAATTTTTCCACTATCACTTTAAGAATTTCTTCATCATCAAGAAGAATAAGTGGAAAATTATTTTCATCGCTTGCTTTACGAAATTCCGTATCTTTTGTTACAATGATCATGTCGTTTTCACGAGCGTAATTAATAATAGAATAGTCCGAACCTAGCTTCTTTCCTTCCCTCTGTAATTTTCTTACACTTTGAGCATCATACCCCAAATTTATCAATCGTTCATCCATTCCATCTAGGTTTTCATCTACAAGAATTTTCATAAAAATTACTAAGTTAAATTCAATATTAGTGTAAATAAATCATGAATGTCAAATACTTATTTTCAATGAAATTGTTTATTGCTCATGGATGAGAAAAAAGAGGATAAATCAGCAGAGTCAATGAAGAACCATATTGTGTATTATAGATCTTTAACTAAAGTAATTTCAAATATTAAAAAAGAAAAAGAGCAAGAAAACGAATCGGCAATCAAAGAACACCTAGAAAATAGAATCGAAGCCATGGAAAAAGACAGAAAACGAATAAGAGACATGTTTCCAGAAATCAAGGAAGAAGAATGGAATGGCAACGCCGACTGAAAAAAATCACAATAAACATCTAGACTTGCTACAGGATTATAAAATTCATTTAGTAAAATACATCGAAGAATTAGAAAAACTGGACAAACAGTCAGAATTTGCAAAAAAATGGAACGAGGCTACAATTAAGGAAAGAAAGTACGAAGTGCAGGTAGTAGACAAGATAATCAAAAACTTAATCAGATTTTAGACGATGTTTTTGGGTTAAATCATAAAGAGAGTTACAAAAATCATCAAGATGTTCTATCGATACCCCATCAAACCAAGCCAGTTCGTCATCTATACTGAAATTTGTAAAATCTGCAGACATGTTTAGGAATTTTATTTCTTTATCAAATAATTTTTTGATTTCCACTAATCCTTTATCGGTCAATTCGTAATTACACGTAATCAAATCAATTTGAACATAATAATTTCCATGACGAGGGTTAATTTTTGCCTTAATGAAAGGTTTGTTTAGCTGCCGGCATTCCTTGTAATGTTTATCATACTCAAACATCTTCGAATCGCCAATATACTTGTGAAATGTCATATTTTTTAAAATTCGGTATAGAGTCTAAATTTCAGAGGTAATTTTCTTAATGCGTGTAATTAATCGGATTTTTGTATCAATTGGCATTTCTGGCTCCATTGTAAAATATACAATATTTCTTTTTGTGTAAATAACCATTTGAGATACTTTTTCTCTTTCAACGTGAACGTAACGCACTTTACCAAGAGAACGATCAAACTCCTTTCGCATTGATCTTCGTTGTGCAACTTGTTTGCAGAAATGTTCTTCTTCTTTTTGGGTTTTAAGACTAGTTTTGCCTGTTTTCATGATTGCTTCTCGAATGTTACCTTTTGGATCAATAATAGCTGCAAATCTCATTTTTGGATCTAAATTTAGAATTTTCTGAACAATTTCCAAATAATCAAATTTTGTTGCGGTTGCCATATCTAGTGTGAAAAATATTTTGCTAAATATAAGCTATCAAAATATTTCAAAAACATGCAATATGAAAAAGCATAGTTAAATCCATTTGAAACCTTACAAAAGCATGAAAGAGTCAATTTTCAATACTCTTAATGAGTTGGAAGTACAATCCACCCTTGAAAAATCAAGAATGGTAGACACATTGCCTGAGAACAGAATGCTTGCAATTACTAAAGAAACTGGAGAATTACTAAACATGCTTTTACGCCTAAAAAATGCCAAAAACATGTTAGAAATAGGCACATCGGTAGGATATTCATCAATATGGTGTGCTGAGGCAATTTTAGAACAAGCAGGTAAGATAATCACAATAGAGCAAAATCCAAACAAGGTAAAGAGGGCAAAAGAAAACTTTCTAAAAGCAGAGATCCAAGATGCAGTTGAAATCAAAGAAGGTCATGCACTAGACATCCTAAGCAAAATGAGTTGCATTGATGAATACAAAGAATATTTTGATTTTGTTTTAATTGATGCGGATAAAGAAAACATAATCGAGTATTTTGATTTAATACTTCCAATGGTTTCTGTAGGAGGAATCATAGTCACAGACAATATGTTGTATCCCGAAAAATATCGTGAACACATGAAAAAATTTTCAGATTATTTGAAAGAAAATCCGGATCTCAACACCATAACATCAAACATTGGAAATGGTGAAGAAATTACAATCAAAGTAAGATAATCATTCTTTTGCTGTTTTCTTGCTAGAGGATTTTTTACTAGGTTTTAATTTTTTCTCTATAGATTTCAGCTTTTTGTTTTTGTCATCAATTTGTTTTTTGATTTTTTCCTGTTCAGATTTTAGTTTTTGATTTTTGATTTTTATTTGCTGTTCAATTTTGTCACGTTTCTTTTTTAGGGATTCAAATAATTTTTCTTCTTTTTTAAGTTGTGTGTTTAATTTAATTTGTGATTTTAATTTGTCTTTTTCTTCTTGAGTCTTTTTTAATATTAGTTCTTTTTCTTTGGATATTGTACTGATTAAGTTTAGCCGTTTTTCTTTGGCAGAAATCAATTCTTTTTCTTGTTTTTTAAGAATTTTTTCAAGTTTTTCAGATTCTGTAAATTGTGCCTTTTCTTGATTAACTTGTGAAACAATATCTTCGTAATCTTTCTTGGTTTGTTCGAATTCTGCTTGTCTTAATTTGATGTCGTGTGCGATTTTGGCCTGTTCTGCCAGGCGTGATTTTTGCTCCTCAGCCATTTGTGCTAGCAACATCTGTTCTTTTTGAACCTGTTTTTCAATTTCTTCTTGGTCAAGTTGTGCTTGAATCAGTTGTTTTTTTTGCTCATTTAGTTCTCTTGTGATTTTAGTTTTCTCAACATCAATTTTTTTAATTATTTGCTCTCTTTCCTTTTTTACGTTAGCTAATTCTTCCTTTTGAGAGATAATTTCTTGTGACAGTTTTGTTTGGGCTTCGATTCTTAGTCTTTCATCTTTAATTTGTGATTCAAGAGAGGATTTTTCATGAGTGATTTTTTGCTCATATTCTTTTCTATGAGATATTAACTGTGTTAATTTTGAACGCTGATGATTTATTTCGTCAGAAATCTTTTCTTGTTGTTCAATTTTTGCCTCTTCATTTTTTATATCGGCATTTATTTCTGTTAGTTCATTAGAATTATTTTTTGGACTCCATCCTTTTGGCATGCTACCCCTAATCTCTGTTTTTGGTTCAATAGTAGAAACAATTTCTTTTGGAGGTGGTGAAGAAACAATTTCTTTTGGAGGTGGTGAAGAAACAATTTCTTTTGGAGGTGGTGAAGAAACAATTTCTTTTGGAGGTGGTGAAGAAACAATTTCTTTTGGAGGTGGTGAAGAAACAATTTCTTTTGGAGGTGGTGAAGAAACAATTTCTTTTGGAGGTGGTGAAGAAACAATTTCTTTTGGAGGTGGTGAAAGTACTTTCTTTTCTTCTACAGATTTAATTTGAGGATCTGAGTTTAATTTTGACTCAAGGTAAGACACGTCGGAATGATAAAGGGATTTGTTACTTTCAAGCGTGTCATAGATATGTTGCAATCTCCCAGGATCTCCTTTTCCTGAATCAATCAGTTCTTGAATTTTTGGAAGAAGATCATTTTCTTTTTTAACTGAATCGTCATAAATTGAAAATGAAGAATCCAACTTACTTTCTAAATAGACCTGATCTGAGTGATACAGAGGACGGCTACTTTTCAAATATTCAAGTATATGATACAATCTGCCTGCATCACCATTACCAGTATCAATTAATGACTCTACTTTTTGAATTGTTTCTGTCAGGGTCAGTTGTTTCAAATCGTTGCCACTCTTTTGATTATTTTTTATATAATTTGGTAAAGATAACTGTTTAAAAAAAATTCACACGTACATGAATTTTAGGTGATTAAGATCCAAAATACAGCGCAGATGGGTTATCCACGATATCAATATTCCAAGTATTTGATGTCAAGATATTGTTGTTTATTAATCAGAAATAATCATCGCTAATATGAAATCAGGATTTGCGGTAATTATCATTGGAATAATCATGTTTGTTGCTGGACTTGTGATGTTTTATTCAATAGAACTGGGTCAAACAAATCCTGTTTTGAGATTAGTAAAAAATATTGGAACGTTCACAGGTCTTTTAGGAATGGGCGTAACGCTAGCTGGAATTTTATTAAACATAATTAACAAAAACCAACCACCCATCCAAGAAAATTCCGAAATCTGACAATACAGATATTTTGTCATCTGAATCATTGTTTGAGACAATAACTAAATTATAATATGTAAAAAGAAAACATTTTGAAATGTCTGAAAAAGTTTGGCTAGGCGCAATTTATTTGAAAGACGAGGGAGGATACGAGATAATCATAAAATCATTGAAACATTATAAAAACAGATTAAAAACGATGGGCAACAGCCCAGAACTAAAAAATGCCGCTGCAATGTTTGCATCTGTATTAAATCAGCAAGCAATGAAGACAATCCCGGTAATTGATGAAACAATTAAAAAAATTCAAGACAATTTATCAGATATTCAATCTATCTCCAAATTAAGTGAAGACATATCATTTTTAGAAAAAGCCCTATCTTGTTATGAGGCGGACATCAACAAAGCAGAAGATACAGGGCACGAGTATTTTGTCAATCTAGTAGGAAACATGATAGAAGCAAGGAATGATCGAAAATCAATCAAAGTTGCATTACGTAAAATAAAACAGTTTTCAGAATAATCTTACAAACCTTGCAAATACCAGTCCAAGTAAGGAGTTAACGCTTTGCACTGTTTTATTTTTTCAGATTCATCGTCAATTTGCGTTATCTTTTGAATTTTACCTTGAAGATACTCAGATGTCAGTTCACTTTTAAACTCAGGCATTATTTTGTTCAAGATTTCAAGAATTTCCTCAGAAGACGCACTCTCAAAATTTTTCATTATGCGAGTGATTTGTTCTTCCAGAGTCACAAAAGCTAGTCTCAAAATCCCTTTATTATTTTATACACCTAAAGAACATCATCGTCATTCCAAGTAAGACGAAATTTTCCAGTAACTCTAAACATGTTGAGTTTTCCGCCTTCCTTAAAGTTGAGTTTGTATGATTTGTGGGAGTCATCCTCAATGTCTATACTTACACCATCTTTGATAGTCTGAAAAACAATTGGATTGTTTGAAATTTGCTTCCATTCATTCTCGGCAAAATCAAGATAGAACTTGGTGTACAGCAACCCCATGATGATTAATGCATCTACCTGAATAAATAACTAGATGAGACTAGTCTATTTCAATGAATTTTTGGGTAGGATTGATCCCAAATAACTTGTAATTGCCGGGAAAAGGATTTCAGAATCACGATCATTCCTCATTATCTCAAACACACTGTGGATTAATTGCTGAATTGTCAGATGTTCGTCACGATACAGGGTTTTTTTAGGATTTTTTGCAGCATCCAAAATGGTAAACCCATTGTCAGTCTCCAACAAGTTTCTCAGCAGTGAATTCACTGTGTTTATTTTCTCATCAATATCCTTATGTGGAAAATCAGTGTTCAATCTCTTAATTTGTAACTTTAAATCATGAAAAGAATTTGTCGTATTTCTTTCAACTAAATGCTGAGATTTGGATTCGTAATTATTTGAAGGCAAGTAAAATTTCATATTTGCTTTTGTTTGAACTGTGATGATCTCTTTTTCAATCAACATGTCTCGTGTCTTTTCAAATGTGGTTTTGGCCATAAATTCAGGAACAATCAATTTAATCAAGGCATTGTGATGCAGATTGGGATTGTTGCGGATCATCTGGAAAACTATCCTTTCACGCTCATATGATTCCAGGTTAGGCTCATTATGACTCATTTTATCTAGGTCGACCTATATTACAAAGGTTGTCTATAAATCAATGTCGGTAAAAATTCAGTGCTATTAACATCAAACAGAAATTTTGAAATTCACCATTATAATGCGCATTACAAGCAAAACGACAGATAAATGGAAAAATGTCCATTTATTTTTCAAAAGCCAGGCACGAATTAAATGGAGATAAATGGAGATAAAAAAAATTTGAAAAAATGCCTGATGAGATTTGCCTGCAAAACGGAATCTATTGAAGATCGATAATCTTGCGACATATTTGGGAATGATGTAGTCTAAAAAATACAAATAATTTTTACATCATAATACTGGCCAGTACCAAGTTCCAGAAATGAATGAGATCTTTTAATGCTAAAGACACCATTTAACATTATTGCAAAACATGCACATGTTGTTCGGACTGACTGGAATTTTCTTTATTGGGCTGATTCCATATGGTATGTCCGACTCTGATGAACAATATTTGCAACTCAAAGAAATCTATGATGAGCAAAGATGGAATCTTGAAAAAGAATTTGAGGAGAAATTCCAAGAATCAAGGAAATATTTTGATGAGCAGAAACAGGCAATCCATGACAAAAATGAATCTGATTCCCCATTAACCCCTGAGCAAACTGATCAAATGCTCAAAGACATCTTTTTTGAATTCATAGAAAGGCAAGAGGAAATCAAAATTGAATACACATCCAGAGTAGACGCACTTAATGCAATGTTCAAAATAAAATTTGAACAATTCGGTAATGAAATGCCATTATGGGTTGAAAAAGTGATGGAACTATGGCAGAAAGGAAAAATATCTGATGTTGAGTTTGTAAATTTTTTATCATTTGTGATCAACAATGACATAATCAAACTAGAACAGTGGATATTTTCAGAGTATAATCATTAGGGCAAACATCTTGATAGTAGAATTAATGAAAAAGGCAAAAATTACACATTACAATCCAGACAAGCAGAACGACTTACATCAAAGGAGGGATTATTTATGACAGAGTTGACGATATAGGAAAAATTGAAATCTATGATAAAAAAATAAAGTTAAATTCGGATAGAAAGAGATGGTGGTTTTCTCAATTGGAATCACTAAATGATGAGAAATTCTGCGATTCCGTGCCTATTCCTATTGATATTGTGGGTTTTACTCCAAAAATGGTAAATTTGAGAAATCTCGAGGAATTGGACAGTTAGGAGACGAGACCATTATTCACAAGGATACCAAACTAGACTCAAAAGGAAGACTGGTGTATGAGTTTGAAAAGACTAGGGTGGGAACTATCAAGATGAATATCAAAAATCACACCCTTGATAAGATTGGATCATTTTCCACTGTAAAGAGAAACTTGAAACTTAACGGTGATAGGGGCCGGCATTGGTGGGGAAAACTAACGGATGTTAGATTGAATGAGAGGAATATCTCAACTCCTTTTTCGTTTCCTTTAGATGAACCTAAGAACATTTGATGTTCATAGGGGTTATTCTAGGAAATTTTTTTGTTATGAATTTTCAATTACTTTAAATGAACTGAATTTTGTTCAGTTACCAATATGTCTAAATGTCTTTATAAAAATTCCCAGTTTGAAACCATATGTACAAATGAAACAGATTTAGATTCCAAACTTTGTATATTTCATGATTTAAAATATTATCAAGAACATCCAGATGAAATCAGTGATGCTTTTCAAAAAAAATAGAAAAATCACTTGAAGACAATACCGCCCTAAATTGTCAAGGATATCATCTAGTTAACGCTATATGTTTTATGATTAATTTTAACAATGATGTTGATTTTTCACATGCGCATTTTCATGGAATTCAAACAAGTATCACCCATGTACAATTCAACGGTACAAAAACAAATTTCTCTCATGCAAAATTTGACACAGAATCAGTTTCTTTTTTGATGACTCACTTCAACGGCACAAATGTTGATTTCTCTTATACAAAATTCCATGGATCAGAAGCAAGTTTCAACAGTACAAAATTTCATGCACAGAAGATAAATTTTGCTCATTCAGTATTTTTATCAGATAAAATTCTTTTTTATGAAGCATCTTTTATGGGAGAAATTAATTTTGGGCATGTTCAGTTTAACAATTTCACATCATTTGGCGATGCGATAATTGATAAAAATGCCGAAATTGAATTTAATTCTGATTTATCTAAAGTTTCATTTTATAATGTAAAAATTGGAACTAACATGAAATTCGGACTATATACTAAATGGAACAAACAAAATAAAATTTATGATGAAATAAGACTTGAAGAAAATGATTCTAATGGACTGAGATTAATTGCAGGCATAATTTCTCAATATCAGGGCCTTAGAGATAATTACGAATATAATTTCAATTATGAAGACGCAGGAAAATTTTTCATAAGAGAGTCAGAAGTTTTGAGAAATTACGAAGACCCAAACCCTTTTGAAAATAAAACTACTTTTTCCAATAAACTCAAATCTGCATTTTCAAAATCTAAAAAAATAGAAGAAAAAAAATCCGAAGAAGAAATATTAAAAATTAAAAAGAAAAGTAGATTTCACAGATATGTTTCAATTCCTTTTGTATACAAGCATATTGCAGATTATGGGGAGTCATACAAAAAGCCGCTTGGTATTTTGATAATAATTTTTACGTATACTATGCTGAGTAGTGCTGTTTTGCAGCATGTTGAAAATAATCTGGACATCTTAGATGCTTTCGCGTATGGTACTTCTAGAGCCCTTGGTGCATTTGTACCGTATCTTGATGTAGCAGATACCACAGACAAGCCGTGGGATTATGCAGTTAAAGCAATCGCATTACCACTTACAGGTCTTTCATTCATTGCACTAAAGAGAAGATTTGAAAGAAAATACAGAAACACAGTGTTAGGTAATTAATTTCCAACAAATCATACCATCGTCCTACGTTAGTCAATCTGGAAAATTTATGCGTAAAGAGGGGGGACTGCTTTTTTACTCTTTGTCGATAAACTCGTTAACACCTGGTGGGTCTGGTGCCAGTCCCTTTCTCTTTCTAATTTCAGCAACGGCAGGTCCTAGCATTGATTTTGGAACTTCGGTCCACTCTTTAAACGAAGTATTCCAAGTTGCACGTCCTGCTGTTTGACCCCTCATCTCTTCAGATAAAGTGAAGGTTTCAGAAGCTGGAATCTCACCTGTGATAATGCTTGAAGCGCCTTTTTGAGACATGTCCAATACTTTGCCTCTCTTTCCAGAAAGGACAGTTGCCACGTTTCCAACCAAATCAGTAGGAACACGAACTTCGATAGCCAGAGTTGGTTCTAAAACTGCAGTTCCAGCAGTAAGTAAAGCACCCATGCATGCTCTTCTGGAAGCAGGACCCAATTGAGAAAGTCCTCTGTGTGCAGTGTCTTCGTGAGGTACAAAGTGGGTGAAGATAAACTTGCAATTCCTCATCTGTTCTTTACAGAGAGGTCCTTCCTTCATCACTTCTTCAAATCCGGAATTAATAGAATCGGTTGATTCCTGTACAAATTGCACACCTTTGGTTCCGTTAATCAAAACATTTCCACGTGAATCAAATTTCATCACTCTCTTGATTGTGTCAGTATCCCATCCAGCTTTCTTTAGAAGCTCTGCTACAACCTTTTTATCTTTCATATCACTGATTTCTCCAGTTCTTAGCATGTGTGCAATTTCAGGTTCTAGGGGTTCTACTTTCATGAAAATCTTGTTGTGTCTGTTTGGAGATTTTGCCATGATTGGTTCGCATGTTCCCTTTACTGTTTCTCTATAGTTAATCAAAGGTTCAGATGTGACAATTTCACATTTTGCGTCTTGAATTCTGTGTGTTGCCACATCAAGATGTAAAACTCCCATTCCCGCAACAATTGTCTCACCGCTTTCTTCATCAATTTTTACAATCAGGTTTGGATCCTCGATTGTTAGTTGTTTGAGAATTTCAACAAGTTTAGGTAAATCTTTAGGATGCTTTGGCTCTATTGCGATTTGAACAACAGGTTCTGAAACATAGTGAACGCCTTCAAACATAGGAATGTCTTTAATTGAAGATAGTGTGTTTCCGGCTCTAGCTTCAGTTAAGCCAAGTAATGCAGGGATGTTTCCAGCACCAAGTTCGCCTACTTGTTCTCTTTGGTTTCCCATAAAGAAGTTAACAGATTGAATACGTCCCTCTCTCTTTGAATCAATAATGTTAATTGTTTGTCCGTCTTTGATTTTGCCAGAAAACAATCTTCCTATTGCCACAGGTCCTGCAGCAGGATCTAAAACCATATTCACAATCATCATGATTGTGGGGCCATCATCACTGCATGCAAGCAATGCTTTGCCAACGTCGGATTCCAAATCACCTTTCCAAATTTGTGGAATTCTGTACTTTACTGCCTCATGTGGGGCAGGATGATGTTTTACAACCATTCCAAGAACTGCATCAGCCAGTGGTGCTTTTTCTACTAGTTCTTCCACTTTTTCGTTCTGATATGCATCGATTACATCCTTAAATGAAATTCCCTTTTCTTTCATCAAATCAAGATTGATTGCCCATCTATCCTTTGCAGAACCAAAGGTCACACTGGCGTCCTGGATTGATACTTTCCATTTTTCCTTGTATTCAGGTTCGGCATATGTGTCAATTAATTGGTTAAAGTTTGATACGACATCTGCCAATTGCTGTTGCATTTTTTCTGGTGTTAATCTTAGTTCTTTGATGAGTCTATCAACTTTATTGATAAACAAAACGGGTTTTACACGCTCTTCTAGGGCCATTCTAGTTACAGTTTCAGTTTGAGTCATGATACCTTCTACAGCATCACACACTACAACTGCACCGTCAATTGCTCTGAGGCTTCGAATCACCCTTCCACTAAAGTCGACGTGGCCGGGTGTATCAATCATGTTTATGACGTATTCTTTATTGTTTTTTGTAAAGTGTAAAGTAACGTTTGCCTGATAAATTGTAATTCCTCTTGCTTGTTCCTCTTTGTCAAAGTCCATTGCCAAAGCTTTTCCAGCAGCAGATGGAGCGATAATTCCAGAGTTTGCCAAAAGACTGTCACTCATGGTAGTCTTTCCGTGGTCAACGTGAGCGATAACACCAAAGTTTCGGATTTGATCCTTGTTCTTAATGATTTTAAGAACCTCTCCTGTTGACTTGAATTTTACCATATTCGCAGACCCTAATATTCAGCTATTAAACCTTAGCCTTAGATCAGTAGATCATTTGATTTGAAACATTACGAATATTTTCTGCCGTGACAAAATGACATTCTCTCTTCTTTTTCCTTTTGGCCTCATTAAGAGAAATGAATTGTGAAAAAAATATGCAGTAAACCATTTGAGAAATCTTTTCAGAGGGCATGTTTGGGTGAAGGACATTGATTCCAATCTTTTTGAGATTTTGCGCCAGTTGAGTGTTGTGAGAGTTTTTTGCCTCGAAAATTATTACGGTATCACCTTTTTTTGAAGAAAACAACTCCATGTGAGAGAACTGTTCTATTCTGCAATAGTGCGAATCATAGCCCAAAATTTCATAAAATTTTGCAGCGCAATACATGGCCAAAGGAAAGGTATGGAAATTTCCCAAGACAAAAAGCCTCTTTGAGATTTTTGCTTTTTTTGCGTCAGATTTTGCTTTAAGAAATAGCACGTTATTTTTTGGAATGGTTATTTTTCTTACAAGGGAAACGCATGTGAGGGCGCTTTCTAAAAAAGATATGCTGCCAGCAGTAAAGACGCCATGGTTTCCGGCAGTAAGCAGAATGGTGTCATCAGATATTTTTGCCAATTTGCTTTTAGGTTGAGAGGTTATCGCAGTTGTTTTTTTTGCAATTGTTGCAACTCTAATGTTGGTAATGGTATTTCCAGATATAGATACAAAATAGACATGTTTTGATTTTACTAATTCTCTATTTGAATACAAATCTAACGGGTCCATTGCTTTTACAAGACCATTTGAAAATGATTCTGCCAACATTGCAGATGCCAGAGAATCGCCACTGCCAGAAAACAGTGTGTTTTTTTGTAGATTTTCAGATATTGGATTTTGTTTTTGGAATGATTTTAAAAAATCTAATTGAAGTTCTATGTCTTTCTCATATGCTGCAATTGAATTCACAATATCAAGATATTTCAGACATATATTAGAAAAACGATTCAAGACAGATTTTAGTATTTATTACGAGAATTTGGGAAATAAATATGGAAATTTCTGTAGGACATACTCCTGATTCGGATGACGCATTCATGTTTTATGGAATGTTTACAGGCAAAGTTCCATCTCCAGATTTTAAAGTGAATCATGTGATTGAAGACATTGAGAAACTAAATCGCAAAGCTACAGATCCAGAACTTGATGTCACAGCAGTTTCAGTTCATGCATGTGCATACATACCAGGATATACGATTTTGAGAAGTGGCGGGAGTTTTGGAATAGGTTACGGGCCAATTGTGACAGCAAGAGAACAAAAATCAATTGACGAACTAAAGAAATGCAAAATTGCAATTCCGGGAAAAATGACGTCTGCGTTTTTACTACTCCAGCTAATGATTGGAAAATTTGATTTTGTGGAGATGAATTTCAGTGAGATTCCGGAAGCAGTGAGAACAGGAAAAGTCGATGCAGGGCTAGTAATTCATGAAACCCAATTATCATACGCACAAGAGGGAAATGTCAAGATTTTAGATGTTGGAGAATGGTGGGATAAGACGACAGATGGTCTGCCTGTGCCTCTTGGAATCAATGTCATGAGGACAGATTTGGGCATGGATACAATTGTAAAGTTTGACAAATATTTGCAATCATCGATTGAATTTGGTTTGAAGAATTTTGATGACGCGTTAGAATACGCGATGCAGTATGCCAGAGGAAAGAAACGAGACTTGATTGAAAAGTTTGTAAAAATGTATGTTAATCAGGTCACAGTCAATATGGGGGATCCAGGTGAAAAATCAATCAGAAAACTCTTTGAGATGGCAAAAGAGAAAAAACTGGTTCCAGATTTTCAGATCAGTATAGCCACCAAGTAATTATAGAACAAAAAAAATTTCAAAACATGGGAGACGGAATTGGTGGTGCCGTGATTGGAATTCTAACAAACAATGCATTTGAACTACTTGTAAGCCACACCAGAAAAGATAATCAGGAAGAATACGGTAAAACAGAAAAAATCATGATTGCAAAAGTGGATGATCCAGAACAACCGCAATACGGAGAAACGACCAAAGAAGATTTGGAGCGTGCATTGAAAGGGAAATTTGTATCATGCAATGTACAATACAGAGATTCAAAGACGGATGTTCTTGTGTGCAATGTTTTTGTTCAAAAACCACCTGAAGGATTTTAATTGCTAAATTTTGATCAAACTCTGTTTGATATCTCAGATGCTTTATTAGATTAAAAAGGCAAATTACAATATGAAAATATGTAAAAAATGTGACGTCTATATGGAAATTGTAAATACTCAAGAAAAGAGAAGAGGCAATGAACAAAAAAACATGCAGTCAGAATACTATTGTCCAAAATGCAACCATTTTTAGCATTAACGAATCTGATTTGAACAACACGCTTAAGTTAACAATTCTAGCATAAAAATAGTGATTTGAGTCTGATTTGTAAAAGATGCGATATCGAATTTCATGTGAGAACAGATAGAGAACTAATTTGTGAATCATGTAATGCGCAGTTGGATTTACTAGACAAAGAAAAAAAAAGTAAATGATGAAAGAATTAGGAAGCTTGAAGAGCACAAGAAATCAGAATTGGAAAATCCGACATCAGAAGAGACCATGAAAAGGATAGAGCGCAATTTGCAAATAGAGTATAAAAAACGTGAGGGAATAATTAAAACGATCAAATCCAAAGACAGGTTCTAAAATTATTTTTAGAATAACATAAGAAATTCAAATATAATAAAAAATTCTGAGATAGGAAAATGCCTAATATATGATGAAATATCATCTATTATCGATGATTCTTGTAGACAGGAAAATACTCGCAGGAGGTCTTGCGATGATAATTGTCGGAATCATACTCGTAGTAAACATCAGTGCAACAATGCCTGCAGGCCAAGCAGGAATGACAGAAGAAGAAGTAGTTGATTTGCTCATTGCCCAACAAGAAAATCAAGACTATAACACATTGGCAGGAATCTTAATCGGGGTAGGATTTTTGTTGGTATTGATTAGTTTTGGAGCTAGAAGAAAGAAAGACAGTGCAAAAAGAAAGGAGAAAAAACCCGCCGAATAATCAAAAAATTATTTTCAATGTAATTCAAATTTCTTTTTACAGTTACCGCAAAATCGTTGTTTAGTTTTTCTACTCTCAGTTCCCAACGGTGAACCACACCTATTACATTTTTCTTTAATCATTTTAGGTTCTTAAATCCCCGTAGGATGGTTTCATCTTTCCATTGGAAGTAAACAGTAGTATAAGTAATTAGTCATTTATCAAAATTTTATTATTAAAAAACACATACGTAAACTCATCAATTTGCCATAGAAGATATAATTATGTAAAAAATCATTGTAAAACAATCTTGATTCAGGCTGAAATTTCCATATATCCGATGGCCACAAAGACTACAAGTGCAAGTTTTTACATTGCAAAGGCAATTGAATCAATTCAGAATATTGAGAATTTAAGATACCAAGTGAATCCCATGGGAACAATTTTGGAATCAGACAACATCGATGTAATTAATGGTGCTGCAAAAACAATGATGGAAGTAGTTCACAATCTTGGAATTGCAAGAGTCGAGGTTGTGATAAAAATTGATTCAAGAAGAGACAAACAGGTTAGGATGGAAGAAAAATTAGAGTCTATAAAAAAGCAAATGACTTAGAATTCTCGCAATATTCCAAAATGGGTATTTCTCTGTGCAGGGGATCGTCCAATTTCTTTTACCATGGTTGCCAGTTCTTCAATGGATGACGCAGTAGGTTTTCCTGCAGCACGATAGATTTCCTCAGAAAATGCAGTTCCGACTAAATCGCTTCCTCCATTTGACAATGCAACTTGAGCAAGCTTCTTTCCATATGCAACCCAATAAACGGAGATATTGTTTAGAACATTTGCAAGCATTAATCTGGACAATGCTATTATCTTCAGATCATATAACGATGAACATTCATTATTGACTAGATGCTGTTGCTCTAGTTCAGTATTATCCAAACTAAACTTTAACGGAATTAATGTGATGAATCCTTTGGTCTTTTTTTGTAATTCGCGAATTTTAATTAAATGATCAATGATGTGTTCAGGTTTTTCTATATGTCCGTATAGCATTGTGACATTACTTTGAATTCCCATGTTATGTGCCTCTTCAATGACATCAAGCCACTGTTGCCCAGTACATTTTCCCCTGACAATCTTATCCCGGATATCAGGATGAAATAGTTCTGCTCCTCCACCAGGCATTGAATCAAGCCCTGCATCCTTGAGACGAGATAGAATTTCTTTGGTAGAATTTTTAGTTAACTTGGATAAAAAGAAAATCTCAGCTGCTGTAAGTGCTTTGATGTTTAGTTGAGGATGATTCTTTTTGATAACTTTCATCATGTCTTCATAATATTCCAGCGGAAGTGTCGGATGAAATCCACCTACAATATGAACTTCAGTTGCGCCCATCTGTTCTGCAATGCCGACGCGTTGTTCGATTTCTTGAGAAGTTAGGGTATATGCATCATCAGCGCCATCTTTCCTGTAAAAGGCGCACATCTGACAGCTTGCAGCACACACATTGGTATAGTTCATGTAGTAAGACGCCGCAAAAGTGACAGTATCCCCAACTAGTTTTTTTCGCGAATTGTCTGCAACAGCGGCAAGAATGTGTTGGTTGTCATAATTCATCAGTTCAAGGCCGTCTTTATAGGACAATTCCTCCCCGGCTATTGCACGATCTAATGCTTGAGAATCCCCAACCAGTTGCCCTAACATGTTATTTCATGTTCTCATCATGATATATTCCTTATAGTCTCAAAAGATAAGTAATCCAAACTAGTATTATCTGCATGGTACTTCCGTTAGTTGATGAGCACAAACCAAAATGTTACTTGTGTCATGAAGGATTTGAAAACATCGAAAAGCTAAGAGAGCATCAAAAATTAAAGCATAAAGAATTCTCAGAATCACACGAAAATAACATTAAGAGACAGCCAGCACCTGGCGATGTCACTGTGTTTTAGATTTCTTTTTTATTGATCTTAGCAAATCTTGAGCAAGTTCTTTTGAGATATTTGCCAAATCATAATCTTTGTCAATAGATAGTGCTTTTTTGAAATGCTTTATCGCATCTTGTAATTCTCCAATTTCCCCTAATGAGAGACCTTTGTATGCAAGCGCCATTGCACATTTTTTATCAATTTTCAGAGCTACATCATAACATCCTATTGCCTCAAGATATCTTTGATCTGAATGCAATGCAGTTCCTTTATTCAGTATTGCATCAAGAAAATTAGGGGAAATTGCAAGGGCTTTGTCATATGTTCGGATTGCTTGTTTTATTCGACCCATGTTTTGGAGGGTCACTCCCTTGTCTACTAGGGCATTAATATTGTCAGGTTCTTCCCTGAGTACTAAATCATATAATCTAAGTGCATCATCAAAATTCTCCTCATCGGCAAACTCAAAGGCTTGGGCTAGCATCTTATCTACTTTATCGCTCATAATCTTTGATAACATTTTGTTAATAATATAGATTGACAAAAAGTAAACTATGGATTCACTTAATCATGAAACTATGATTTTTGTGTCTTTATCCAATAAAACAACGTGGCTTCAATGTTAAGAATTGACTTCAAGTGAGATGAAATCAACTAGGGATTTGTTTATCCGTTTAGCAGATTTCACAATCTCATGAGTTACAACAATGGAATTCAAGACGATTATGACGGATTCGATGATGACATCGATTCAGAGTCAGAGTATGACTTTGAGGATTAATCATCATCCCTGTTTATTTTTTTAATGTTGGGAAAGAACATCGCAAGACGGTAGCGTAAAATCATGATGCATTTTTATCTCGTGGGTCAATTTCCAAGGATTTGTTAAAGCATTCCATGGATTCCTCGTATCTGCCCAAACTTCGAAGTGCAACGCCTTTGTAGTTCCAAAGATCAGGATCATTTTGATTCAAAAGAAGAGCCTGCTCAAAAAAACCCAAGGCTTCATCAAACTTTCCATCATCCATTAATGATTGCCCCTTTTCAACAAGATCTTGAATTTGACTCATAAATTACAATGAATTTCGATTGTATTAAATCTGAACCCAACCATAACAAGGAAAAATAAAAAACTGAACAAATTTACACGCATTGAGTGAAAATTTAAATAAATTTTTCACTATAATCAATCATGAATTTAGACAGTACAGATGAAAAAATTCTCAAAAATTTAATGATGGATGCAAGGCAATCGGCAAGACAGCTTGCATTGAAATTAGGCATGTCAACTGTCACAGTGCTATCCAGAATCAAAAAATTAGAAAAAGAGAAGATCATCAAAGGATATACTGCAACTATTGATCATGAAAAAATAGGATATTCACTAACTGCGATTATTGAGATTGTGGCAAAAAATGATAAAATTGTAGACATGGAAGAAGAGATATCAAAATTTGAAAACGTGTGTGGGGTATATGACATTACAGGTTCAACAGATACAATAATTATTGCAAAATTCAAAGAAAGAAATGAATTGAGCAAGTTTGTAAAGGGTCTTGCAACCATTCCAAATGTGGAAAATACAATCACTCATGTGGTTCTAAATACAGCAAAAGAAGATTTTCGACTAACGTAGGAAAAATGAACCGAATCAGTGTTTTTGCAATTTTATTGATTATTTTTGGAACATTACAAACAGCATATCCACAATCAAACAATCTAGATATGGAATTAGAAGTCACAGATGAAGAGAAAATTATTCTTTTTTCTGGTTTTGCAATTGCAGTGATTGCAATCTTTATGTTTTTGGCAAGAGACATCATACTTCGAAAAAAAACATCTTATGATAAAGAAGAACATGAATCAAAAAAGGAGAAAACTTATGAAAAATACCATTCTGACTGGGGAGATGATTATGAAGAGTTGGGAACAAGAAAAAACAGTAAAGAAGACAGAGAATTCAGGGATGCCGTATTGAATAATGAACTTCCAAACTATTACAAAATTTTAGGATTGTCAAAAGACGCCACACAAGAAGAGATAAAAAAGAATTTCAGGGAACTTGCAAAAAAAAATCATCCAGATAAAACAAAAGAAGATTCTGAGAAACAAATGATGGAATTGAACAAGGCATACGAAATACTTTCAGATAAAGAAAATAAAGAGAAATATGATAGATATCTTACAGACTAGACAGAATTTAGTTTGACTATAATCATACTAAGTTCAATTGAATTTGGGGTCTGAACACTGTTTGTGAGATTTGTAAATATTTCCAGATTTTGAGGTTTCCCTTCAGATTCAATTTCAGTCACAATTTGAAGTTCACCAAATTCTGTATTAGGCCCCAACATCTTTTTTGTCAATAGAGGAACTATAGAAAGATCTTCAACAACACCTTTCATCTTATAGGCAAATGTATCAGAAAAATAAACACCCCCGCGAGTAGTAGGCTCATTTACAGGTACTGGAGAATTGGCAATCGAGACATTAATCATAGGATACAAAACACCGTTTAGATTTAGACTGTATTTGGGAGTATTGTTCTTGATGAACAATATCAGAGATTCAAGCAAATCAGGGTTGACAGACATTAGAAAATACCTAATTCATAATTCTATTGAGTGTTTCGAGAAATTCTCAATTACAGACTTTTACAGTAATTGTTTAGAAAAAGGTCATTTTGATGCTGACCAGTAGATCATCTTTAAAAATAGGAATTACATTCTTGTGTTATTGCAACAATTTGCAAACACCCATTCAATGAGAAATGAAATTCTCAATCTGATGGTGGAAAAAGGCATAGAAGACGATTGCTATGTAGAGATGTTAGACTATACAATTGATTTGTTTGAAAGTCAAGGATTGGGAAGTGATTATTACGGATACCACAACATCATCCATGAATTAGAAGTCACGTATTTCGCACTTTTGGCATCAATTCAAGATAAAGTGAAAATTACAGATACTGACATAAAATACCTTTACGTGGCAGCATTATTTCATGATTTTGATCCTCAAAAAAATGTGGACAAACCTCACGAAGAAAGTGTTTTGAAATTCATTTCAATGGATAAAAAACTGCAACAATTAATTGATGAAGCAAAAATTGATTTAGAAATTATCAAAGTTTTGATTCTGAGAACAACATACCCATGGAGTGGAAAACTTAAACAAAATGCTGAAGAGCAAATCAAACAATGTTTTGAAAAGTCAGATTTGACGAGAAACAATCTACCATACCAAGAACACATTATGGAAATGGGATGGTATCTCTCAGTAGTCGATAGAATTGGCGGTTATGCATTAGGAGATTTTTCAAAAGCAATGGAGATGGCAAAAATGAATGCACATGCATTAGCGTGGAGACCTTCATTAATTGTCAGAAGCTCGGTGGCATATTTTGAAGAATTACTAAATAAAGAAACAGATATGGCAAAAACAATTCTAAAAATACTCCCAAAAGAAATGAGAAAGAATTTTTTCGGATCAGTTCTTGCATTCATGAAACTAAGACAACAAGAAATCACAATTCAGGCAGATTGTTCTTATGAAAATGTCAAGTTAATTCCAACCATAGAATGTATGAGTACAAGGAATGATCCAAAATTCATCAAATCACTTTACGACATCTTTGTGCAACTTCCAAAACCATTACAATTTCTAAAAGATGATTTTGAGAAATCAGTGAAAGATCCTGAAACAATTCTTAACACACTTAGATTAAATGATAAAAATGGAGAGATCATAGGATATTCAAAAGGAGGACCGCTTGAAAGATACCAACTACGAGAAGAAATCAGAGATGAGAATTACGGTTTAAGAAATACAGTATTTTTAGAACCATTGGCATTAAAGATGGGATATTGGGGACTCAAAGGAGGGAGTGAGATGAGACACATGTTTATCATGCAGTCTCATTCCATGAAATACAAGTTTTTGACAAGTTTTGCATTACGAGATGTCATCAGAGCAAGAGTGGATAAAGAGCAGGCAGAGTTTGTCACATTGTTTGATCCAGAACGATGGGATTACTATAGAATAGCAATCTAGATTCATCACATGAAAAAATCCATCTATGAATCATTGCAAACATCCATAGCAGGAGATGTGTATACGCAAAAGGAAATTAGGAATTTTTACTCGGTGGACTCTAGCTCATATCAAATAATTCCAAGCGTGGTAATAGTTCCAAAAGATGAAAAAGACATCATGAGAGCCATCAAGATTGCAAAAAAATTCAAATCATCAGTCACAGTGCGTGGGGCAGGAACTGGGCTTGTTGGGAGTGCACTAAACAACGGAATTATTTTAGATATGAAAAATTTCAATTCAATAAAAATTACCAAAAACTATGCAATAGTAGGTCCAGGAGTTATCAAAGGAGAATTAGATAAAAAATTAGAAATTCATGATAAATTTTTTCCTCCAAATCCTTCAATTGGTTCTTTTTGCACAGTTGGCGGAATGATTGGAAATAATTCTAGTGGAAGCAAGAGTCTAAAATATGGAAGTGTAATAGACAATGTCGCAGAGATTATTTTCGTTGATGGAAATGGAAAGAGAATATCACTTCCAAAAGACAAAAAAGTTTCAAAAAAAATACTTGAATTTTCAAAAAAAATAAAAATTGAAAAGTTTCCAAATGTGACTAAGAATTCTTCCGGATACAGGATTGACAAAATAAGATCAATCACAGATGCCCATAAACTAATCATAGGTTCTGAAGGAACATTAGGAATTGCATTATCAATAAAACTCAAAATAAGAGACAGGCAAGAAAAGAAAATTCTTTTTATCATTGAATTTAAATCAATCATAGACGCGTCTAGAAATTGTTTAGAAATTAACAAAACAATGCCATCAGCAATAGAATTTGTAGATAGAACAACTCTCAATCAAATTAATTTCAAATTTTCTCAAGATACTCAGTGTCTACTTTTAGTTGAATACGATGAAGATATAGACAGGAGTGAGAAAAAACTAAAATCAATAATCACAGGAAAAATTGTTAAAAAACTAAAAAAAGATTCAGAAATTAATGAGTGGTGGAGATACAGGGATTTATCATTGCATTATAGTTTGAAATCCATTAAAAAAGAAAAAAGAATACCACATGTTATTGAAGACGCAGCAGTTCCTTTAGAGAATTTGCCGGAAATTTTTAAAATTCTGAAAAAAATAAATAAAAAGTTTAAAACAAAGACTATTGTGTACGGTCATGCAGGTAATGGAAACATACATGTCAGATTAATTTCAGACAGAAGTGAATTTACGGCAATTAAGAAGATAGCAATATTGTATTTTGATGAGATAATCAAACTAGGCGGAACCATCACAGCAGAGCACGGAGATGGTCTTGCACGCTCAGAGTTTATAAAAAAACAGTACGGAAAAGACAACTATAAGATTTTCAAAGAAATTAAACAATTTTTTGATCCAAAAAATATTCTTAATCCAGGAAAAATAATCACATCAAAAAGCACCATAATTGACAATTTAGAAAAACTCTAAACCCTTCACAAATCATCCGATCAAAATAGTGTAGAAACGCTTTATTAACTAAAAAGGGAGCAAAAACGCGTGATAGTGAGAATATTAAGTGCACTAGTAATGATTATGTTTTTAGTCACATTCTCCTCTGCGTTTGCACTGAATGAATTGGAAAGAGCCACAATGAATGATCCAAGACTGGAAAATGCATTTGGACAGCCAGTAGATGATAATGTTAATGTGAATCAACAAATACAGATTTCTGCAGACATCACAAATAATCAAGAAAAATCTCAAAATTTTGTTTATCTTGTGCAGATAAAAAATGAAAACGATTTCGTGGTATCATTAGGTTGGATTAGTGGACAGCTAACACCAAATCAAAAACTCAATCCATCATTATCATGGACTCCAAACGATTCTGGTGAATTTGTAGCAGAAATTTTTGTTTGGGAAGGTTTGGTAAACCACAGCGCACTGGCAAATTATTCAGAAATAAACATATTCGTAAGTTAAAAAAACATTTTAAAAAATTACTTTATAAGAGATTTGAATAATTTGTTCCTAAATTCATCTAAATTTGCGTTACGAAAAAAATTGTTTTGGAACAGTAAAATTAAGATCTGAGGTTTGCCTCTTAGTAAAAAAAGTTCAACAAGTTCTTGCTAATAGAACCTCGAGCCTAGTTCAATCATGACAATAGGATATTGTGTAAAGTGCCGAGACAAACGAGATATCAATGGCGCAAAACCATACACCATGAAAAATGGGAAACCTGCAATAAAGGGCACCTGCCCAACTTGTAGTACAACCATTTTCAGAATAGGCAGAGGATAAATTTCTCAATAATGAAATTCAGTACTGCCATTCATCGGTAAGGCCATTCCAAAGCGATCGCATTGGGGATGGATCTTTTTCTATTTCTTCAACAATTCGGTTTTTTAATACAAAAAAGAAATTCTCCAAAGCGTCAAGTCCCCCATCGGCATATAGTTCATGTCCGATCTCAGTGATTCTCTTATGTTTTTCAGGAATCTCTGAAGACTTGGGATTTTGAAGGCAGAAGGTCATCAAATCAATTAATTCTTCTTCCAACATAAAGTCCATGCATAAATGTGGTTTTGGCAGCTCAATTTACAGTTTATGAATTAGTTCAAGTGGCAATTCCAAGAAAGAAACAATTTAGAATAGCATCCCAATAGATAATTCATGGATTCGTCAGACATTGTAGATGATGTTAATGCTCTATTGAAATTAGGTGTGGGTGACGCATATAGATTAGAACACATCAAACAGGGATACATCGAAAACAAGACTATCTGGGTAACTGATCAAAATTACCTCCAACGTATGAGGGAGAAATATCTCATAAAACAACAACCAGACAAGAATGCAGATGAGGGGGAATCCATTGATGCGGATCCCAAAAACAAGGAAACGATTCATTGTTGGAAATGCGGTAAAAAAACTCCATTGGAGGCAAATTTTTGCATGGTTTGTGGTTCATCATTATTTGAGGTAGGGTCAAATCATAATCAGAAAGAAAAAACAGCCGATTCCATGAATCAAACAAAAGGCAAAAGTTTGAAGTTGCCCATCATAATAGGAATTCCAGTTTTAATTTTAATTGTTCTTGGAGGGGCCTACAGCCAAGGATTTTTTGATAACGCATTTGAAAGATATGACACGGCAGATTCCAAAAAGGATGATTTGACTTCCAAAACTACCATTCCTAAAGAACCATTTGTGAATGCCGTAACGGATTCAAAATGTGGGGAGGGGACAGTTTTTGATGCTGAAACAAACTCATGTGTTTTGGATAATGGAATTTCGCCGGACAGAGTGAATTCAAAATGTGGGGAGGGGACAGTTTTTGATGCTGAAACAAACTCATGTGTTTTGGATAAATAAATCAACTAACACAGTCTATGCATAAATTTTTTTAATTCCGAATTATTTTTCTGAGGGGAATTGATCAGTTACAATTTTTTTAAGAGTATCCATGCTGTAAGGTTTTGAGAGGACAGGTACATGCATACTAGTCAATCTACCAAAAGTGTCAGTAGTAGTATCAGCAGTTACTGCAATAATTTTAGCAGTTTCAGAAATTTTTTGAATACCGTCTATTGCATAAAATCCATCATATTTTGGCATTCTCATATCTAAAAATACAATGTCCGGTTTTGAAGAATCAAAAAGATCAATTGCTTCTTTTCCATTTTCACCAATACCTATTACTTCTAAACCGCAGATTTCAGCCATTTGAGACAGCAATAATTGATGACTTTTCATATCGTCGATGATGATACAAGTGTGTTTCATCTCAGCATCCGACATAGAATTACTATTACTCACAAGTGATTTTAAGCTTGATTAGATTAAAAACAATTTATGCTCAATTTGAACAGAGTTTTTTGAATATCTTCTATATCTTGTTTGTTTGTGTGGAATTACAAACATTATCTTTTAGGGAGTTGATGGGAATAATTAACATGAGAAAAATCTATTTCTATGAATCAAATCCAGAGTCCAAAATATGGGAGAAAACAATTGAAAATGTAGAGGGCAAAATCATAGCTGAAACACCTTGGAGAATTTGCGAGACGCAAAACTGAGATACTCAAAGCACGTATGAGATAAACGAAATCAGAATTTTAGAAATGACGCAATAAAGATTTCATAATCATCAAATCTAAAACAGGTCCGTAATGACCAAGGCACCTCAATTTGGAAGCAGGAAGTCGAGATAAACTTGATTTATCCTGAAAAAAATACATCAGTCAACATGCGTTTAATGATAGTAATGTCAAATGGCTTATAGATCACTGCTGTAACTTTTAACGTATTCATAAGATAGGATTCACCAGCCATCAGATCACCTGTCACAACAACAATCTTAGCATCAGGATTATTTTTTAATATATTTTTGATGGCATAAAATCCATCAAACTCAGGCATGATCAAATTAACAAAAATCAAATCTGGCTTATGTTTTTCATACATAACAACTGCATCTTTGCCATTATTACCAGTAACAACAACATCAAGACCAATCATGTCCAGCACCTCACAGAAAACACTTATTGTTTCAGGATCATCGTCAATCACAATACAGCTGACCATTTTTTATTTTCATAACATCATACTATATAAGATAATGTCTTAATCAAATGAGAGATCATTCGCCTACAAATTCTCCCCACTGTCTTCCAAGTTTAGAAATTACACGAAAAGCCAATCTATCTATATTGACATTAGATTCTGCAACCAACATTATCACCTTGTCAAAGATTGGAAAACTCATTATTACCACATGTTCCCTACGTGATGCAGAATATTTTACATGGCCCAATTGATCATCAAATTTTTTTCTCTTTGATACCCTAGATGCCAATTCTTTACAAACGGATTGCAATTGTTCTTCAGACAATCTAATAGTCATACCAGGTTTTTCACCTCCTGCCAATATCATTCCAGATTCATCTAACAGTGCAGCATAACGTATTTCATCATCATCAAGAATATCTTGACATTTTAACTCATATTCAGAAATATCTAATTTTTTCTCAGGCACAATACTTGTAATGCAAGGATTACCATATTTTTCCAAACTGTTTTTACCCTTTGACATTAATTGTCAAATTATCTGAATCAAATTTTGACTTTTCATCCCTTAGTTTGTTGGCAATCAATACTGTCAATACCATGAAAATACTAAATCGTTGAGATATATCTTTACTAGTTTGTTCAAATCGTACCTACAAAATCAGGTTGATTTCAGGGTTAATTATAAAAAAACTATTTTAAAAATTTTAAAAACATTATTTTCAAAAAATATAATTTAAAAAAAAGAATTATTTTAAACGTTTGTATATTTCTTTGAATTCTAGAGACAAATTATACGAGATGTTTAGGAGATGAGCCAGTTGATTCATAGATGTTTTTTCATGTCCCAATTGTCTAAGAATTGTGAGTGCTTTTTGCGGAGATTTAACACTCAATGGGCTTCGACCAGACCATGTTTTAAAGGCAGATTCCACATCCAAAGAAAAATTCAAAACAAATTCTTTCCAATTGGGCATAGATTTCAGTGCTTTTTCACTCAGCAAGACGTGTGACAATTCACGAAATTCATTTTTCCTATCAACATATAACATGTCAAGAGCTTGCTGAATTTTTTCTTCTTTGTATTCCTCTGCATTCAACATATACATTCCTGAAATACTCATACCAGATTATACTCATAATCAAAGATAAATCCAATAGATGATTCTCTTAAAAATTGTTTAAAAAGTCAAAAAGAAATTAACAAATGTAAAGAATTCTAAAAAAGAAAAAAGAGATCTTATTGGAATGGATCAATGAATGGACAGTTAACAATATGATCACTATCCATTGGACGTGCAATACCAATATCGATCAATCCAGCTTCTTTGTATGCGTTTACATCATCAACGGTCTCTAATAGTTGTGCGTTAGCAGGATCAGACCATCCAATCACAAAGATTCTCCACATTGGAGAATAATTTGAATCGCCAGGTGCTCCTGTTGCAATTCCAGGTTGAAATCCTAATGGACCAGTACCTGCCAAACCATTTTTGAACTGGTACAAATCTACTGCTGCTGAATTTGCAATCAAGCTTGCAGATGTTGGTGAACTTACAACACCCATCATTTCGGCAGGATCACTTGGAGTTGCATCAGTTACAATGTAATAGATAGTTCTACCATCTGGACCCCATCCACGATGAGCAATGAAAGTTACAATCATCTCTTCTGTATCGATATCAAGAACTTGACCACCACCATATGGAGTTGTGTCAGTTAAAGTTTCGTCTTCCTTAACCATCATCTGACCATCTGGCCAAATAATTTGCGGCATGTTCAAAACCACATTAACGGGAGTCAATGTGATTTCATGGTTATCAGCTGCATCCATAATCATTGCATCGGAATCAAGTATTCTAGGTGTTGCACCATCATTCCATGTTACATGAACATGGGAAGTTAGTGCACTGTACACGTCTGCTTGTGCAGGAGTACTTGTAAAGACTTCACCTTGAAATCCATGCACACCATCTCCAATTATTCCGTTGGTAAACATGTATGTTTTAGAAAGTGCTTCTTCAGGTGCGTTCTTTAACAAAGGCGCAAGTTCTACTTTCCAACCTTGATTTTTTGTAATGATTTCTGCATGTGTAGGTTCGCTAGAATCAGTGATTATAAAATAAACATCCTCACCGTTATAGTAACCTTGATGCAATGGAATTGTTGCTGGAACGTTTGCTCTTGATAATCTAAGCACAGTGCCCAAATCAGATTCAGTTTCTTCCATCATGGAATCATCTTTCATAGAATCTTCCATGTCGGATTCTTCCATCATGGAATCATCTTTCATAGAATCTTCCATGTCGGATTCTTCAACTGGAGCTACAGGAATGACTTTTTCTTGTCCTGCTTCCCATGCGGCTTTACCACCTGGAATTTCAGAACATAATTGCAGACCACAAATTCCTGTGCTAGAACCGTATTTTGAAGTTCCAACACCTGCACCTTTTGCAGCGTCAGCATCTGAGAAATAATCTGTTGCCATACCTGTTGTAAACAAGGGCAAAATTGCAAGCAATGCAATATATCTTAGATTCTTGTTCATAGATGCAAAAATAGATTTTTTCTTTAAAAGAATTTGTCCAAATTAAAAAGATCATACAGGAAGTTCAGAGAATCGATTTCCAACATAATCCCAGTTTACGACATTCCACCAAGCTTGTACATAATCAGGTCTTTTGTTTTGATATTTCAGATAGTATGCATGTTCCCAAACATCTAAACCTAAAAGAGGTGTTTTTTGAACCGTCCATGGGCTATCTTGATTTTGAGTGGTTATGATTTCAATTTTATTATAAGTTTGATTAAAAACTAACCAGCACCATCCACTGCCTTGAATCGCAATGGCTTTTTCTGAGAAGATTTTCTTGAAATTTTCAAAACTATCAAAATACACATCAATTGCATCATCTAATTTTCCATTAGGTTTACCCTCACCATTAGGAGTCATAGTTTCCCAGAACAATCTATGATTTTCAAATCCTCCACCAAAGAAGTTGATTGTACTTCGTCCAGATTCAGGAATTGATGTAAGTTCAGAAAGAATTGACGAGATGTATTTGGGATGAGATGCACCTCCAATTTCTTCAAGAGATTTGTTTAATCCATCAACATAAGATTGGTGATGTTTTTGATGATGAATTTTCATAGTTTCTGTATCAATAAATGGTTCTAGTTCATCATAACCATAAGGCAATCTAGGAAGTTCATATCGGACCACGTTTCAATGTTCAATAATCCACATATATTCTTCAAGAACAAAAATTAATTGGAAAGAATGATTAATCTTGGAAAGGAGAGCATGATATGCGAAAATTAGGGACCATAGATTTAGAAATTCTAGATTTGGCAATGAAGGCAAATGGAACATTTAATGAAAATAATCTTGAGAAATCAGAATTAAAGAGATTAGGCATAGGAAAAATTCTTGACTCATTAGCATCTCTAAAAGATAGAAAATTCCTATCACTAAATAGCGACGGTTCATTTTCCATAACCAATCTTGCAAAAGAAATTCTTTGGAGCAATAACACACCAACATGGGCAAAAATTTTAAGACTACTTCAAATAAAATCATGCAGCATAAAACAGATTGTAGACATTCTTGCTATAAGAGAAGATGAGATTTTAGAAAATTTGGAAAAACTAAGAAAGAGTCAATTTGTGCTAATGTCTCCACAAAGACAGGAAGATAAAATTATTAAAATTTACGAAATAATGTATGAAGGAATTGAAGAGATTGATAAAACAGAAGAGCATGGTTTTGAAAACACAGTATTTTCCGGTCCAACTCATGAAATTGAAATCATAAGCATAATTGATGAGATTTCTAAAAACATCCAAGATTCCAAATTAGAGCAATCCGAGAAACAAAGTATTTTGGAAAAACTATCTAAATTAAAGAACAAACTAGAGATTTAATTATTTAGAACGAATCTTGTCTTGAATTTGTGCCAAAATAAGTTCTGCTTTATCTTTATTTTCATAGTTATCTATGGATTCATCCATAATTTCATCAATCTCATAGCTTTTATCTACTAAGATATTTGCAACATGATCATCCAGAGTTCCTGCACCAATCAAATAATATGCAAACACAGTATTTTTCTGACCAATTCTGTGGAGCCTGTCTTCTGCTTGCCTATGAATTGCAGGACTCCAATCAAGTTCTGCAAAAATTACATATTTTGCTCGAGTTAAATTAATACCCACATTTCCTGCGCGAATTCCAGCAATCATGAGTTTTGATTCACCTTTTTGGAATTTGTCGATTTGATCCTGCCTTAGTGCATCAGACTGTCCACCAATTATTGAAACAGGGGAAAATTCTTCCAGGCTCTCATTTAGCAATTTATGAATTACTTTGTGATGACAAAATACTACAACACTTTCTTCGATTTCCATAATATTTTTTACAAAATTAATCACGTGAGGCAGTTTAGCGAGTCCCGCAATCTGTCTTTCACTTTGAATAGCTCTATGATATGAGGCAGATTTTGAAAATTCAGTTTCTGCGACTTTTTGTTCATCTTCAAGCTTTTTCCAGATTTTATCAAGTTCTTCAAGATAATAGTCAGTATCAGCTGCTATTACTTCCTTGTAACGAACTTTGTCTTTTAGCTCTTTTAACACATCAGATTTCTTTCTTCTTAACATGACATGTTTTTGCAATTCATTTCTAAGTGATGCACGTTTGTTTTCTAATACGATGGCCTTGCCTTTTTCATTAACATAGCAAAAGTATTCACAAAATTCTTTAAAGCTTCCAAGTAGTCCAGGTTTTATTATATCAATAATGGGCCAAATTTCTGAACCTCTATTGTAAATAGGAGTGCCAGACAATCCAATCCGATACAATATGGTGGGAAGTGCAGCAAGTTTTTTTACGGCTTTGTATTTTTGAGTGGTTTTTGATCTTAAATTATGAACTTCATCACAAACTATGGTTCGGAGTCCAACTTTCATCAGATTCTCAGACCTCTTTAAGAGCAGTTCATAATTGATAATGTAAATATCAGTTTTTGGCAGTTCTTCAGATTTTCCAGTTCGAATAATTGTAACACTAGGAGATTCAGTCTCAATAATTCTTCCATTTCGACTTTTTTTCTTTAAGAATTTTTCAATCTCTCTTTCCCAATTGTTTAATGTAACTAATGGAGCCACAACGAGAACAGGGAAAGTTTGTTTTTCAGTGGACACATAGGATAATGTCTGAACTGTTTTTCCCAATCCCATTTCATCAGCTAACAATGCATTACCAGAAGATTTGAGTAAAAAGTCCAATCCCTCCTTTTGAAAATTTAAAAGTTTTCCACGAAACTGTTCACCAGACTTTGCTCGTTTTAATTTGTGTTTGATTGGAGGAAGTGTAGGTTTAGGAGCATACGTTTTTACAATTTTTCTTTGCCAAATAGATTTTGACAGAATTTCTAGCGGGTATCTATCCATTATGAGTTTTAATTGTTTTACACTTTCAGTGCTGTCAGGAATAATTACTTCGTTGATGTTTTCCCCATACCATGCTTCAGGAACAAGTCTTGAGATCATATTGACAGCACGATCACCAGTAATTTTCCAGCACCAGATTTTAGAATATTTGTCAAGAACGTATTCTAATGTTCCAATGTTTTCCATGGATGTTTCCATAATTTGTCGATAGAAAGTTTTTTTGCCTTATGAATCTTCATATTTTGGACGATCACGGAAGAAATCACCTCTGAACTAAAAGAGTTAAAATATGATATGGATCTAAATATATGGCAAAAATGGGATTTTGAAACACATAGGCTCAAAATTGCACGATTTTAGCAAAAAATCAAGGGGTTAAATTCAATTCATAAAAAATAAGATTAAGATTTATCGAGCTTTAAGATAAGTTCGATTTCAGAAAAACATGAATCGTCGAAAACTCAAAGATTGTTTCAAAAAGGAGAATGTTAAATGGCATTAATTATTTATAGAAATTTTATAGAAGATAGAAATTTAAAATACAAAAAATCACACATCCGCTCAAAAAATTACATGATCAGAAAATTTTGAAACATGAAATAGTATAACAATAGATTATTTCGTAACAATAAGATCTTTAAACATATAAAAATATCAAACAAGAAAAATAGTATTTGTAATTAGAACATAGATTTAAAATTCATTACATTTCACATATGCTGTGGATTTTATTCAAAATGAAGAACCAAGAATAGAAAAACCAATTATTATTGCAGCAATGCAAGATATGGGAAATGTAGGAAGCATCGTAGTAAATTTCATTAACGATTCATTGAGAACAAAAACATTCAGAACTGCAAAGACGACATATCCAACGTATGTAATTGATAACGGAGGATACATTGATCTTCCAGATGAAAGTTGGGAGTACAGATACACAAAAGATCTGATTGTTTTTGGAGGAGGAAAGGGACAGCCACAAAGCAGCAGTGAACTAAATGCTTTATGTCAAGATGTGATAGATGTTGCAAAAAAGTATTCTGCAAAATTCATTTACACACTTGGAGGATTTCATACTAATGTAGTGCTAGATAACAATCCAAAAACATTCATCACTACCACATCCAAGGAATTAACAAAACAGATGGAAACACTTGCAGTTAATACAACTCCCCAAAAATCAATCATCACAGGATTTAATGGATTAATTCTCGGATTTGCCAAAAAGAATCAAATTCAAGGAATTGGCATGTATGGGGAAATAAATGAGCCTGAAATTCCACAGTACAGGGCAGCAATCAGCATCATCAAAACCATTGAAAAATTAACGTATAGAAAATTGGGAGATACTAGTCAGTTAGAAGCAATAGCTCAAGAAATGGATAGAAAATTTAAAAACTGAGATCAGTGTGAACTGCCTACAGGATGAGGTTCCGTATTTTCGTCATGACAATCACAACTACACAAATGAGTTTTATGATTATTCATGCAATCAATGCATTCAAAATGCTTCCGGGTTTCACATGCAGCACAAATCATACTACAAATCATTAATAATAGATGAATTTGAGTTTTTTCTATTGTTTAAAAGCTAATATTCTATTTCACTTCGCCTAAGAAGATTTTCAGTCAATTCAACATATCCTTGTGGATCAACTTCCTTTGCAAAACCTTTGTCAATATTTATCAGATAAATTGAATGAAGACGAGCATTTAAGACATCATCATATTTGATAGGAGGATTTTTGTAATATCGATCACAGAGATCTTGAATTTTTCTTACGTCGTTTTCATTTCTTGCATTTGGCGGCAATAGGAAAACTTTTGAAATCGGCAAGTTGCCTACTGCAGGAGTAGCCAATGAAAATTTTGAGCAGTACTGACTGTATCGGGCAATCTTACTCATTATTCGAGCTGCAAAATAATCTATAGTATCCATTGCATGTTCTGGAGGGGTGAATCCCGTTTCAATTTCAATTATTGTGTCACCATCCCCCTTTTTTGCATAAATGTCACATACCAAAATATCTGAAATGTCTTTTTCAACTTTAACTGTATATCCTCGAGAAATCAGATTACTAGCACAAATTAATTCCAAAATTGAATGATTGATTTTTACCAAGTTTTTTTGATACATTTCTATTAATTGTTGACAGACGTTGTTTAGTTTGAATACATCTTTTTCCTTGAGTCCGCAAGATAATTTCTCAGTCATTTGATTAACATCATTTCGAAATTTTACCAAATCCATGTTCAAGATATGATAAATTTTGGGGTTTAAGAAGTAGCGGGGAACAATATTTTTAACAAAATTTCATGCTGTTTTGAGATAAAATTGCTCAAATAAAATTAAAAAATGGCTAATTTTTATTCATACTTTGGCTTAACAAGGAAAATCCTAAGAAAGCCATGTGTACGAAAATAGACTTCTAGGAATAGGATTAATTTCATTTTTGATGCTGTTTTCAATCATTTCAACATCATATGCAGAATTATGGGAATTAGTCATAGAGGTCAATGTTGAAAAAGGAGCAATTTATTCTGGAGATTCAGTAATTGTTACAGGTAAAGTAGTCGACCAGGCATACAAGCCAATTAGAGGGGCAGAGGTTTTCATCAAAGCGGGATCCTACACTACAAAAGCATTTACTGATCCTGAGGGGGTTTTTAAAGGAGAAATTAAAGATTTTGAAAGAATTCCAGGAACATACATTGTTAATGTTATTGGTTCATGGTATGGAATGACAGGATTATCAAGTACGGAATTTCAAGTGAAAGGTGACATATCACCAGTTTCTGAATTACAGGAAAAACTATCTACTGATGAGGCAATAAAATATCTGAGTTCAGATGAAAGCAATTTTGAAAAAAATCCCATAGGTCAGACTTTATTCAAATATTATCACAAACTACTAGAGGAATTAATCTTGGAACAAAAAATAGCCCAAAAACCTTCTGAAGATAAAATATTCATGGAACATCAGAGATTAATTGCAGAGAATCTGAGAAACCAAGCAATCGATGAATTTAAACCGGGAGCAGGCACATATGATGGTATTCAGTATAATGATTACATCAACAATCTCAATCCCAAGATCAAAGAACTTGTAATTAACCAACTCAACTTTACAAAGAATAATTTTGCAGAAGCCCAAAAAATCAGAGACGACATTCTTGCAAATGGAGGAACGTATGAAGATGCAAGGCAAGCATATCTAGACAGGATATCAATTCCAAAAGAAACACTTGAAGAATTCAATAAAGAAAAGATAGATCAAGAGTTAGAAGAAAGCTTAGAAAATAATACCACAGATGAAAATTCAGAAAATCAATGAACGATTGATAAATCATACGCGTGCCTTATATTCAAAATTTCATAGGAATATTTGATGAAAATAGATATTCCATTACCTTGCCCATCATGTGGCGGAAAAATGTATTCTGTAAGTTATGAATCATCATTTACCCTACTCAAAAAAAGAAGTTGGCAAGTATGCAAAGAATGTAATTTTGAAAGGAATTCGGAAGATTTTAAAAAATCCATTTGCTGTGCATGACAGCATTTCTTTTTTATAAACAGTTTTTAATCAAAAATAAATAGAAAAAAGGAATTGAAAATATTACACAAGTCTTCTTGTATTACGTGTAAAAGAGCAATTTCAGAGATCGAAAGAATGAAAATAGACATTGAGAAAAGAGATTTTTTTAAAGAACCACTATCAGAAGGAGAACTGAAAAAAATCATCAAAATGACGGGTAAAAAACCATCAGAACTTCTTAGAAAAAAAGACAAAATGTTCAAAGAATTGGATTTAGAGAATGGTAAAAAAACAGATTCTCAAATAATTAAATTAATGGCAAAGTATCCAGGATTGATATTACGGCCAATAGTCATTGCAGGAAACAAGGCATTTGTCGGGAAGATTGATTCAAAAAATTTCAAATAACCTAAGAGTCTTGCTTGAAAATTCGTATAGCCTCCAAATGTGAACAATTTGCCTTCAAGCCCTTCCCATGATGGAATTTATAGAAATTTTTGAATCCAGGACATTCACAAGTATCAGATGTAACAAAATATGATTTTTCAGGATCAGATGAAGATTTTATCTGAAACAAATCATCTTCTATTTGGACTACGCCGCCACTCTCGACCAATTTTTTTGCTTTTTTGATAGTGTTTGCACTCATAATATTTCAAAATATCTCATCATTTTTTATTCTTTAATTTTTTCATCACATTTCCCCACTCCACATTATCCTGAGACATTGCATTTTCATACAGAAGTTCAAAGATCCATGCAAATATCTCACTCCAAATTGCCTTAAGGGATTCATCATCAGTCCAAATAACGCTTGTTTTTACTGCACTCATTGCAAGAATATTATTTCTGTTTTTTACTGGATTCTTTTCCCATTTTTTCAATACCCTGTCACAAAATTCTAGAATCTCGTGTTTTGTTAAAACTAATTTATCAGGATCAAAAGATTTCTTTTTTACCATGAATTGAATAGTGATAACTAATTATAATATTTTAAAAATCAAATCATTCATACCTTCATAAAATGTTTATAACTGAGGTTGGCTTAACGGTGTTAGACGAGAGTTGCCTTTCTGCCTTGAAGGACACCTAGAATTCGTTTCGCTCTCGTCAGTTTTATTACAATATGATTTTTTGAACTCGGCCAATTTTTCCATCATTTAATTCAACTTTAATTCCATGGGGATGAGTAATACTTGAAGTAAGAATTTTCTTTACAGTTCCATCAGTCAGATTTCCTGTTTTTTGATCTTGTTTTAGAATAATCTGAACTATCATTCCAATAGATATTTCATCTCTGGACGGAATTGAAGCCAATAATAGATTCACAGGTATGAAGATTCTAAATCTTTTGATATAAAATAAAGGAGTTTTGAAAGTTACTCAAAACGATTTTTTAATTTTGTTTGTGATTTTGGAAACATTCTCTGCAATAAACAGGTCTGTCGTCTTTTGGTCTAAATGGTACCTGACAATCATTTCCACAGTCACCGCATTTTGCGTCAAACATTTCTCGTGGTCTATCATCTCTTCTACCAAATCTAGAGCCTCTGTCTCCACCATAGCCACCAGATCTTCCACCAAATCTTCCGCCAGGTCTTGGTGCGGGTTTGTGATTTTGGAAGCATTCTCTGCAATAAACAGGTCTGTCGTCTTTTGGCTTGAAGGGTACTTGACATTCATTTCCACAGTCACCGCATTTTGCGGTGAACATTTCTCTTTCTCTATCAAAGGACATGTCTTTCTGAATTTTTATAAAAATGTGCCGTAATTAAACTGTGGGAAAAAACATCTATTGTTATAAAGTAATTCTATTCCTTGAGAATAATGAGCATGAAAAGGTATGTGGCCACAAGAATTGCAACAATATTCGGAGTTTTAATAATCACATTATTGATTACTATTTCACTTGTAGGTTCCAATATGGATACTATTCTAAAGCAAGGAATAGTCTTTCAAGTAAGATCTGAAATTACAGAAAATCCAGCCATAGCAAAAAGCTTTTCGTCAGTAGATGAGTTTGAGTCATTTGTTCAAGCGCAAATAGAACAGAGGACAAAGATTTTAGGACTTGATGAACCGTGGTATTCGCCTCAAAGAATTGGAATTACAATGTACAAGATATTATTATTGGATTTTGGTCATGCGACATTCCTAACTAGTGATGAGGGTTCTTCAAATGTCAAAGACATACTTTTTGAGAAATTACCAAGAACGGTTTTGCTTTTTACGACTGCAACAATAATCATTTCCATAATCGGAATTTTTCTAGGTGCCTTTTCCAGCAGTAAGGTAGGTTCCGTAATTGACAGAATCACGTCCAGTTTTGCAATTATTAGCTCTAGTTTTCCTGTATGGTGGATAGGAATGTTGATGATATTTTTATTTGCATTTACGTATCAGATATTTCCTGCAAGAGCAACTCCAGACATCCCATCATCAGATCCGGGATATGTTGGTTCGCTATTATATCACATGGCATTACCATTGATTACTATTGTCATGATTGGTTTTGGTTCATGGGCATATTTGGTAAGAAATTTCATGGTAGGAATTATGCAGGAAGATTTCATCATGGCAAAAAAAACAATTGGGATTTCACAGAAAAAAATAATCTACAGACATGCACTAAAAAATGCAGCCCCGCCGATTGTAACAATTTTAGCTCTTAGTTTATCCGGATCACTTGGCGGTGCAATTATCACAGAAGCAGTATTTGATTGGCCAGGAATGGGCAGATTGTATTTTGAGGCAATAACAGTGATGGATCTTCCAGTAATTATCGGTGCAACATATTTACTTACAGTGTTCTTTTTGATCAGCATATTCATTGCAGATTTACTTTATGGTTATTTTGATCCTAGAGTGAGAACCGGGCAATGAGCGGAATAACACTCCAAGAAATTAAACAAGAATTTCTTAAAAGCAACATGGGCATTGCGGGAATTTCAATCCTCATAATATTAATTGGGATTTCGATCATTGCAATGATTGCAATTCCAATTGAAACTTTTCAAGAATGGAATAATCCAGGTAGTTGGATCCTATACCCAAAAGTTGCAATTCCAGTTTGGATGAATTTGTTTATGACTGAAAAAATTCCAGAGCATAAAATTCTAGAAAATCCAAGCGTCCAGAATATTTTGCAAGATGAGATAATTCTTACTTCACATCAGTTCGGTTTAAATTTCGATTATGATTATTTTCCGAATGATTTCATCTATGTGTTTTCATCAGAATATGTGGGATCACCATTATTAAAAATGTCTGTTGTCAGACCTGATGGAATTCAACTTGAATTATTATCAACAGCACTGCCACATGCTAATTCAAAAACAGTTCACAGTGAAAGAATTTTTTCAACAGATGATGCAATTAAGAAAAATCTATCATTGCAATCAGAAAAATTTCAATTTTCTCTTGATGGATTATCCTCAGAAGATATTGTTTTTTCAAAAATTGAAACAAATGAACCTCTAAAAGGAAAGTATGTTTTTTCCATGAATTTGTATGGTGTTAATTCTGAAAATCAAATTCACGAATCAAAATTAATCATAGGAGGAAAGGCCTTTGGTGTAATGGGCACGGATGAGTTGAGGCGAGATTTAGCAGTAGGGCTTCTATGGGGCACCCCACTTGCATTATTCATAGGTATTGTAGTTTCAATTGCATCAGTGGTAATGGGTTTGCTGTATGGAGTCTATGCAGGATTCAAGGGCAAAAAGACAGATGAAGCCATGATGAGATTTAATGATGTGATATATGCACTTCCAGCTCTTCCTTTTCTCATCATACTTTCAGTAACAATTAGCAACAGCATATTTCTGATGATTGGGTTTTTGATGATATTTGGTTGGGTGGGAATTGCCAAAGTAGCGAGAAGTATGTCACTTCAAATCAAAACTAGAGGGTATGTAGATGCCGCAAATATGATGGGACAAAAAGACTCGAAAATAATTTTCAAACATATTTTGCCACAACTGTTACCTTATGCTTTTGCAAGTATTGCAATTTCAGTACCGGCTGCAATAACTACAGAAGCAGGATTAAGTTTTCTAGGATTAGGAGATCCATCATTTCCCACATGGGGCCAGATTTTACATGATGCAAATACTTTTGGTGCAGCAGCAAGGGGATTATGGTGGTGGATTATGCCGCCAGGAGTCATGATTGCCATAACAGGTTTAGCATTTGTATTCATTGGAAACGCTCTTGATGCAATTGTTAATCCAAAACTCAAACGATAATTACATGTTGTAACTTCTAATTATGTCTAAAGCTGAATCATTGAGCTTAATTGTGTATGTCAATGAATTTGGATCTTCCTTTGTTTCAGCTAAAGTTTCAGTAAATTTAGTCTTTTCATCCTCAGTTGCGCCTGCTTCATGAGCACATAGATTAAACGCTTTGAGATTGAGATTGTTTTTTAGTAAATGTGCAATGAATTTTTTATAATTGTCAGGGTTTGTCCAAGGAACGTTTTTCTCTTTGCATGCTGCAATCCAAACATCAACTGAATTGTGAAATATTACTTTTTTACGAATTTCTTCTAGGGACATTGTATCTCTTTAAAAGTCTGCTCGTTGCATTTTTGATCCACATCGTGGACATGTGCCACCCTTGTGTTTGTTGTTACAAACAAGACAAACATACCTAACTCCACCAGAGCCACCTTGTGAACCCATTCCAAAAAATCCACCACCAGTTCCAGAATCACCACCATAACCGCGCATACGACTCATGTATCGTTTTCTTAAGAACAATGGAAATACAATAAAGATTGCCAGTGCTGCACCTAAACCATACGGAAATGGAAGCACCATTTGCAATCCAATGCTTATAGCCAACGACGCCCCTAGAAATAACAAATAAGTTTTGTAATTAAACAATCCAATAAAAGTACCTTGAAAAAGGTTATAAAGTTTTGTCAGTTGTTTTCTGTTTACACCACAGAGGATTTTCATGTTTTATATTATTGAATGAGGGATTTGATTGCCATCACGGTCCCAAGCAAAAATAGAATTCTCATCATAGGGCGATTGTACAATCATCGATACAAGTCCAAAAAAATTATGTAAATCAGTTACAGATGGTTCTGCAGAACCACTTGGATGAGAATGAACTATGCCAACATAACTCATATCAAATGGCAAAAAAGAATGCGGAAATCCAGCAAATGTTGGACCAGTTTCACTAAATGGAGGAATTACAAGTCCACTAATTGTGATTTCACCGTTCTTTGATTTTCCTTTGAGTATCAGAATTCCTTCGTTTGGATGTTTCATTTGGCAAAAAGATAGAATGCTATCAAGAACTTCTTTCTGGATCAAAACAGTTCGTTTAAATTCTTTCTTTTTGAAAATCATGACAATATTTCAACATAGTTCTAATTTAATTTAAGATGAATCAAGAACGTATTTTGTATTTGAGAATTTCCTTAATTTATCCTCAATTTCAGTGACAAACTGAGGAATCTTTAAGCGAATTTCATCTATTTCATTTTTAATTGTTTTAGATTTAATTTCATAATCTTCTTTAAAAGAGATATTTTTTTCCAGGTCGTCTTCCAATGATATGAGACTTTTAGGTTTTAGTGAATTCAAGTCATTTTCCAGCTGTTCATGTTTTTGAAAATATGCTAAAACCTGTTTTAGGAATCCATCAAGCGCCTCTTCAGTTTCAGTAATTTGTGCCAGTGTCTTATCTACGTCTTTTACCGATATTGATGAAGAGGATACAGCTTTACGGACGTTTTCTAAAATCACTATAATAGAATCTTTATTTTTTGGAGTAAGGACATCGAAAGGATCGGTATTCAGTTTTGCCAAAAGATTTTTTTGATCTTTATCTAATGATGACGCATACTCATATCGATTCAAAGGACGAGAGATTTTTGTGAATTGTGCATCAATGTCATTTTTTATTTTTATTTTTTGAGTCTCAAATTCATCCAAACTCTTTTTCAGTTCAACATATTTTTGATAATTATCAGAAGATTTTATTTCTTCTATGGATGATTGTATAGATGAAATTTTTTCGTCTATAGATGACAAATGACTAGTGATTTCCACAATCTTTTTTTCATTTTGCATACGAGTTTCTTGTAGATTTTTAATTTCAGAAAGAACGTTCATTATTTCATCAGAGATGATTTTCATGGAATCAAAATTTTTTAAAATATCATGAATCTCATAATGATTTTTGTTCATTACTTCAAGGTTATTTTTTAATTGTTCTGCATATTTTTTTGCAAAAATATGAATGACTCTGGTTTGCCTACCTAAAACATCGCCAACTTTTTTTAATATTTGATTTAATGTAGAGTCTAATTCTTGGGCATCATCAATAGATGAAATTTTTGGAATTCCAGTAACCCCTTTTTTTATTATATCAATTACTTGCTTTTTACCTCTAACAACAATAATTGCAAGATGTTTATCAATATCATCAACATTCAGATTGTCTTTTTCAAGCACTTTGCCAATATTTGTTAAATCATCAATTAATGGAACAGTGGCATCTCTTAGACGTTTAATGTCCGATAGGGCTTGAGACTGCCTTAATTGCCGAAGTTCAGTTACAATTTGTGGAACATCAGAAAGATTTATCGTCTTATCATTTGGTGCCTCTTTTGCTGCCTCTTGTTTTTTTTTACCCCATCCAAAGACCATTTGATAGTATTGTATTCGGGGGATTAAAAATGGTTGTACAACTAAAATTTAAAATTCAGCCAGATCTGATTAGGGAAACATGGTAAAAACTGTAAAAAAATCATTTCATACGGGCACTGTTAAAAAAATTATTACAATTAAAGCTTCAAAAGACAAAGTTTGGAGAAAAGTCAGCAACATAGTTGGATTACCAACTTGGGTAGTAGATGTAAAAAAGACAATTTATCTTTCTAAAAACAAAAAGGGCATAGGCGCAATTAGGCTAATCACTTTTGCAGATGAGAATAAGATAGAAGAGCACATAATAGCGTGGAAAGACAAGGAATACTTTACATATATTGCAACAGAAGGATTGCCACTTAGAGCATATGTTGCAACAATTTCAATTAAAGCCAAATCCACCAAACTCGTTGAATTAACTTGGCAATCTTATCTTAACAGTAAAAAAATGTCTGAAACCCAATTTCTAGAGTTTCTAGCTTTTATGGGATCGTTTTATGAAGCATCACTTGAAAATTTAAAAGCATTACTTGAAAAATAGCATCACATTATTTTCAGGTCAAAATGTAAATACGATAAATCAGGAAAAAAAGTATGAGCGACATGAGATTTATCATTATTGGAATAATACTGGTTTTTGCAGGATTTCTTGTACTAGGAATATTTGGGCATAATTTTCAAGCTGCAACTTTAGAATCAGACGAGTTTGGAACATGTTATGAATATTTTGATGACAAACCACCTGTCAAAATCAATTGTTCATTTAAGATATTTGAACAAACAATATTCTTTGGAGTCATTATTGGTCTAATTGGGGCAGGGATTATTTCACTGATAAAAGGTGTCAAAGGAGATTGGGATAACAATGTAAAACCAGAAGACATGGTAGGCCCAGGAGGAAGACAGACTGATGATTCTGATAAGGATTAATGAAACAAAATTATTCGGATTTTTTAGTTTTTAGTTTTAGAGATTCTTCAGGAGTGTCCTCTTCCATTCTTTGAAAATAAACTTCTTCGTATGGCATATCTTCTCAATACAGTATTACCAAATTTGCATTTAACCTTAAGGATGATTTGTAATTAATCATGAATGAATTTTTAAAATTCTTTAAACTAAAATTAATACGATTCAATGATATTTTTCATAGAAACCACCATATCGCCAATTTCAGATATTCTTTGATCAAATTGGGCATCAGTTAATTCATCAGGTTTGTTCAAAGTAATCACCACATCAGAAAAATCACCATTTGATACTACCCTCATCGGTACATTCCAAGTAGATTCTTCATCAATAAACTGATAATCCAAAATTCCAAGGGATTTGTTTTCATTAAATTTTAATTGAGATTTGCCATGAGGGCCTGTAAATAACCACCAACCGTCATTATTGATTGTTGCATCAGGCATCATTTTTGGAGGAGCTTGTAAAATGGCATCAAATGCATCGCCTGTTTTCTTTTTTACCGTAATAGTAATTGTTCTGGATCTAGACATGGTAAAAATATCACATTATGATTAAAAAGGATATAGTAGAAATTATAGGAACAATTCCTTCCAATCATTTGTTTAGAAAAGCACGAATTTTTTTTAAATTTGATACATTTGACTCATGAAACATCACAACAGATTCTGCTAATGAATCTGGAAGAATATTTTTTAGATTGCCAACTAGGTCGTCCCCACTGGAAATCATAGTATCAATGAGTTTTTCAATCTCATTTTTGTCATCAGTCATATTCATTCCATTGACAACAATCTTAATTAAATTTTCAAACAATATTAGCCATATTCAATTGTCTTTTTTTATCAGAGTTGCAGTAGAACGGACATTTTTCATCTTTTGTATGTTCCAAGAAACAATTTCACGTATCTTTTCGAAATTTTCAGCTTGGATCTTTACAAGCATGTCATGAGTTCCAATTGTTTCAAAGACATCAACAACTTGTTCAATTTGCCTCAATTCCTCCAGAATTTGCGATTCCGCGCCCAATTCACAATTTAACATAACATATGCGTCAGTCATGATTCTGACAACTAACTATGATTATTTAAAGATGAATAATTTCAGGCCAACTCTACCATACAACATGAACCAAATCTTTGAGATTTCTTCTAGGCTTGGGAAATTTTGTTTGCTCGGGATATCCAATACACAGAACAGATGAGGGAATAAGATCAGTGCCAATAACATCCATTACTTTTTTCTCATCAAACATTCCAATCCAAATAGAACTTAGTCCTAATGCCTGAGATGCAAGCTGGGAATATCCAGCAGCTAAAGTGGCATCTTGAATTGCAAATTTTGCAAGGACATATTCTGGAAAATCAAATTTTACTCTAGAAGGATTTTTGCAAAAAATTAAGACTACAGGAGCATCCACATAAGGTTGCTTGTTGCATGCTTCAACTAGAAGTTTTTTCTTTTCTGGACTTTTAATATAAAATATTTCAAATCCCTGATAATTTCCAGCAGTAGGAGCAGTGTCAGCTGCGGCAATAATTTTATCAATCTTTGTGGTTTCTACAGGTTTATCAGAAAATTTTCTCGTAGAACGTCTTTTTGCCATTACAGCAAACAAATCAGTGTCTACAACCTCAGTGGGTCCAGATTGTAGAATAAAATCAAGTAATTGGTTTCTTATGTTGGGGTTATCAGAAACGGGAATGTCTTGAGGATCATACCCTAAGGGAAAAATTCTCTCGTCTTTTTTCCCTGAATCCATGGTTAGATTATAAAAAATATCTTATTAAAGAATTAGAAAACATGTAAAAATACATTATTTGCTCATTCAGGATCAAACCCGTCACAGCCAGACGTACATGGTTTATTCATTACGCCTTCGCATGCTCCAAATTCATTATGCATTATTCTATGATGACCACATAATTTGCATTTTTCTCTGAAATGAGATATTAGTTCAGCAGTTGAAATTCCTGTCTCTTTAATTTTTGATTCAGTTTCACTAGTCATAATTGTTTGATTAATCAATTAACTTTAAACATTTTGAAAATCTAAAAAGTATTTTAAAATCTATCCGTGTCAATTGTTGAAAACTATGTATTATAATCTAGACAATTTAACTGATAAAAAAATTTCAGTGTAACCTTCTTTTCTGGAGGCATTCCATGAGAATCATCATCAAAATTCAGATTCAAGAAATGTTATTTTTTGTATAATAAATCCTGCGCCGGGAAAGGGCGTGGTCAAATTTTTCGACACCCAGACAAACATTAATGATTTGAATCCGACCTGGTGCTCTCGTACATGGTTTACTAAAACTTCAAAAAAAGTTTCTAGACATACATGGTAAGCGGGCCCGAAGGAGTCCGTTGACATTTGTTAGCGGACCCGGAATTCAGTAACGCAGGAAGATATAGGAGTAATTTCAAACTCCTATCAATTCTTTTTTTAGCATATGTTGCTGCTGTACTGTAATTCTACATCATGACATCAAAGAGAAAACAATTATCAAATGTCAGTTACATAATAAAAAAGGAAAAAGAGGTTGTTATTTATTGAGTCTTTTCAGCTATCATTTTAGCAATATTTCTAGCAGAATCCACATCAATAGGTGCTTTTTCAGTCATTTTGTCAAACTCACTTGTCATGGTAGTTTGTCCAGCTTTTAATGGATAGTAATGAGTGAAACCCATCATGTTAAGACCTCTATCATTGCTTATGATAAAAATACCCTTGTCTCCAACATGATAATCAACAGAATATCTTGAAATGAACTGAGTTGTATGTCCATCCACTTTGCCTAATCCAGTTACAGACTTGTCATAAAAGGTAACAAGATCATTGCCGTTGAGAATTCCATTGTCTTTTAAGACCTCAGTTACCTTGACAGTTACTTTGTACTGTGGTTTTACAGCGGTCTCTATGACATATTCCTCACATTCATCACAATCTGTACCTGTTACAGTTTCTTCAACCATTACGATTTCAGAATCAACAATTTCGCCTACTACAGCTAATGCATTGATCTCAACTCTTTGGTCAAATGTCCTGTCTGCAAATTGTGTATACCCTGTTCTTTCTATGACAGGAGAATTTTCACTTACACCATATACAATAGAAGCAAAAGCAGCGATGGCAATGACTGCCATTAAGCTAATCTTTTTGTTGATCATGGGTATTGATTCTCCAAGTTTGTTGCCTCAGCAGAGGTTATCTCATATCCGTTTGTGGCTCCAAATACATAAACATAATAGCTTAGGTTGGCTGTGTTGCCATTATCATGATCCATGCCCATTGCATGCCATAATTCATGACCTAGAGTTTTTCTAACATCAAATTCTTGAGGAGAGGCACCACTGTTTTCAGCAAGCATGAATTATACTTCACTTGCATTGTCGTTGACTTGTACATCCATCTTGATATAATGAGTGTCAAGGCCACCATAGCACCAAATGAACCAGGCAGTGCAATGACGCTCAAACGCAGTATATCCGTTTGCGCCAGCAGCTAGGTTGGATTGACGAATATGCTGTCTGCTGTTGTAACTCTGTCAATTGACATTTTCTTTCCTACACTGTCAAATTCTGTGACGACTGAGTCTACTTCTGAATTGATAGTAGATTGTGAATGAATTTGTACTCCACTGGTTGTCTTAAGTTTCAAATCACAATTGTCTCCAGAGCAATTAAGAAAACCCAAATGTCCATCACCTGCGCTTCTTGACCATATGTAGTCTTGAAAATCAGCAAAAGCAGGAGTTATTCCTATTGTTGTGGTTAATGCAACTGCTAAAATTGCAAAAACAACGGTTATTGTAGTCATTGTCATTTCCAATGTTGGAAGAATCTAATAAGCCGCGCTCCGTATATGGGTACTACTCGATCGCGTACTACCCATATAGGTAGTACCTATAGGATAAGTGTCAGTCCAGAATTGTTAGAATGCCGTTGTATTTTTTGTCAAACTCTGCATCAAGTTTCTTCTTGCACAATGAAATTCCATGAGGAGTTACGTCGTATACCTGATGAGAATAGCGATTACTCTTGGTTACAAATCCTAAAAATTCCAGCATGTCAAGATATGATACACATGTGTCATAGTGCAGTCTTGCATTAAGTGCCAGATTTGTCCTTTTTTCGTGTCCGGATTCATATACCGCAGCCAACAGACGCAGTAAAACCTTGAGATCAAATCGCTGTAGTTTCTTTTTTGCCATCATTCATCAGATATTATAGTATGATGTTACTATCTTTAGCCTATTTATGATTTACTACAATTAGGATTGAGCATATTTTATGATAAGTGGATTAAAACGACAATGCAATAACCAGTAATTATTATTCCGTCTTACATTCAATCCTAAATACCAAATGCGTTATTGGTTTGACGCCCTGAAATTATGCAATGGCTTTGAACCAATGTTGTGCTATTTTCAGGCAAATTTTGTTCCTAGAACATACTGAAAAGTAGGGGCTTTGAAATTTGCGTCAAAGCCATGGCGCCGGGAAAGGGATTCGAACCCCTGCACGCTTTCACGTAGCCGTTTTCGAGACGGCCGCCGTACCACTTGGCTATCCCGGCATCTATTCTGAAATTTTCTCCATAATAAAGCAAATCAGTGTTAATTTAGGATTTTTTGTCAATATCAAACAATTCATCTTTGAATTTCTTTTTGATTTGTTCTTTGGTATTATTCCACTCATCTTCAGTGATTTTATCTGTAAAAATGGAGTGAAACCCATCAAATGATTCATTTTGTAAAATAGACCTGATTTTTTGAGTCTCTGATTCAGATAGTGGGAAATAAGAAACAATCTTAGAAACAGTTTGATCAGCCCCAAATTTAATTTCAAAAATTTTGTCTTCCAAATTGGCAGGCAGTGTAAATATCGCCATTTAATTTTGAACTAGTCACAGGCATATTAAAATCGATTTCATAACAAAAATTGCGTCAAGAGAACGATTGTAAAAAACGATCACATCTAAAAGATAAACACAAAATAGAACAAATTTACAAGAAATCCCAATGGGTTTAAACCTAAAAGACTTGGTAGTAAGAGAGAAAACAACGCTTGAAGCATTTTCAACAAAGGTTATTGCTATTGATGCATACAATGCAATCTATCAATTTTTAGCAAGCATTAGAGGACCAGACGGATTACAGCTATCAGATTCTGAAGGCAGAATTACTAGTCATCTAAGTGGGTTGCTTTATAGGAATGTGAATTTTCTATCCCTGGGAATAAAGCCAGTTTATGTATTTGATGGAAAACCCCCATCTTTGAAAACAGCAGAGATTGAGCGCCGAAAACAAATCAAAAAGGATGCGACTGTAAAATATGAAAAAGCGATAGCTGCAGGAAATATGGAAGATGCAAGAAAATATGCACAGCAAACTACCAGCATGAAAGACGGGATGGTAAAAGAATCAAAAGAGATCCTAACATATTTTGGCATTCCATATATTGATGCGCCATCAGAAGGAGAGGCAACGGCTGCACATCTTACAAACACAGGGCAGGCATATGCTTCAGCAAGCCAAGACTTTGACTCTATTTTGTGTGGAGCAAAAAGATTGATAAGAAATTTCACCAACAGTGGAAGAAGAAAAATTCCAAATAGAAATACATACATCGACATAGTTCCAGAAATCATTGAAACAGAAAAAACACTTCAAACACTAGGATTGACAAGAGAAGAGTTGATTGATGTTGGCATATTAATTGGTACTGATTTTAATCCAAATGGATTTGAGAGAATAGGTCCAAAGACTGCACTAAAAATGATAAAACAACATTCAAGATTAGAGGACATTCCACAAATCCAAGAGCAATTACAAGAAATTGATTTTGAGCAAATCAGAAAGATATTTCTCAATCCAGAAGTGGCAGACGTTGAGGAGATTATTTTCAATGAAGTGGACTATGAAGGATTGACAAACTATTTGGTAAATGAGAGAAGTTTTTCAGAAGAGAGAATACAATCCACGCTAAACAGATTAAAAAAAGCATTGGAAAAAAAGAGTCAGAATTTAGATCAGTGGTTTTAGATAACAATTTCATCTTTTATACTTTCATAGTTTGACTAATTGTGATAAAACAATTCTACAAAATTTTAAAAAATTAAATTCGCTTATTTTCCAAGAACCAAGGTTTGTGAGGCTCTAATCAAATTTCAAAAATGGTTCAAGATTTCATGTTTTGGTTATTTGATAGTCAAGAATCTTGTTCTGGGACAACATGCAATGTGATACTCGAAATGATGTCAGGTATTTTTCGGATTGCCTTTGTAATGACATGATCCAATATCGTACTATTTGATGCCTCTACCTTACAAATCACATCATACAATCCAAAAACAACATCTGCCTCTTTGACTTCGGGAATATGACTGAGATTCTTCAAAACGGCATATTCTTCACCTTTGATGCAATGAATCACAATATAAGCCTGGATGATGTTTTGTCCAAGCATCGCACCAATTAATTTCTCAGATGCTTGAAACAATTCCCCTGACTCTGAACGAGTCAAAGTCATAGTGGAGTGAATTTTTGGCATCCTGCGAATGGTTTGCGTTACTGTTTGTTGAATTTTCTCTTCAGTATCTAACTCAATTTGTGCAATAACATCATAAAGGCCAAGCGTACCATGTGCCTCCCTCACACCGGCTACTTTTTTCAATGATGATATTACCTCTTTTTCAGAACCAAGATTACAATTCATTAAAACATAAGCTCTTGCCACTATTGAACACCCCATACAAACAGGATTATCTTCTGAAACACCATTACAAGTTAGTGTTTGTAAGATAAAAGATTTCAGTAATCGGAAATCAAAGATTATTTAATGTATTATACTGTACCACTTAGACATACAAAAACCAGACACATTAGAATAACTGTTGTAATCATTCTATTTTTTATTACAAAATACTAGGCATGGTTTAGAATCTTAAATCATAGAATCAGATTTGATTCAAGAAAAACCACATTATAGTTATGATATTACGAACTGCAGAAAAATGCAAGTTATCCACCACATTATCTTGACATCTCTTTTCTTTTTGAATAGTCAAACTCTGAAAAAAGTAATGGAAATTTTCTGATCCAACCAGCGGTTTCAGTTTAAGCAGTTTTTGACAATGTAATAGCAAATGCTGTTGAGTTATTTTTTACAATTATTGTTCTTACATGCATTTCAATAATTTGTCACATGTCTGAATTGAAGAAATTGTTTCTAGATTTTTTAGTTTAATTACTAGTTTTAATTATCTAAAAAAATGCCTCAGACAGAAGCAAGAAAGACTCTAAAAGACGCGCCAGTGATGTGGAGAAGAATAAATTCAATAGGGATCATTTTGGATTGCAACTCAACATATGCTGCAAATTTAGGATATGCCAAATCAGAGATTTTAGGTAGATCAATCTTTGAACACGTAGTGAAAGACTCATGGGAAGCAATGAATGAGTCACTGAAATCATGGTTTGAGACAGGAAAAGTCACAGATAGAAAAATTACTTTCAAAAGACAGGATGGAAGTACATTTCCAGGATTGCTTCAGGCAACAAGCATATATGATGAAAATAATAATCTGCTTGGCAGTAATACGGTAATTTTTGATCTTACCCAAATGAATAGTGAAAAGATAAAAGAGTATGAAGAATTTTTTAAAGATGCAAAAAACAGACTAGATGAAATTAAAGAGAAAGAGTATGATCAATTAGATGAGAATTCAAAGTCAGAGTATGATGGACTCAAAAAAATGTTTGAAATGTTATTAGAAGTGAATCTTGCAGAATTAAAATAAATTATTTAGGCTTGTTATTTATTGAATTCTGAATTTCATCAAATGCATTTTGTACCTCGGTAACTGCTGCGCCATCCTCCAAAGTACTTACATCACCAATTTTTTCATTCTTTGCAATTGCTTTTAGTAATCTACGCATTATTTTGCCACTGCGTGTTTTTGGAAGTTTTGAAACAAAATAGATTTGTTTTGGTGTAGCAATTGCCCCAATATCATTTCTTATTTTATCAGAGATTTCTTTTTCCAATATTTTTGAATCAACAATTCCTTGTTTCAAAACAACAAATGCGACTATTACTTCACCCTTCACATCATCAGGAATTCCACATACGGCAGACTCTGCAACATCATGATGAGATACAATGCAGCTCTCAAGCTCTGCAGTTCCGATTCTATGTCCTGCAATTTTTAAAACGTCATCTGCACGACCTAATAACCACATATATCCATCTTCATCTTTTAACGCATAATCTCCAGGATAGTAACAGTTTTCATATTTTGACCAATACACGGTTTTGTATTTTTCATCATCGCCCCATAGTGTTAAAAGCATTCCAGGCCATGGATTTTTGATAACAAGATAACCCTTAGTGTTAGTGGATACACTATTTCCATTTTCATCAACTACATCAATATCTACGCCAGGGATTGGGAGTGTACCGGAACCTGGTTTCAGAGGAATTGTCTCCAAGCCAGGTAAAGAAGAAATGAGCATGCCGCCAGTTTCAGTTTGCCACCAAGTATCAATGATAGGACATTTTTCTTTTCCTATGGTTTTGAAATACCACTTCCACACTTCAGGATTTATTGGTTCACCTACTGTTCCTAGTAATCGTAAAGATGAAAGATCAAAAGAGTTTGGAATTTCATCCCCAAATTTCATAAACATTCTCAGAGCTGTGGGTGTGGTGTAGAAAATGGTGGCACGATATTTTTGTAAGATATCCCACATTCTAGTTGCATCAGGAAAATCAGGTGCACCTTCATACATTATCTGAGTCGCACCATGTAGAAATGGTGCATATACAACATAGCTGTGACCTGTGACCCAACCAATGTCAGCAGTACAAAAGAAGACATCAGAATCTTTAATGTCAAATGCCCACTTGAAAGTAGAATACAAATGTGTGAGGTATCCTCCTGTTCCATGCAGTACTCCTTTAGGTTTTCCAGTTGTGCCAGAAGTATACAAAATGTAAAGAGGATGCGCACTATCTAATTTTTCTGCATCACATGACTCCAGAGCATCATTCATCAAATCACTCCAAAATTTGTCTTTTGATGAAACAGGAATTTTATTTTTTGTCCTTTCTAGAACCACAACGTGTTTGACAAAATCAAAATCTTTGATTGCCTCATCAACTACTTCCTTTAGTGGGACAACTTTTCCTCGTCTATATCCGCCATCTGCTGTAATAACCACTTTTGAATGTGAATCAGCAATTCTGTCTTTGATTGATTCTGCGCTAAATCCTGAGAAAATTACTGTGTGAATAGCACCAATTCTAGCACATGCAAACATCGCAATAGGCAATTCAGGAACCATTGGAAGATAGATAGTTACACGGTCTCCTTTTTTTACATCAAGAGATTTTAGAACGTTTGAAAATTTTTGAACTTGGGTGAACATTTCGCCATAAGTAATGACTCTAGATTCGTCATTTTCTCCCTCCCACAAAATAGCAGGTTTGTTGGATCTAGTTTTTTGATGAATGTCTAGGGCATTATATGAGGCATTAATTGTGCCTCCAACAAACCATTTTGCAAAAGGAGGATTCCATTCCAGAGTCTTGTTCCAAGGAGTAAACCATGTGAGATTTTTTGCTTGCTCATCCCAAAATGACAAAAAATCAGAACTGGCCTTTTTCCTTAAATCAGTGTCATGATTTCCAAGACCAATATCATATGTTTCATTCAACAAAAAGTGTATGAACTTAGATCTTTCTAAATGTTAAAAAATAATTAAAAAAATTATTGTGCTTCCATTCTAGCAAGCCAATCGTTATCATTGTCGTCTTTTGGAGTTTCTGGTGTCACCTGTTGAGGTGGTTCTGGAAATGCAAATGTTGTTTCAGAGTTAGTTGGTGGTTCTGGTATTGGTAGAACACCTGCTTCTATTGGTTCTGAATGACTTGCAAATTTTTCGGAATGTGTTACTATTGGTTCAGTTGGTGCTTCTGGAAGTATTGACTGAACTACTTGTTGTGGTTCAGATGTCTCCAGATATGAAACGGCAGATTCTTGGATGTCTGGTGTTGAAGGGGAAGTTATCTCCTGCACTTCTAATTCAAGGTCAGCAATTCTACTCTTTACATTTGCGATTTCAGCTGTTTCGTGAGATACATGTTCAATTATTTCAGTTGTGCATGCTTTCACTGTCTCAAATGTTGCATCAGAGATTTCATTACTCTTGAATTGTACTTTTGCATCAAAGGATAACATTTTTGCAGACTTCATTTGTTCATCTAACTCTGTCAATCTTGCCTCAAGTTTAGCTTTGATTTCATGTTCTGTTTCATCTAATGATGCAAGTTTTGACTTGTATTTTTCGTGAATAATTTCTGCATCCACTTTCATGTCATCATTTTCAGAAACAATGTCAATCAACGCCTTTAGACGACGTATTGTTAGTTGTTTTTCACGAATGAGTCTTTGAGAATCTAGTCTCCATTTTGGAATAAAAATAACAACATCGCCTTGCACTACAAGTTGCTCATATTGGATTTGCTGTAATCCCTGAGAACCGCAGTCAATGCCAACGGACTGAATACTTCCGTCAATGTCAGTTATTGTTCCAACGACTTTACCCATGAATGTACCGTACATGTCTTTGACTTTTTTACCGATAATTTCGATATCGTCGTGGGTCATGTGTGGTTGTCAAGAGATTTGTATAACCGACAAAGTGTAAGGAATGTTTTTGGTTTTGGTAAGATTAAATTCACAAAAGTTTGAATGAAAACCTTTTACACGATTACTAAATTTTCAAGGTAATTCATGCCTACCAAAATCTATCAAGTAATTGAAGAATTTGAACTGGGAAAGCACTGTCAACCAAAAATGACACCAGCAGTGATCAAGTGTTTGAAATTACTCAGAAAAGGAATGGAATTTCAACCAAAGCAATTCATTGAAGAAAACCAAGATTATCTGACAAAAAGAAGCAAAGACAGATTCAATGCATGTCAAAGTCTTGTTTCTACAAGTCTGAAATTTGGCAGAGAGATGGGAATTGTTCAAATCAAAGAAACCAAACCAATTTCATATCAAGATTTTTGTAATTTAGACACTATCCAATACATGTCAAGTCAACTAAGAGGTTCAAAGACAAAGAACTTGAAAACTAAAGTTGGACATGACAACTCTACCAAACGTCATTACACATTACAATTACACTATTTCAATAACTGGTTACATGGTAAATCATTTGACTTTAACATTACAAAACAAATTGATGTTGATACTTTCAAGAAAGAAAGAACCAGAGTTACTTTAGATGGTATTGAACATTTCTTACATCTGTATCAAGAATCAATGAACAGTGAATCAGATTTTGTGAGAGTTATTAAATTGTATTTGATGGATGAGATAAACAAAGATTGTTCTGCAAAATACATGTTAGGAAAATATTCTGCAATAGTTTCATACTTTGAAAAGAATGACAGTCCAATCAAATTCAAATACAATCCATTTAGTGTTCATGACGATTATAAAGAAGAAAATGCAGATGCGACACTATCGTTATCTGATTTACACAAGTTACTTGCAAATGCAAATCCATTAGAAAAAGCAGTTGTACTTTGCAAGTTTCATAGAGGACTAGATTCATCAACATTAGGTGACAGATTTAATTTCCAAGTTGCAGAACAACTAATCAAATGGTTTGATAATGCAGACTTTGATAATTGGGATTTGAAAAAATGTCCAGTGCCAATCAAACTTACTAGAATCAAAACAGACTATACGCATGTTGGTTATCTAGATGCTGATGCAATAGTTGCAATTCAAGAATATCTCAATTACAAATATTCTTCATTTGTTACAACATCAAGAAGAAATGGTATTGACCCTAATTACCTTAAAGACAAATCCCACTTTATTGAGCCTGAAAAACCACTATTTACAAATAGATTGAATGAACCAATCACAATTAATTGGATATCTAGAGTAGTACCAAGATTAGCAAAGAAAGCAGGTATTCAAAAATTCATCAAAGGAAATAGATTACAAAATAGAAGTGAAAAGAACGGACATGAACTTAGAGATTTACTAAAATCAACTTTGATTATTTCTGGGTGTGCTGATTATGTTTGTGAATTATCAATAGGGCACAAGGTTGGGGATTCCTATGAAAAACAAGACAAACTATACCCAGAGGTTTCAAGAAGTGAATATGCAAAAGCATCATCTAAAATCAATATTCTCTCTAAAGTATCTAATCTGCTAGACAATGATGGCGATACAGAACAATACAAGATGATGTATGACGAGTTGAAATCAAACATTTCAGAAGCAATCAGGTCAGAAATGCAAACTAGACTAGAAGAACTAAAGAAATCAGTTGATCTTCAAATAAAGAATACTGAAAAAAGAGAATCAGATGCATCAGCATTGGCAGAGGAATTAATCAGAAAATCTAAACAACATAAAATGAATCCAGAAAGAAAAGCAAAACTTAGAGAGATATACAATATTCCAAAGTACACTTAGAATATCCACATATCATTAAAATCAACATATTAAAACCAAACAGGATCTTTACCAAAGGGTTTGTCAATATCACCTACTTTTTCTTCAATTAATAATACAGAATCAATTGCAAATGCAACTACAAATTCGGCATCATTTAATGCAGGATCTTTCTTTTGATCAAAAAAATCTTTGGGCTTATCATTTCCCAGAGTAAATAGAGGTTGTCCTGTAATCGATTTGAATTTAAGATATTTAGAATAGTCCAACCCAAGAGAAACAAAACGTAGTGTTTCTTGTATTTTTTTAAATGACCTCGTAATTTCATCATTTCCTTTCATCCCATCAAAAGATGAAGTGGTTACAATTTGGTCAAATAGATATGTCAAAGAACCACCAACCAATGACCCACCAACAATGCTTAGGGTTTTTTCAAGCCCCATCACGGATTCATTTATTGCAGTCTGAATTTCTTTTCTTTCTAATGCTAAATCTGCATCTTTCAAAATATTTTTAATTTTTTCATTTTGAATTAAATCTGCTAAACTAATCTGTTCAAAATTTAATCCCCATACTTGTTCAACTATTTTTTTTAAAAAATCTCTTGTGTATGTCTGACAATCACTTACTTCACTATTATTTGGGTATCTTGCATCATGTTGAGCATCATTTCTAATACTGTGCACACGAAGAATATTTGCCCTATCTGGAATACCTCCCAAAGTTGCAGAAGTTAACATGGATTCAACTTGATTCAGAAGTGATGGAAACCCATCTGAAGGAGTTTTTGAAGAATCAATAGATGTAATAATTGCATTTAGAACTGTTTCAGTAGATAAATCAAACAGGATTACTGCCATTAATTTATCCACATTGGTTTCAGATTGAGAGTGAATTAAACCTCGTTGAAAAATTTGTTTAGATAATGCAAGTTTTTTTAAAATTACTGAATCAGTTGGAATAGAAATATTCATTCACCTCGGTTATTATCACTAATCATATCGTCATACTTTGTTTAATATATGGATCATGTTAACGACGCATCAAATTTTTGGAAAGAATTAATGCCAATGATCATCGGACCAAGACCACGGTGTTGAATTAAACTCGTCCAAATATTGTTGATAATGCATTTTTCGTTCAAATGGATAAAATCCTATACAAGCATCACATACACCAAGTTTAGGCTTTCCAACTCTTACAGATTCTGCAATTTCTTTAAACATGGTATGTACAGCAGGTTTGATGAATTTTTCATTTTCTTTCTTCATATCTAAAATGTTTAACATTTTTTTTGATGAATAAATGCATTGTTGATGCAACATTTTAACCAGTTTTTTTGCAATTTTTTTTGATTCAGATTTCGATACTATCTCACCATTGTATTTTATGTTAAAATATTTTTTAGTGTATGAGTTCTGGTCTTCTTCATAAGTAAAAGATCCCTTGTAAATTTCAGTTGGAGATTTTGGATGGATGTTATCAAGATTGACATTTTTAGTCAAATGAGTAACTTTTGGAATTCCAATCATTCCCAATAATTTTTCTGTATCAATTGTCCAAAATTCCTTTGATTTGAATTCTTTTATTGCAATGGTGTAAAAACGAGTACTCATATTACTAAGTTCTGACCATATATGTTCTAATTTTCCATCAGTTTCTCGTGCTTCAAAATATCGGGTATAGATAGGAGGTGAAATGAAAACACCTTTTTCAAAAGTATACAAATGTTGTAAAAGCATTTTTTTGTGTGTTTTTAGATTTTTTATTGCATCATAATATGAAATAGTGTTTGTGTTCTCCATTTCTGATTCAATTAATGATAAAAAATCCTTTTTCAAATGTCCTGAATATTCATCTAGATCTTTTCTTTTATCTGCACTAGTTTCGGTGATTATTTTTTCAATACGTCGTGTTTTAGATTCATCTTTTTCAAAATATTTTTCTGCTCTAGGTTTGAAACCATAAATTATCGAAGTGACTATCCCCCCTATTAAAAAATAAGATATCAACGACTCATTAGAATCAATTTTTTTAAAATCCCAATCCATCAAAATACCTACAACTATAGCAAGAAATAATGATAACCCAGTCATTAATACTTCTCGTCTTGCCATGATTCTAATCTAAACTAATTTTTGCTTTTACAGATTCATCAATAAGATAATTTACAAATGCCGAGCATGCCACTAGCATGAATTGGGCTTCTTCAAAATCCAATTTATCTTTAGGAATTTCTGACAAGCCATGACGAACTCCTGAATTAGAACTAGACCAACCATAAATTTTATCAAATGCTTGTTTTAATGGAGTGGGCAATTCTATTTTACTTTCTTTTTCAATTATCTTAAGAGCCTGTCCTAAAGTTGTATTGGATTCCCCTGTAATTTTTTTACATATTGACTCAACTGCATGTATTGAATTAGTTATGGAGCCATCAAAGTCAGGATTATCTTGAGTTAATAATTTATTTGCTTTTTTCATATACGTATTAACAATATCTATTGGAGTGTTGAATGATTTGTTAAGTGAAACAATCTCTTCTTCCCTAGTGATAATAGAAATTTCATCACCTACAATTCGATAACCAACATTTTTCTTTTTAAGAAAATTGTTTACATGATCAGATAAAGTATCTTTTTGATCTTCTAGCAGATGATCTTTTCTTAACTCATATTCAAAGATACTTAGTAGAAATTTATGTTCAGAATTAGTAAAGATTTCTTCCAATACATCTAGAACAGATTCATGGTTTACACTAATATCTGAAATAGATTTTTCTAAAAATACTATCCAAAAATTTTTCCATGCTATGAAACCATCATCTTTTTCAGACCACATACCACCGTATGTTTTATACTTAAAATGATATTTTTCTAACACATCTCTGACAAAAATATTGAACAAGCCAATTCTGGTTTTTGAATCTAAATCATTCTTTTGAAATTTTATTTTTTGATCTTTCTCAAAAAAATAAGGCTTTTTACTCATAATTACGAAAATATGATTTTTCTATTAAAGTTCATGCCTAATTTTTCTAGAAAAATCAATATTTGACAGCATTTGACCAAATAAACATGGTGTTTTCAGAATAATCTTCCCAAATTATGCCTAATTGTACTTTTAAGTTAAAAAATGACATTTTTAAAAAAATTCATAATTTAATAATTGAATCACATAGTTCAGCATATGACTAAATTTAGTGCAGTGATTGAAATAAACAAAACACATGAAAAAGAAACATTAGAAAAAATTTCTTCATTATATTCAAAATCTACGAACAAAAGGATTGACTCAAAAGATTCTAAAATTAGATATGTTCTCAAAGTTCCAACATCTGATTCAAAGGAAATTCTTGAAAATAATCTTCAAGGAATTAATAATCTTGAGATTAAAATGTTAGAATCAGAACCAAATGTGTTAGTTAGATTACCCAGAAAAATATCTACCTGGATCATGGTGGGTTTTTTTGTTGTTTGGATAGGAATTTCTTATGTTGCATTTTTTATTTCAGATAACATTTTGGATAACTTATCTAATTCTCAAATACTAGTTATTCAAGTTAGTATTGCATTAGTGATATCAATATGGTTATTTTTTTATGATAAAAGAACTCAAGAAGAGATTGTTGATGTACTTGCAAAATTAGATTTGAGAACAAGTGCGATGGATGAAAATATTAAAGATTTAGACAAAAAATGAATTTATAATTTTGAAGATACTTTATCATTAAATGATTTAGACATACCATATATTGGTGAAATCAATCCTGAATCTCCATTAAACTCCATATCATAATCTGCTTTGTTTCTCATTTCCAATAACGTGTTTAATTTATCACCCATTGTTTCGTTTGCTTCTTTCACTTTTTCAATAATCTCTTTATGCATCTCTTCGTTATTTGAGAAATTATTACCCTTACTCTCCAAATGGTTTTTTGCTTTAACTAGTGATGAAAAATAACATCTATTTAATGCGGTTCTAACACCTGCTTCTGTCTGTAATTCATTTTTTCTACGTATGGTTTTTACAAATGTCAAAAATTCATCAGGAGAAAACATTTCAAAATACCATATTGATATAGAAAGATTTTTTCAGAATATCCAATTCATCAGAATTCTTATCGATATCGATGGTTTTGATTTCGGTGTCAATTACATTTCTCAACATCTCCCATTTCGTCATTTTGTTTTCAAATGAATCGTGAAGAATTTCAACATCAAGAATCAGTTTTAACCATCTATTGTTTTCTAGATCAGTTTTCTCATATAGGTAAAAGTTCGCTTGACCAAGTTTTATGGTACTTTGAGTTCTAAGTGCAGTATCTATTGCCCCTACAAACTTTTGATAAGTTCTATTGTTGACTGTTTTCTTTTCCAAAGATTCATCCATTCTAAGTATGTGGGTTTGTTTTGCAGTAGTTGTGGAATTTGATGCCTGAATTAACTGAGATAGGGAATCTCCATTATCCAGATATCCATTATCATATGAAGAATAATCAGCATAATTTATCATATTTCCAACTTCTTGAATTTGATTTTGATCAATTCTCATATTCAATTCAAGTTTTGCCTCGTAAAGCATACGCCATAAATTGTAATCTAATTTCCATTCTCCTTTTTTATGCCCTTTTGGTCTACGTTTATCCAGATATTGTTCTTTGATGATTTTTGATTTTATTTCTAATGGGTCTGGTAAATTTACTTTTTTAACAACTTCTGTAATTATTCCTCTTAGAAAATTTTTTAGAACTTTTTTACGTTTTTGAGATGGCATTTGTTGTACTTCTGGAAGATTTTTTAGAATTATTTTTTGAATTGATCTGTATTGGCTCATTTTTTAACGAGTTCTCCTTCTATACCTTCAACAAACTCATCAATTATTTCTTCTTTTGCTTGTTCTTGAGGTGTAAACTGTAATGATGGCTGAGGATTTGGTCGAGGTTCTAAGAATCTAATAAAAGACTCTCTCCAGGTAGCGATCATTTTCCAAAGCAATTTACTTACAGAGTCTGGATCTGCTCCTTTCTCAAAAATTTTCAAAACTTCTTCAATTAATGGTAATATTTCTTCTCGGGTTCTTTTTTCAAAATCTACTTTATCTACAGCAGTAATTGCAATGTAATCATCTACTCTTTCAAGCATTATGATTAAACACCACAAATAGGTTTCATTGATTTTTGTTCCATAAGTTCTTGCAGTTCTGTTTAATTCATTTAAAATTCCTTTAAGAAGATTGTTTGTTACAAATGTAACATCTCCTTTTCGTCTGTTTAAAATTTCCAGAATTTTTGAAAATGTTGCATTTGTAAAATCAGGATTTGATGGATACACGTCTTTTTCTTCTGGTGGCAATAGGGATTTTCTGTATTTTTCTCTTTGAATATTGAATTTTGTCCAAAGTTCTGTCAAATTGAATTTTCCAGAAGATAATTGAGTTATAATAAAATCTGAAAAAGATGATGCCTCACTGGTTACTTGTTTAGCACCGTTAGTATTATTCACACGTGATGAGTTTAATGCATCTAGGGCAAATTGACGTAATTGGAAGCCAACAATACCATAATTCAGATTATCGAAAAACCAAGCATTTGTCATAATTCTATTTGCCAAAATGTTTGATGTTTTGAAATCACTTTTTTTCATAGATTTGACATAATATAGTAATTCAGATTTGAATAATTCATTGTCATATGTAGAACTTTTTGTCATATTGTATGAATTAGAAATTTTCCCCATATTTATTATCTTTAGCGTATCTATCTTTAAACATCAATACACGTATTGAGTTGATTTTATTATGGACTTGCGATTTCTGAATCCTCAAAATAATATCACATCTCATACACCAATAAACCTGAATTTCCATGCCTGGATTATGCCTATTTTTGGTCGAAATTACTGCATCATAGACCATCTTTTTGTTAGAACCACATTGAATGCAGTAAACATTAGGATATCTAGCCATGATGTATTAAACAATAATAGATAGATAACAGCACAGGAATAATTCTTGACACTTTTACTTCAAAACTTTCTTTACTTACAAAATAATTTCCATCTAGAAGAAATGTTTTACCAAAAGTGTCAAGACATGATAAAACTTGTGCCTAAAATTATCTTTCAGTTTTTCTTAAATTAAAAAAGGTTAACCCGTTTACTTTTTGTCATTAACATTAATACAAATATTCAATGATTATTTAACAAATTTTTTCATAAAAATAATGTTGTTAGGTACCGTTAACATTGATTTTTAGGAATATTTAACAAAGAAAATGTTATGCTTTTTTTGAGTTTATCATTTTGATTTTAGGTACCGTTTATAATTTTCAATACAAAAAAAACTAAACAAATGTTTAACAAAATCAATGAAAATTTTAGCAATTTGAGAAGTCTGAATTTTGATTATACTTTAAATAAAAATTGACGAGGAAAGGACGTAATGAGTCAGAGCATAAGAGCAGTTGTGTCCAAAAAAAATTATGATAAAATAATTAAACTAACAGAATTACCTTTTGATATAGGATTTGATAAAGCAATCACATTAATTCTTGATAAATATGAAAAATCCATTACAAAGGACGGTGCTAAAAATTGACTGTTCTAATTTCACTTACCACTGTAAGCCAATCAGTTGTAAGACCTTTTCAATTTGTGACAGTAGGGTATTTCATCACTCTACTGTCACTGGTCATTATTCAAAATAAAAAAATAGTTAGGGATGTTTCTTTAGAGAGGTCATCACTAACATCACAAAACTTTGGTAGAAGATTGGTGATTAATGATGTATAGCAGACCTGAAATATTAAAACCCACAAAAGTAAATTCAGAGAATCTTAGATTCCCTTGCATTATTTGTGATGATGAAAATGGTAACAGAAAACACAAAGTCTTTGATAACATTGATACTTTAGATAGGCATACTAAAGCACTTCATTCCAAACATCCATGTTACAAGGCAGTAAAGAACATCATTAGAAACCTACGAAAAGCAGTAGATTTAGGCATGGTGAGAACCTGATGAGTAAATGGATTCATGCCAAATTTAGCCTAGATGGCAGTAATCGTCTAATTAGTGCAGATAGAAAAACTTGGTTTATCAATATCAATCAGAAATATTTCAAAAATATGGTATCTGAACTGGTCATAAAATTCACAGATCTAGTTTGCAAAGTCTGCATGAAATCTCATCATACTCAATCAGGATTGATTAGTTGTTTGTGGTTTCACAGACATGACAGCATAGACTATTATCTTGATAACATAATGGATGACAAAAATGAATAGTGTTCCTTTAGTAAATTGTCAGAATTGCAGAGAAGATAATTGTGAAAAATGTCAATTTCCAGATAAATGTAGATGTGCACATTACAAACACAGTAATGATTTACGGATTGGTGTCAAAATTAATGATTTTAAAACAAATATCGATAATCTCATGGAAATCTTTGCAGTTGAAAACAATCTCAAATTTGAGGGGGAAGAAAAGATTGATCAGGTTGTAAAACTTTTAAGAAAATTTTACAATTTTGTAACATTACGAAAAACAGAAGAAATTCTACTATACAATGGAAAAATCTATGATAATATCCAAGCAGAAACAGTCATCAAAGAAAAAACTGAGAAATTAATTCCTAATTGCACCACTCATAACAGACATGAAGTTATCAATAAAATCAAAGCACAGACTTTTGTTGATTTAGAAAAATTTGATGCAGACCCAAATCTAATTACTGTTGAAAATGGGATTTTGAATCTTCAAACACTAAAACTAGAACCACATACACCAAATCATCTAAGTCGAGTATTATTACCAGTAGAATTTCATAAACCCAAATCTACAAACATTGAAAAGAATCTCAAAAACACCTTGTTTTGGAAATATCTAAAATCATCATTTACTGTCAAAAGAAGATTTAGAATAGAGGATTTTGAAACAGTCTTGGAAATTACAGCAAGTCCAATTATCAAAAGACATATTGATGAAAAAGCATTCATGTTTTTAGGCAATGGTGAGAATGGCAAGTCTGTTCTTCTATTTTACATAAAGTCATACCTAGGAGAAAACAATGTCAGTAGCATCTCACTTCATGATATTGCCGAAAATAAGTTCATGAGGGCTAATTTGGCAGGCATGTCAGCAAACATCTTTCCAGATTTGGAAGAAAATGAACTCAGAAATGCTGGAAAAATCAAGGCAATCATATCAAATGAGGGTATAGAGGTTGAGAAAAAATACCAGCAAGGCTTCACATTATACCCCTTTGCAAAACTCATGTTTTCATGTAATAGATTTCCCAAAGTCTTTGATCAATCACAAGGCTTCTTTCGACGATGGATAATTGTTAAATGGGAACGTGATTTTGAAAACGATCCTGAAAGAATAGAATATCTCAAAGAGAGTCTTGCAGAGAATCAAGAAGAGAAAAACAAAGTATTTTCAAATCTAGTATTAATTGCACATAAACTAAACAAAGTAGGTAAATTCACACATACAAAAAATTGGAAAACAATCCAAAGAGAGTGGAGTGAAAACGCAGACCCAATTGATGAATTTAACTCTAGTTACATTTTAGACAGTGAATCACACAAGACAAAAAAAGAGACATATCATTTCTACAAAGAAATAATGTTAGAAAAAGGTCAAACCCCTAAAGGAATGGGTCAGTTTAGCAAGGCGTTTTCTGAATGGCATGATGAAGATAGGATAGAAATTGATGGGAGAGTTCAAAGAGTTTGGTTGAATATTTCATTTAAAATGCCAAAACAAGAAACACTTGCAACAGTTGATACAACTTAGTGATGTCTTTCAAACAAGGGTAAAATAACAAACCAAGTTGTTAAACCATTAAGAGTTACAACAGCACCATATACCATTATCATAAGACCCAATGCTTGTGGACTTTCACTTGCATAGGAATTGATTTCATTAAAGAGGATAGAAAATACAATATCTATAATCGCAGTAGTAATGACTAGAATTATTTGCTCTGGTGGATCAATGGGATTTTGACTCATAGTGGTTCTTGACACTTTACTTGAAAACTTTCACGATATAGAATTTGATAACTAATTAAGGAAACTTTTTGACCAAAAGTGTCAAGAGGTTACTCCTTATACGCACACGTATGACACGCTACATAAATTGGTGATACCTATTCTTTGTTCCAGCTTAGTATGGAAATTGCAACAATTCCATCACGTTTTCATTCCTCAATTCCTTATGCCAACCCTATAGGGAAAATAGAGGAATTAAGGAAAAAGGAATGAATCTAGTCATGGATTTCCATCAAAAATTCCTCGAAAACGACTGATTTTCCTTTAAAATTACGCCTAGTTTCACCCAATTATGACAAATCGTCTTGATCAGACTGTTTTTTTTTCCAGTTGCCATACCAGTTTGATAGTGCTTTTGGCGTTTTTTGTTCAAATTCCATGTTAGGAATAACACCCTCATTTTGCAACTGGGTCAATTCATCTTTAATCTGTGTCCAATTCCAACCTTGTTTTCTATATCCATTAATTCTTTTGAAAATATCATCTTTGATTTTCTTCATATTTTTTGATGCGTCTTTTCTTTCCTTTTTTGATAATGCAGATTTTTCAATTGGTTTCTTTTCTTTGTTAATGGTCCATCTAATTCCAGTATACTGTAAGAAATCTTCTGTTGATTGTCGATGATGCCAGGATGGAAGATTGACGGTAATTAATTTGATTTCTTGATTTTGCCATGTAACGTATGCCTTGTTATCAGGTAGTTCATCAACATATGGTCGTCTATCATCCAGATATTTTTTTAATTTTGAATGTTTTCTTTCAATAACTCGCAACTGTTCAATTTTTTCAATGAATTGTTTTTTGTAAACACGTCTTGCCAATCCTAATCTATCATATTCAACCTTTGAGAACAACCATGAAAAATTTTCACCAAGAATATTTCTAGAGCCTCTTTTAACAATTGTTAGATTTCCTTGTTTCTTAATTCCAGAATACAAATCTTCTGGGTCTTGATAATCACACAACAACCATGTTTTAAAATGTCTAGCCTCTGGAACATATCCAAATACTGCCTTTTTTGATATCCCTGCATCTTTATCACCGTGCAAATTACTGGATGGTGCAACAGAGCGAACCTCGTTAATTACAATAGCAACCTTATGCCATGCCTTTTGTTTTCTTGTCCAATACTTTCTAGGCTTTTTTACATCATGTTGTGTTAAAGGCATAAAATGGCCCGAATTAGTCATTAGATTAGGCATCATTTTGAATATCTCAGCTAATGTATAGAATTTGTCCATTTCACCATCAAATAGGCTTGGATTCATTGAGACAATTCTGTGTTCTTTTCTAGAATCAAGAATTATTTTTGTAAATTCATCATGGAATTTTATTTTCCTATCAGCAGTTGTAGGGGTTGTAAAATACTGAACCTTGATTACTGGTTTTGGTCGGGCATATTCAGGAATTAGTAATTTTCCTTGTTTTAACAACTCTTTTTGAAAAGTTGTAATCTCACTGAAATATTCAGAATAATGCTTCAAATCGCTGAAATAGAACCCATTAAAGCGATCAAGGGATTCTTGGTCAAACTCTAGATAATCAGGAACCGCAACAGTTATCGGAATTGCCCTATGACAATTACAATGAAGCAATTCTCTTTTGGACAGTTGTAATCCAAATTCAGTAAGTTTTAGTTGCGTTTCATCATAATGCTCAATTAAATTCTCTTCAAGCGCAATATCCTTGTATTGTTCATATTCATCTCCATACAGACCTTTTGATGCACATCTTTCTCTATGATTTCCTTGATGTGTTTTGTCTGAAAATACATCAACAATTATTTTGAGTTTGTCATAATGATATTTGCAATTATTGTTGATTGCGTAGTATAGATTTTCTAGACTTCTTGCACCCCAAATATGTAAAATGGTGAAACCCTGATTGTATAATTTTTCAACAGTTTCATCAACCATCACAGATTTTCCCGAACCTCTCATACCCTGATAGAACAGAATTTGGGGTTCATCAAAATTCAACCAATCCTTGGATGCATTTTTGATAGGTTTTCCATCTTTGAATGCAGGTACAAAATCATATGTTTGAGACAATAATTATTTAAAATTAAAACAAGATATTAGATAGCACAGGCGACAAAAAATCAATATTACAATACAATAACCTCCCCTTTTAGCCTCAATACTGTATAGTTTAGGATCTCATGATTTGTAATATGCTAGGATGTAATTCAGAAGCATTTACCCAAGTAATGTTCTATTATTTTGAGGACAGTATGAAAAAACCATTCTGTAAAGAGATTATGAGATTTTGTATTAACCATGCTAAAATGATTTCAAAAGAGAATACATCAATTAGGATTCAAATTATGAATTGAGAAAAGTTGAGATAGATATTAGAGATAGAGATTATCTAGACTTTTTGTCAATCTGTATTGAAGAAGAATTATCAGTTGAAGATAAACTCAAGAACATCATCAAATATCATTTGATAATTTATAGGAACAAAACAAGAATAAAAAACAGAAAATTATTTGATTGCTAATGTTGCATAACGGTTAAGTTCTAAAAAACATTAATTACATTATGACCGATTATAGAGCAATATTTGTAGCGATTGCAATGTTAGTTGTGTTTTTTGTGTTTGTAGTACCGCTATTATTAGAATCTGTTTCGAATATGAATAATCAAGAAATGGTAGAAAATCTAGAAGATAAATTGATTGAATATTGTGGACTATCAAACAAAGTATCAAAAATCTATGAAGTCTTAGAATCATTGAATCTAGATACCCTGGATGAAAGAACCAAGCAAATCTACTGGGATTTAGGAAATGGTAATGAGGTGTCTAAATGTGATATGTTGTATTTCTACCAACAATTGAATGAAGATAACAAGAAAAAATTGAATTGGTTTGAATTTGCTTGTAATGTCAATGATTGTTTGAAGAAATAATGAAAAATACCTTATCAGCAATTAGGCGTGGAATTTTAGTAATAGTATGAATTGCTGTATTGTCAACTTTAAGTAACATTAAATTCACTAACTTTCGGAACCAATATCTTAGCAATTTTAAAATTTAGAGAGAAAGTACCAATCTCATGATTCAAAGAGAAGAACTTGAACAAATTTTGAATTTTGTAGCAAACAGATGGATTGAAACTACAAAAGATCCAAACAGTAAAGCTTTGGAAAATCTACCAAATGATTTTTGGATGAATTCAATTGGTGGAAAAACAGCAAAAAAAGGATTCTGGGTAACAACATTGATGTATACAGAAAATGAAGATGATGCCGCATCTTTCAAAGAAGTGTTGCTAAGATGGCAAGCAAAAGGCCAAGACAAAAATAGAGACAAAGGTCCCGATCTAATTCAAATTGGAAAAAAGAAATAGACTATTAATAATTGATTTTCCAGATATGTGTGTTGTCAGAATTTTCAACCAATGAAAAAAAGATTTTAGCAGATCACTTTTCAAATACAGAAGGAAATGTCTTTGCAATAATTACACCGCGACAAGTAGATCGTGGAGCTTTGATGTCAAGATACAGCAGAACTGACAAAAGTATGAGAAGAATATTTCTTGATGAGTTTTTAAAAAATAAAAATAGAGGAGAAGAATTTTACAATCGAGTTCTTTTAGAGTATGGCGATGATTCTGTTGCAGAATTAGGAGAAGCACAAATTGCAATTGAAGGATTGACAAATATCGCAGTAAAAAAAATAGAAGACAGAAGAATAGGATTATCATATTTAGAAAAATCATCAAGATATGTAGCATGGAACAAAAAAGAAAAAGGAAAATACAGATTTTATAGAGATCCTGAAATTACGAAATCAAAATTTGCAGATATGTATGAAGAAACATGTAATTTTTCTTTTGATGTTTATTCAAAAAATATAGAGCCAATGATAAATTATATCAGAGAAAAATACCCCATTGAAAAATATAGTTTCAAAGACTCAGCAGATGGAAAAGAAAAATTATTTCCCAAGTTGAAAAATGAATCAGACATAAGATCAGCACATATGATTTACAGAGGTTCAACCAAAGCTAAAGCATTAGATATTCTCAGAGGGTTACTACCGGCATCAACTTTGACTAATGTTGGAATCACAGGAAATGGACGAGCTTTCGAGTATCTTCTTACAGTTTTAGGCTCATCTGAATTAAAAGAAGAACAAGATCTGGCATCAAAAATCAAAAAAGAGTTGGATACAACGATAAAATCATTTGTTAGACGAGCAGATGACAAATACGGAAAAGCATTCCAAAAATATCTCAAAGACATCAAAAACAAATCCAAAGCAATTGCAAAAACAAAAATTAAATCAAATCCAACATTAGGAATAAGAACACAACTTGTAGATTATGAATCCGAGAAAAATGCAATAGATAAAATCATCACAGGCATAATTTATGAGCAATCTCCAAGTACTTCATATCAAAATATATCTCATCAGGTAAAGAAAATTTCTAAACAAAATAAAATCAAAATTATTGAGGAATTCACAAAACTTAGAAAAAATAGGAGACATAGGCCGTCACGAGCATTTGAAACAGTTTATTATACTTTTGATTTGTGTAACAATTTTGGAATGTTCAGGGATTTTCACAGACACAGAACACTGACTTTAGAGAGGCAGTTACTTACAACAGATCATGGTTACAGCATTCCAGATGAGATCAAAATTCTTGGAGTTGAAAAAGACTTTAGAGACTGTATGAAGAAAACGAAAGAGACCTTTGATAAAATCAGAACAAGATATCCAGAACAGGGACAATATGTTGTAAACTTTGCATATAATTATCCATATTTTATGAAATTCAATCTTAGAGAAGCATGTCACTTAATCGAACTAAGAACAGTTCCACAAGGACATATAGATTACAGACGCGTAGCACAACAAATGTTTCATGAGATCAATAAAGTACATCCAAGCTTAAGCAAAATTATGAAATTTGTAGATTTGAAAGAATATGATTTAGAAAGATTTGAATCAGAAAAAAGAACGGAAGAAAAACGAAAGCAAATTAAATAATAGAACAATATTCTAATATAGAAAAAAATAACATAATTCATGACAAAAAAAGTTACTGAAAATCCTGAAGAATGGAAAGAAAAATTAACACCGGAACAGTATGAAATTTGTATCAATCACGGCACAGAACCACCATTTTCTGGAAAATACAATAATTCCAAGATTGAAGGATATTTCAGATGTGTTTGTTGTGGAGAAGATCTTTTTTCCTCAGATGCAAAATTTGATTCAGGTTCAGGATGGCCTAGTTTTTGGAAACCAGTGGCAGAAGAGAAGATAGAGTATGTTTCAGATACAGATTACGGAATGATCAGGACTGAGGTAAATTGTAAAAATTGTGGTTCCCATCTTGGTCATGTTTTTGATGACGGTCCAAAGCCTACAAACCAAAGATATTGTATTAATTCAGTTTCATTAAAACACGAAAAAGACTGAGAATCAATAATGGATTCACCAACGATGATGTATTTTTTGAACAAACAATGTATTATGAGTATAGCACATTATGAAATATTATGAAAGATCTAAAATGTGAACATCATTGGACATCAAATGGATCATATTTCTGCATCCATTGTGGTGCAGACATTAGCAAAAGAACATAGATCAGTTAAACAAAATTCTGAAAACACTGATTATCGATACACATCATTTTAGCCATGAATTTGATTAAAAATAACAAGAAATGGACTAAGAATATTTATGAAAGCAACCAGTCAATCCACACTATGATACTAATTCATCATAACACGAAATATTTAGAATCAGATACAGCCATTGATAGTGATTCCAGCAATAACAAGAACTTCAAATATGTAACAAAAAGGAAGGAAAGGATTTGAGAATAATCTTATGTGGATTCGGTGTTGTTGGACAAAGTTTACTGAAATTATTTGAGTCAAGATCTGAAGACCTTTATGCGAAATATGGATTAAAACCAAGAGTTGTAGGAGTTTTTGACAGCAAAGGAAGCGCAGTTGATTCATCAGGATTAGAATTCAACAAACTGATGGACGTAAAGAAAAAATTTGGTACGGTGAAAAATTATTCTGATAAAAAAAATTCAATGTCAGGTATAGAAATGCTAAAAAATGTTGAGGCAGATGTTCTAATTGAGACTACCGCTAGTAATTATAAAGATGCCGAGCCTGGAATGACTCACATCATTACTGCTATGAAAAAAAGAATGCATGTAATTTCAGTCAACAAAGGACCGCTTGCATTAGCTTTTCCATCTTTGTTGGAACTTGCAGCATACAATCAAGTAATGTTCAAGTTTAGCGGGACAGTCGGAGGCGGAACGCCAATTTTGGATTACGCCAAAAAAAGCCTCAGAGGTGAAAGAATTACTTCTTTTGCAGGAATCTTAAACGGAACAACAAATTATATTTTGACAAATATGGCCACGGGCATGTCATTTGAGGAAGCACTAAAGGATGCAAAAAATAAAGGATATGTGGAAGCCGATGAATCTTTGGATTTGGATGGTTTGGATGCTGCAGCCAAATTAGTAATTCTTGCAAACTGGATAATGGGGATGAAAGTAACATTACCAGACATCAATTGCACAGGTATACGAAATGTCACAACTGAGGATATTAAAAAAGCAGAAAAAAATAACTGCTCTGTCAAACTCATCGCATCTTGCAACAAAGAACTTGTTGTAGGTCCTAAAGAGATATCGAAAGATGATCCGCTTTGTGTCAATGGAACACTAAATGCAATTGCGTTTACATCGGAACACTCAGGCACGCAGACAATTATTGGCAGAGGTGCAGGAGGCATGGAAACTGCCAGTTCCATTTTAAGAGATTTGTTAGACATCAGACAAGAGATTGCAAGAACTTGAAATCAAATCTAATTTCAAAAAGCGAGACTTCCACACTCCTTAAAACAGTCTCAGAAAAATGGGGAATTGAGTTTCCCAAAATAAAAAATCTCAAAGTACATCAAATTTTGGATGATGCACAAATAATCACAGGCGAGGGGATTAAAATATTGAAGATCAACGAAGATTATCTTCCATTTTTGTCAGAAACTAAAATGTTGGAAAAATTTCCAAATGTTACGGTAGATATGGGAGCGATAAAATTCATGTGTAAAGGAGCAAACGTAATGAGGCCAGGAATTAAAAAATATACAGAGTTTGAAAAAGATCAACTAGTTTGCATTGTAGAAGAATCTCAACACAAATTTTTAGCGGTTGGAAAGGCACTGGTGGCAAGTTCAGAGTTGGAGATTATGAAAAAAGGCGAAGTAATTAAAAACATCCATTATATTTCAGACAAGTTTTGGGAAACTGGAAAAATAATTTACGATTAAATTAAACATTTGAGTTTCTGAACAAACTCTTGTAATTTTTCAATGTGTGTTCCTTCCCAATAGATTTTATCACACACACCACATTTCCAAAATTTATCATGATAGTCTAAAATTCGTTTTGGAATTTTGTTTTGAATTTCAGATTTTTTAATTTGAAAAGTTTGAAAATTGCATTTGGTACATCTTGCTAAATCACCTGAAATTTTATTAATTTCCAAATTTGTTGTTTTTAAAATTTCTTTAAATTGTTCAATTTCGTCTTCTGTAGTGATACCGATAAATTGAATACCTTTCTTTTTTGCACGTCTGATTAGACATTCATCTTTGGATATTATTGTTCTGTTCTCATTTTTAGCTTTTTCTAATAGTTCATGATCATCAATGTCAGAAAAGTATTCAGTATCATATCCAAACAGTCTTAATTTTCTGGCAATATTGCCAAGCATTGCATCAACAAGAAATAACATATGTCAGTTTTATCAAAAATACAGAATTATTTGATTTGCTCTGTAAATTCTTCTGTACCATCTTTAGTGATTACAAGTATATCTATTCCATCACCACTTGCAGAATCTCTCAAAGCTGCTGAACGTACTGCCCTTTTTGCCAAATCTATTGCCTCATCCTTACTCAGGTTTGGTTTGAATTGTGGGTCTAGCACACCTAACGCCATTTCTGCCCCAGTTCCAACCGCAGCATACTCGTCAGGAAGAACGGAACCTAATGGATCAAGAGTATACATAATTGGTTTATCAACAACGCCGCCAACAATTACTTGAGTTAGTAATGGAAAGTATCTTCGCTCATACATCATATTTGACATCATTTTTGCAACAGTGTTAGGAGGGACATCCCTTTTGAGCTCCATTTTTCTGATTTTAGCAAGAGCTGATATTTGTAATGCTAAAATTTGCATATCAGCTACAAGACCAGCACATGCAGCACCTACTTTGTTAGTAATTGGAAATGTCTTTTTTGTGGATTTACTTACAAGAAAGTTACCAAAGGCTATTCTTTTCTCACTGGCAAAAACCACGCCGCCATCAAAAGTAATTCCAACAGCAGTTGCGCCGGGCATATACATTGACATAATCCAAATAATTTTGCCGCATAATAAAGGGCTTTCTACATTTTACGCGCAGATTACGGGTAAAATAATTATACGGAAAATCTGAGAGTAAAATATTGACTACAGCAGAAATTAGAGAGAAGATCCTAAACGATGTTGTCTTTATGGGCTTAAGATCTGCCGTAGGTGTGATCTTTATTCTTCATGGAATGTCAAAATTTAATCCAGGATTTGCCAATAATTTACCTAATATGGGACTTCCAATCGAAATGCAAATCCCATTGGCATTAGCTGAATTGGTTCCAGGTATTTTGATAATTGTTGGCGTGTTAAGTAGGTTGTCCGCATCACTACTTGCAGTCGTTATGTTAGGAGCAATTTTCATGATTAAAGGCGCAAAAAGTATTACTGGTCAAGGAGGGGTTGAATTAGATTTAATTTTACTAGCATCAGTATTAGTTGTTATGATAGTAGGTCCAGGAAGAATTTCGATTGCACAAGCAATCAAAAAATTACCTAGGTGTCTTCATTAACTTTTTCCAAAGTTTTGCATAATCAAACAAACACATTTTGTGGTTTTCTTTAACAAATCAATTCTAGCAAATTCATTTGGAGAATGAATTCTTGAAAACATGTATGTACTTCCAATGGAGATGCAGGGCACCTTTAAAATTTCGACAAAAGGATGCATTGGACCAGTTCCAGCATTCGAAACATTCAGGATAGATTTTCCAAATACTTTGTCAGCGGCATCTTTTACATGAGATACAAATGGATTTGAAGAATCAGTCCTAGCAGCTGCTTCACCATGAAAAATTTTGATTTTAACATCAGAGAATCCTTTAGATTTTAGATGATTTTTTAATCTCATTATTTGTTTTTTCGGGTCCATTTTAGGTACCAATCTAAAATCAATTTTGACTAATGCACTGCCAGGAAGAACGGTTTTGGCACCATCTCCAGTATATCCAGAGACAAATCCAGCAATATTGCAAGTGGCACCTGCCACTAAGGCTTTTTTGGCATCTAATCCTTTTTTGTCACCCAAAAAAGTTCGTATTCCAAATTCTTTTTTGAAGACGTCTTCATCAAACGGTTCGTCATCTATAATCTTCAAATCCTTTTTTGAAAGTGCTAAAACATCCTTGTACCAATCTTTAATGAGGATGTTTCCATTAGAATCACGCAATGTTTGTACTGCTTCAATCAATCTCCATGCAGGGTTTTTTATTAAAACCGCCAAGCTGGAATGAGCATCCCGTATAGATTCAGAAACGGACAGTTCAACGAACAACAATCCCTTCATACCAAGACCAATTATCGGCGTATTTTTTGCATCAATGTATCCAAATTCCCAAATAACACCATCACTAGAAAATTTCTTTCGATATTTTTTTAAATACTCTTCAATATGAGCGCTGCCGGTTTCCTCTTCTCCCTCTATCACAAATTTTATGTTGCATGGAACATCTCCTGTGGTTCTCAGATAAGCCTCAACTGCTTTTATTCTGGTAATTAATTCGCCCTTATCATCAGTGGCACCTCTCCCAAATATTTTGTTTCCTTTTCTTGTTCCACTGAATGGAGGATCATCCCACAAATCAAATGGTTCAGCTGGTTGTACATCATAATGGTTGTAAAACATCAAAGTTTTTTTTGGGTTTTGTATGGATTTTACCTCACCATAAACAATTGGGGCAACATTTTTTTTCAATCGTAATATTTCAGAAGATATTCCAGATTTTTTCAATATCCTTTGAACAAGTTTTGCACATTCTTCAATCCCTTCATTTTTTGCAGACACGCTAGGCTGTCGGATTAAAGTTTGAAGATCTGAAATCAGGTGGTCCATGTGAGAATCTATATGTTGAAGTGTTTTCATGTCAGTTACACGATTTTGTCAAATGGTTTCATTGCAGAAGGAATTGCATCTAACAAATCCATTGAAGTCATGTGTAATCCTATTTTCTTTTGAACTGCTTTTCCGGCTAATCCATTGATGAATGTAGCGGCTGCGGCAGATTCCAAAGAATTTCTATTCTTAGATAATAATCCTGCAACTAATCCTGAAAGCACATCACCCGTTCCCCCAACAGTCATTGCAGGAATTTTTTTCTCATATAGGTAAGTAGTAGAACCATTTGAAATGACATCAGTTGCACCCTTTAGTAAAACCGTAATTCCATATTCTTTAGCTTTTTTCTCTACAAGTTTGATTCTTTCATTTTTTGAATTAGATGGAGATTCCCCAAACAGTCTTTTAAATTCACCAGCATGAGGTGTCACTACAACATTTTTGTTTGCAAGTAAAGGCAAAATATCAGGAATTAGAGCACTGGCATCTAAGGATAAACGTACATCTCGATCTAAAAGAGATTTGACAAGATGTAACAGGGCATTCTTTTCTTGTATTGCAAGACCCATTCCAATTGTTGCAGAATCCAAATTTCTAGGTAAAGATCCTAAAAGCTTGTTTACTGCACCCCTAGTTAATTTTTGATCAACTAATGGAATGACAATAAGATTTGGTGAAATAGCACGTGTTGGAGTCACATTGATGTTCGGAACAGATGTATAAACCAAATCAGTTCCACATCTAAGAGCTGCAATTGAAGATAAGATAGGAGCACCATGATAGATGTAACTGCCACCGATTACAAGAACTACACCGTTATCACCTTTTCGAGATTTAGAGTTTCTTGCCGGAATGAATTTTTTAATAATTGTGACGTTTAGATTTTTTCTAACCATAACAACACATCATAAAAAATAGATGAATAAATCTTATTTCAAAGTTTTATGAGTTGATCCGAGTGATTTTTTGGTGGATTTCTTTGTACGTGTTGTTTTCTTGAGGGTTTTCTTTGGAGTTTTTGACGGGATTTTATCAATAGGAGGTTCCTCAGGAGATTTTCTCAATTGTCGGTCAAAAAATGCTTTTCTAGCAAAACACAGGTATGTAGTATGACCAATTCCTTGAAAGGAATGTCTGGTTTTCCCCTCTCTTGCTTCAATGGTTCGGATAATATGTTCAGTAGATTCTATATCAGTGAATTCATTTTCAACTAAAGCAGTGGTTAATTTTTCTAATTGATTCATCGTCGGACAAATTGCAAAGATACAACCGCTGCCTTTTAACATCTGCCTTACTTTAGGTATAACAATCCAAGGATCACCTAAATCAATTAACGCCACATCCATATCAGATAATGGTAAGGTTTTAGCAGTTTTCAAATCCAAATTTTGTTGTGTAACATATTTTGATACTCCAGCTTTTTTGATATTTTTTTCTGCAATTTTCATAAAATTTTCATCAACATCAAAAGTGTAAACATGTCCACGAGGCTTTACAATGTTTGCCACAAAAGAAGTGAGCGAGCCACTTCCAGTTCCAATCTCTAAAATCTTTTGGCCATCGCCAATCCCAGATCTTGCAACAATATAGCCAAGATCTTTTGGGTAGACAATCTGGGTACCGTGTTGAATTTTCATTACATAATCATACATTGTTGGTTCTAGAAGATAGACATACTTGTCTTTGTTTGTAGTTAACCTAGAGCCATATTCTTTGCCAATTGCATCAGAGTGTTTGATTACACCAATATGGGTGTGAAATGATTCTTTTTTTGAAATTTTTGCTAACCATTTTTTAGAATTATTATAAAAAAACAAAACAGGCGAATTTTGTTTTATTTTGGCCATGTTTTGTTCCTAAAAATTTTAGATAAGAATCTACTGATCTCATAAATTGGAAGTGAGTAAACGTTTAGAAAATTAACCTAAAAGTAATTTTTTTTGGTCCCGGGTTTTTAACAAAAACGTGGTTCTAACAGAGTCATTGAGTCAGAGACATCTTGCGGTGTTAGCTGGGGGCCCAGTGCTCACATAAACTAGTTAATACAATTACATAGTCTCCAAAGTAAGGGAGACTGTTTTTTTCTCTGGAACATGGAAAGATTGAAAAACAATCCAAGTTGCTACAAATAGTATTTTAATGCCAATATAGACATCAAAGTGAATTGACAGAGTTAAAGGTTCAAGGCTCAGGAGGATACATCATTGCAGATTTAACAGAAGAGCAAGCAAAAAAAGCAGATTTAGGCGTAGGGAAGTTGTTTTTGGCACCAATTGGAAAACTTGAGACCGAAAAAATGTTCAAACATTATTGTAATAATTGTGAAACAGAATTTGAAAATCCACCTACAATTCACCTTGAAGAGAACACCAATGAGGAAGTAGCAGACAACCTAATACTTGTTGAAAGAGGTCAATATACCTGCGAAAAATGCAGTTCAGTGATTGGCGAATACAGAGTATTCAAAAAGAATGATGAATCTGCAGATATCGGCAAAGCTAACCCGTCACAGTAATTCAAAAAACATAATGTACATCATACATAGTATTCAATAAATAAAGCGCTTTTTTACAAAGAGCATGTCAAACATGAAATGTGTATCATGTGGAATTAGTTTCTTTTCCCCAATGGGTTCGGACAAATGTTCCAGATGTGCAGGTAAAGAATCTCAAGGACATGAAGGTCATGATTCCTGTGGTTGTGGACACAGCCATTAATTCTTTTTTTTATAACATGGCATATTATACAAATGAGGGTTCAAACACATGGCAAAGACATCTGAAGAAATGAAAAGACAAGTGGAAGAATTTATCAAAATAACCAATATCAAATATGAAGATCAGACGGAAAAAGTCAGAGAAAAAAGCAAGATAGTAGAATGGCAATTCCATATTGGAGCAAACGTCATTGTTAGCAAAAATGCAAACAGGGATGACAGAATTCAAGTCAATGTCAACATGAGATTCCCTCCAGAAGATGCAAAACTACTAGTATTGAAAAATCCATCATTTTCAAAAGCAATTATGGAGATTAGTGAAATTTGCACAATTTGTGGAGTAGGACATCAATGGATGAAAGATAAAGAGGACATCATAGGATTGGCAATTTTTGCACATGTTGATGAACATGTATTAGACAGAGTTTCTTTTCATAATACATGGGATAATGTTGCCAGGGTATCAGGGCACATACAAAAGATATTACGCGCAAATTTTAGTGGATTTCCAACACCTAATAGTGCATCGGATGAAACAATAGACAAATCGATGTATGGATAAATTTGAAAAAAGATTAGATATTTTCACATTTTGGACATTTGAATCCATTAGTGACATCACCACAAGATTCACAGTTAAGGTTTATTTTGAAATAGGCATACTTTGAAGTCTTAAAATATTTTCCAATCAATACTGTAAACAGAATTATTCCAAATCCCATTCCAATCCAGGATAAATCCATCAGAATAGAATTGGTTTGAATTAAAATAAGTGTAGAGATTATCAAAATAGACAAACAGTGAATCAAAAAATGAAGCTTGGGCAAACTTTGATTTTACAAAAATGACAACGCAACTAAAAATCAGATTAATTAAAAAATTCATAAAATTAGAATTTCACATATTCGCCAACAATAAAATAGTTCAGAGGAAAAGAGAATCATGAAAGAAATATCCATATCATCGCTATTAAAAAATATGAATCAAGAGAATAATTACGAGGATGATTTGTGGAAAACATGTTTAGATGAAAAAGGAAGAAGATACAGAAGAAAAGATATCAGTAATTCATTAAAAAAATTAGCAGTGTTGGGATTTATTAAAAAAATTAGAATATCAGGAACAGATACATACTATAATAAAATATACTATTCAAATTCTGATGACTATGTCGGATTTGTCAACAACATCATGTTCAGCAATGAATCTAAAATTAAAGAATCATTAAAGAAATTAGAAAGCAAAAAAATATTTGTAGATATATCCAAAGACCTCAATTCTTACAAATTATCAGATCAGAGTAAAGTAAATTATGAAAAATTATTAGAAGCATTTTCAAACTTAACTGAACTTGCATCAGCAATACAACTAGTGAAAGATACAAGTACTGACGAGGATCTAAAAAAGAAATTGAATACATGTCATTTAGAAATTAAGGAAACATTGAAGGAAACTGGTGAAAAAATAATAAGAGATCGGAAATCAAATGAAATAATAGTATTACAAAGACGTTTTTCAGGTAGGATCCCAAATCCAGGATTTCTTAAACTTTGAGATTTTGCAAGGAGGTTTTTGGCTCATCAAGTCAAAAAATATCACTTCAGACAGATCAAAAACAAGAAAATACAAATTTTTATACTAGTTTTATTTTGCAGCATTATGAAATGTCAATGTACCAATGACTCATTGTGTATGTTCCACTATTCTGTAAAAAACCCAGATTCTATAAAACCAAAAAATTGAATGCTTAGATTTGACATACTGAGAATTCTCTTTTTATTACTTTAAACTAGAGACTGCCTTCTGGCAAGTTGGCACATTCCATATAGCCCAATATACCCATATGAATTGCAAAGCAAATTATTCAAAATTGTCATTTATTGTTATTGTTTGTCATAAACTACAAACAATTCATTATATCATAATTTTTTCTAAAATAATTCAATTAGCAATGGAACCATTACGTTATTGTAAAATTCTCATAGTTGATGATTCAGCTGCGTTTAGAGAGAAAATAAGATATGTTCTCACGGATGCGGAAATAGGCTATTACTACTATGAAGCAGTAGATGGAAGAGAGGCAGTTTCACAGTATATCACCAACAAACCGGATGTTGTAATCATGGATCTTATGATGCCAAATGTGGACGGATTATCAGCCATAAAAGCAATCAAAAAATATGATCCAGATGCAAAAATCATAGTTGCGTCAACAAGAGAGAACAAAGAATTAGTTCAAGACTCAATCAAAGGAGGAGTAAAAGACTACATCATAAAACCATTTCAGCCAGGAGCTGTAGTCATGGCAGTTTCAAAAGCATTAGTTGCAACTAAAGAATACAAAGAGAAAAAAGCAAAACCAGTAACATTTATCGACAAGCCTTTACTGTACAAAGGAGTTTATCATGGACATGTTGTCAATGTTAGCGAATATGGCGAATATGAGCTAAGTGCCAATCAAGATCCATTGACAAAAAAGCTTTTGCAAAAAGCACATGACATCAAAGACATGGGAAAGCATTACGAATTAGTATTATAACATAAAAATCCAATCTCAGATTCATTCAATGATTTCTCTGTGTCGATTAATTCAGACACTAAAGCAAAGTTTATTGAGATAAAACAATTCTCATAATAGTGATTGGTTTGCACGCCAACAAACCTAGAGTAGCAACATTGTTGTTGCTCTAGGACATTACATTCTGTCAGGTGCTGTTATCCCTAAAAGATCAAGAGATTTTTCCAGAGTAAGTTTAAACGAATTCACAAGACATAAACGAGAATTTTCTAATTTTTCATCGCCTAATTCCAAAACCTTACAATGCTCATAAAAAGAATTGAATGCTACAGCCAAATCATGGCAATATCTTGCAATAACTTTTGGAGATAAATTATTTGTAGCATCACGAACTTGTAAATTGAATAAACCTATATTTTTAATCAAGTCAATTTCGGATTTGTCTTTGAGTAAAGAAAAATCAACATCGATTGTAGGAGTTCTGTTGGATTTCTCCAAAATTCTCGATGCCCTGGCATGAGTGTATTGTATGTATGGGGCAGTGTCACCTTCTAAGCTAAGAGATTTTGTCAAATCAAATGTTATGATTTTATCCAAATCTTGTTTAATCATTTCATAACGTAAAGTGGCAACTGAAACACGATGAGCAATTTTTTCAATTTCAGATTTATCCATTTCAGGATGTCGCTTTTGAGTTTCCTCAGTTGTTTTATCTTTTAATAAGTCATAAACAGAATCTGCGTTTACATACAATCCTTTTCTACCAGACATCTGAGCTTGTTTTCCTTCAGTGTCCAAGCCAAGAGTCTTTGCAGTATCAGAACTCAGAGTCACGGATTCATACCCAAGGTGAACATATGCATCTGGTACTGACTTGAATTTTCCCATCAAAGAGGTAATAATTTTTTGCAGTCTTGCCTGACGAGAATCAATTACAGTTACTACTTTTTCACCTGAAAAATTTTGAGAGACGAGATTGCTTTTATTCAAAGTGGTTTGCCAAAGATCCCTAGAATTAGGCTGTAGTTTTTCATATTTTTCATAGTTAAACGGATCCTCTAGCAACCCCAATTTCCAAGCAGCATAAGGAATATCTTTGGCAATGTAGGTTGCAGTGCCATTACTTCTCACAATCACCTTATCATCTTCTTTGTCTTCTCCTCGAATTACCCAACAACCAGCATTCTTGCCATTATTTTCAAATTCGATCAAAGACATGGCCTTGAGTTTTTCAAAAATTTTACTCCACAACCCAGAACGGATTATCTGAGATTCAAAATTAAGGCAGTCGTAATAAACACCCAAATTCCAGCAAGTTTCCAGCTGATCTGCCAAAACTTTTCGAGTGATTTTATCTGCAAATTTTGCAGTTTCAGAATTTCCATCTTCTAGTTCTTTGAGAACATTTTTTCTTATTTCTTCAAGACTAGGATCTTCTTCATATTTTTCAGTTGTTTTAACATAAACATCATCACCACAATAATGATCAAATTTTTTTTCAGATGGTGGTTGTTCAGCAAAACCAAAGTATTTGAAACCAACTATGATGTCTGCAACTTGAAGACCAGAGTCATCAATATAATTTAGAACGTTGACTCTGTAATTTGCTTTTTTCAAAATTCGAGATACACAATCACCAATTATGATATTTCTTATATGTCCAATATGAAGAGCTTTGTTAGGATTAACACTAGTATGTTCTACTACAATGGCAGAATTCTTTCCAATATCCACATCACCGAATCCATCAAGATATGATTCAGATAAAATTAATTGATTTAATTTATTCCAATCTGCAAAGAAATTCAAATAACCAGAAGGATGCGCCTCTGATTTTAAAACCAAAGTATTGACACAATTTTTAAATTTTCCAGACAATAAATCAGCAATTTCTACAGGGCTTTTTTTGAGATGTTTAGCAAGCAAAAATGAAACATTTGAACTTACATCACCGAATCCTGATTTTGCAGGTTCTACTGTAAATTTTACATCAGATATTGAAAGTTCTGCAAGTATCTTCATGAGATTGTTTTCAATTTCATCAATGATTGATTTGAATGTCATATTATATCTCAGATAGTCTAGGTGCTAATTTATCTAATGCCTCAAGTACCCCATCGCCCGCATTAGCAGACACAGTCATCGTAGCCTCAGATTTAACAATTTCAGAAGCATTTCCAAGCGCAACACTTGTTTTTGCCAACCTAAACAAAGGAACATCTGTTGCACTATCGCCAATTGCGATCACATCATCTCTTAGAATTGAAAATTTCTCCATGATTTTGGAAAATCCTGTCCCCTTGTCAACACCAGAGGAATTGATGTGAAATGCGTACTGACTATCAGAAAGTTCTACATCAATATTGTTTTCAGAGAGTAACTTTCTAGCAAGGTCTAAATCAAATGTTCGTTCCAAAACAACTTCAGTCATTCTAGGAAAGACCAGTTTTTCTTTAACATTGTCAATACTGTTTTTCATCACGTTTAACGCAGTTTTACATTCTTCAATATTGCCTAACAAAATATGATCGTTTGAATCAAGGGTAATGCAACCGCCATTTTCCCCAACAGCAATTTTTGTTGTGCCTCCAAAGACGGATAGCAGATATCCCTCAACAGATGATCTTCCAGTTACAAAAATCACAGTATGCCCCATATTGGTTAATCGTCTTAATGCATCAAGTGCGTCCAAATGAATCCTACCCCCACCATTCTCAGTTATGGTACCATCAATATCTACTGCAAAGGTTCTTTTTTTCACAAAAATGGTTTTTCAAACCGAATAATATTTGCTACGTAAGAAGATATCAAAACTTGGATCAAAATCAAA